>DATANW010000407.1:0-3782 GCA_036266055.1 Pyrinomonadaceae bacterium | reverse complement strand
CGCAGCGGCATCTCGATTTCAAAACTCTGACGCACTCGTGAAACCACTTGCGTCGCCAGCAGAGAATGACCGCCGATCATGAAGAAGTTGTCGGTGACACCAATCTTTTCGACGCCTAAAACACGGCTCCAGATCTCCGCGAGCACACGCTCGGTGTCAGTGCTCGGGGCGACGTAGGCGTTTTCCAACAGGTCTTTCGCATAGTCCGGCGCCGGCAATGCTTTGCGATCGATCTTGCCGTTGGGCGTCAGTGGTAGTTGGTCGAGCAGGACGATGCTGGAAGGCGCCATGTACTCCGGCAAACGCTCTCGCACGTACTCCCAGAGTTGCTGCGTTGTGACTGGACCAATGCTGGAGGCGTCAGGGTTCGTCGTGATGTAAGCCACGAGACGCTTCTCACCATGCGCGGCATCACCTCGCGCCTCGACCACGCATTCACGCACGCACTCGTGCGTGGCGAGCACCGCTTCAATCTCGCCCAACTCGATGCGGAACCCGCGCACCTTCACCTGCTGATCGACGCGCCCGAGAAATTCAATGTCGCCGGTCGGCAGGTAGCGACAAATGTCGCCGGTGCGGTAGAGCCTGCCGCCCCCGTCGGCGGCGAATGGGTCAGGCACAAACGTATCTGCGGTCACCGCTCCCGCACCGAGATAGCCGCGCCCCACGCCATCGCCACCGACATACAACTCGCCCGCCACTCCAAGGGGCACAGGCATCAATTGCTTGCCGAGCACGTAGAGTTTCGTGTTCGCGATCGCGCGACCGATCGGTACACGCGAGTGGCCCGCAATCCGCAGGTCGCCGAGCTCGTAATGCGTGACGTCGTCGGAGCACTCGGTTGGTCCATAAGCGTTCAGCAAACGCGCGCCCGTGTTAGCAAGCTCCTGCCAACGCCGGCACAACTCAAGCGGTAACGCCTCGCCCGTCGCGATCAACCAACGAAGCCTGCTCCACGAAGCGACTGCCCATCGCCCGCCCGACGCTTCGGCTTCGACCTCGTCCAGAACCACACGCAGCAGTGACGGCACGGTCTCCAACACCGTCACGCCACCGTCACGGACTTCGCGCAGCAACTCCACGGGATCGATCGCCTGCTCCGCCGGAACGATGCGCACTTGCGCGCCCACCATCAGCGGCGCGAGAAACTGCCAGACGGAAATGTCGAAACACTGCGACGCGGTCTGGGCCACTACGTCATCACTATTCAATCCGAGATCGCGCACCTTGGCCCAGAGGTGATTGATCATTCCGCGCTGCTCAATCATCGCGCCCTTCGGCAGGCCCGTGGAGCCGGACGTGTAGATGACGTACGCCAGGTTGCGCGGCTTACAACGAGTTGGCGGGTCGTCGTCGCTTACGTCAATTCCGTTTTCCCAATCAGTCGCGCAGAGCGGCCGCACCAGCGGGCGGCGATCATCATTAACGCCTGCGAGTGCCTGATCGACTGCGCCCGCAAACGCGCGCGAGTGGAGCAACACCGCTGCACGGCTTTGCTCGATCACCTGACGATGGCGGATTGCGGGATGCAACGGATCGAGCGGCAGGTAAGCTGCCCCGGCTTTGAACACGCCGAGAATCGCGATTAGAAAATTGCAGTCGCGGTCAGCAAGTAGAGCGACAACTGATTCCGCGCCAACGCCCGCAGCGATCAGACGGTGCGCAAGTTGATTCGCGCGTTGGTTGAGCTCGCGGTAAGTGACTGACATCGCACCACACGACACCGCTGTCTCATCCGGCATGCGGCGCGCTTGCTGCTCAAACAACTCCGTCACGACGCTGGCCCGCGGATACTCGCTGACAGTGTCAACCCACTTCTCCAGCAACTGGTGGCGTTCAGACTCAGAGAGAATCGGCATCCTCGTAATCGGCTGCCTCGGATCCTCCGCTATCTCTCGCAGCAACACCTCGAGGTTCTGCGTCATGCGCTCGACCGTGCGCGCGTCGAAAAGGTCGGCGTTATATTCAAACGTACCGACAAGCTCGTCCTCACGTTCCTCGAAGAACAACTCGAGATCGAACTTCGCCGTGCCGGTTTGTACCTCTTCAGCCTGCACCTTCAGGTGGTTCAGTTCATAAACGTCTTCGGCCTTGTTCTGCAGTACGAACATCACCTGGAACAGTGGCGTCCGGCTGAGATCGCGCTCCGGCTGCAACTCCTCGACCAACTTCTCGAACGGCAAGTCCTGATGCGCCGACGCTCCGAGCGCCGTCTGTCGCACGCGCGCCAACAACTCCAGAAAGGTAGGTTGGCCCGAGAGATCTGTGCGGAGCACGAGGGTGTTGACGAAGAAGCCGATGAGGTCTTCGATCTCGACGCGGCCACGGCCCGCAATCGGAGTTCCGACAACGATGTCGGCTTGTCCTGTGTAGCGGTAGAGGAACGTGTTGAAAGCTGCGAGGAGCGTCATGAAGAGCGTCGCACCTTCGCGCTGGCCCAACTCTTTCAGCGACTTCGTGAGCGCGGCGGAGACGCGAAAGCCCTGGTGCGCGCCGCGAACAGTTTGCACCGAGGGACGTGGCCGGTCCGTCGGCAACTCCAACGCGGCGGGCGCACCGGCCAACTGTCCGCGCCAGTAATCGAGTTGCGTACTGAGCTTCTCGCCTTGCAGCGACTCACGTTGCCAGTAAGCGAAGTCTGCGTATTGAACGACGGGATCGATCAGTGGCGAGCGTTGACCGTTGGCGAATGCTTGATAAAGCGCCACCAGTTCGCGGATCAGGATCGAGCCTGACCAGCCGTCAGAAACAATGTGGTGCATCGTCAGGAGCAGAATGTGTTCCTGCGGCATCAGGCGCAATAGTTTGACGCGCAGCAATGGACCACACGTTAAGTCAAACGGCGTTTGGACTTCTTCCGTCGCCGTCCGTTGCGCTTTCAGTTCGCGCTCCTCCGGCGAAAGCTCGGCGAGGTCTTCAACCGGCACAGTCAGATGCAAACTGTTCGCGATAACCGGCGAAGGTCTTCCATCCTGACTCGTGAACGTCGTTCGCAAAGCTTCGTGACGTCTGACGATCTCGTTGAAACTCTGTTCGAGCGCTGCTACATCGAGATTGCCCGTAAGACGCACAGCGGCAGGCAAATTGTAGAAAGCGCTGTTGGGCTGCAACTGATCGAGAAACCATAGTCTCTGTTGAGCGAACGACAGCGGCAACTCCTGATCGCGCGCGACAGAAACAATCGGAGAGAGCTCTTGTTGTTGGCCGCTGCTCATCAGAGAATCGACGTGAGCCGCGATGTCACTCAATCTCGGCGCCTCGAAGATCACACGTAGCGGCACTTCGACACCGAAAGACTTGCGCAGGCGCGACACCAACTGCGTCGCTCGCAGGGAATGTCCGCCGAGTTCGAAAAAGTCGTCGTCTCGGCCGACCTGCTCGGTCGCGAGGAGCGAGGCCCAGATTCCGGCAATCACTTCCTCCACCATCGTGCGCGGCGCGACATAGGGCTTCGAGCGCGTGTGCGATGCAGTTTCGGGAGCAAGCAGCGCGTTACGATTCACTTTTCCGTTAGCAAGGACTGGTAAGTCTTCGAGCACGACGATCTGCGACGGCACCATGTATTCCGGTAAACGGTCCGCTAGCCGCGCGCGCAAGTCGTTAAGATCAGTTGCGGCGTGATTGTTACCCGCGCCGTTTCCGTTGCGGTCGGCGACGACGTAAGCCACCAGTCGTTCAGTGCCGATGCCCACCGCGACTGCTTCTCGCACTCCGGCCAGAGAACGCAGCGCAGCTTCCACTTCGCCCAACTCCACGCGATAACCGCGCACCTTCACCTGCCC
>DATANW010000406.1:0-12414 GCA_036266055.1 Pyrinomonadaceae bacterium | reverse complement strand
AAGACGCAGTTCAACGAGATTCGGCGCACCGGAGTGATCGCCAATCTCGACAAGCGACGCATGATTCTGGAAAACATTCGTCGCAATGCGCGCGAAGGAAATCCGCGTTTCGGCGACATCAAAAAGGAAGACCTGCGCTTCAAGACGTGGGAAGAAGTCATGCGATACGAGTCGAATGCCGTCGTGATCGCAATGATCGACGTCTCCGGTTCGATGGGCGAATTTAAGAAGTACATCGCGCGCAGTTTTTACTTCTGGATGGTGCGCTTCCTGCGGACAAAGTACGACAACGTCGACATCGTCTTCATCTCGCATCACACCGAGGCGAAGGAAGTAAGCGAGGAACAGTTTTTCACGCAGGGTGAGTCGGGCGGAACGGTCGTGTCGTCCGCTTATCAGCTCGCGCTCGACATCATCAAGCAACGTTACCGCCCCGCCGACTGGAACATCTATCCGTTCCACTTCTCTGACGGCGACAACTACTACTCCGATAACGAAGAGGCCGTGCGGCTCGCCGACGAACTGATATCGACGTGCAACCTGTTTGGTTACGGCGAGATTGGCGAGGAAGGATCGTCGAGTTACCGGCGGTCTTCGGGTGCGTTGCTGTCGATCTTCAGCGACCGGCTGCACAACAAGGATCGATTTGTCGGCGTGCGCATTGACGACAAGGAAGACGTCTATCCGGCATTGAAGCAGTTTTTTGGCAGGCGGGGGATGGAGACACCAGCCCTTTCGGTGTCATCCGTAGTTAAGTGATGGAAGACCGGGAAATAAAAGAGCTTGAAATAGCAGTCGAGCAGATCTGGCAAATCGCGCAGGGCTTCGGGCTGGATCCTTACCCGACCAATTTCGAAATCGTACCGGCGACGGTGATGTACGAGGTGGGCTCCTACGCGCTGCCCGGCCGCTATTCGCACTGGACGTTCGGCAAGGCTTATCACCGCATGAAGACGATGTACGACTTCGGACTGTCGAAGATCTACGAGGTCGTCATCAACACCAATCCGTCCTACGGCTTTCTGCTCGAGACCAACAGTCCGATCCAGAACAAGATGGTGATCGCGCACGTGTTGGGACACGTCGATTTTTTCAAGAACAACACTTACTTCTCGAAGACAAACCGGCGCATGGTCGAGAGTGTTTCGACGCACGCGCAGCGGATGATGGAGTATGAGTTCAAGCATGGGCGCAAGACTGTCGAGCGTTTTCTCGATGCAGTGCTGGCGATCGAAGAGCACATCGATCCCTACTTCTTCATCAAGCGCGAAATATCGGTCGAAGAGGAGAAACGGCGCGCTGAGCAACCTCGCCGTGACGGCCGTTACGACGATCTATGGCTGCTCGACAAGGCGGAGCGCGAAGCGCGAAATCCTGTTGCTGCCGCGGACGATAAAGATCGCGGGTCACGCGAGCGTATTCCGGAAAAAGACCTGCTCTACTACGTCATGAAGAACTCTCCGACTCTCGTTCCCTGGCAGCGCGACGCGATCGCCATGGTCCACGAGGAGATGGAGTACTTCGTGCCGCAGATGCAGACGAAGATCATGAACGAGGGTTGGGCGAGCATCTGGCACGCGCGGATCATGCGCGCGCTGGATCTGACGGACAACGAACACATCGAGTTTGCAAACCTGCATTCAGGCGTCGTGTCGCCGCAGAAGGGCCAGTTGAATCCTTACTACCTGGGCTACAAGATCTACGAAGACATCGAGCGCCGTTGGAACGACCCGTCGACAGAGGAGCGCACGAAGTTCAGCCGCCCCGGTAAAGAAGGGCGCGATAAGATTTTCGAGGTGCGCGAACTCGATAACGACGTTTCGTTTCTGCGCAACTACCTCACCGAAGAGCTTTGCGAAGAACTCGATCTGTTTGTGTTTGAGCTAATCGAAGAAGAAGAATGGACCATCACCGAGAAGCGTTGGGAGAAAGTCCGCGACCAGCTCGTCGCAAACATGACGAACTTCGGGTTCCCGTATCTGCAAGTCGAAGACGGAGATTACAACGGCAATCGTGAGCTTTATCTAAAACACCGTTACGAAGGGACTGAGTTGGATTTGCGTTACGGGCGCAAGGCGCTCGAGCACGTCTACACGCTTTGGGGCCGGCCGGTTCATTTGGAAACTGTAATCGACGAGGAGTCGACAGTGCTGCACTACAACGGCGACGAGCACGGCGAGGATTAGAACCACGGATTAGGTCATCTTCAACGCTTCACCCACCGACGGGTCGCGCCTCACGCGCCAGATCTTGGAATCAAGATAGTAGTGAATAAACGCATAGCCCCACAGAAATGAAATGCCGAGTTGAATGGCGAATGCTTGGCTGGTCGCTCCGGCCGCGGCGTTTTGCAATCCGAGATAACCGAGGATCTGTCTCGGTCCCTGGTAGATCACTCCGAAAATAATTCCGAACGCGATGTAGTACCACACGCGGCGACTGATGAATTCAGCCGCGCCGTACTGCTCGCGCGTTTCCGGCCTGTACTTCTTGTTGTGAAACCAGATCAGCCGGTGATACTGAAAGTTGTGATAAATCGTCAGGATCGCGACGATCGCGATCGGCTTGTGCGGCATCGGCGTCAACAAGACGATCCAATGCATCGGGATCGCTGCCGCGAGCAGCAGGTACTTGGGAACATTCAACGACTCGCCGGTGATTGCTCGTTGAATTTGCCGTCCCAGCCAGGCTATGAACAGAAGAATCGTGCCCGCGAGTAATATCTTAGCGAAGCCACTCACACCGCCGCGCAACACTGCCGGCACGCGCGCCATCGCTTCCGGATCGCGGGCGATGAACTCGACAAACGGATAGTTGAAAGCAAACAGCAGCAACAGCCGATCGAGTGCGTTGTCGATCTTCGACAAATCGCCGTTCTTCTTTTTGTAAAGCACCATGAAGCCGTAGTGCTGTTTCACGAGGTGGTAGTAAGCCCACAACGCGGCCACGAAGAAGAACACAAACGCCTGGCCCGCCAACACAAACAACGGACCGATCACGAAGAAGAGCAGCGACCCCCACAACAACCGCGCGCGGTTCTTTCGTTCCGCGCGATCGAAGTAGGTGCGTGAGAACGTGCCGAACACGTGCGGTGCGTCGATCAGGATCGCCCACAATGCAACCATCGGCACCAGCGGTACGATGCCTTTCACGTACAGCAACAGCAGCGCGTAGCTGGATAGCACTGATCCGATGAACCAGACGAGATCGTCGCGCGCGCTGATGATCCAGCGTAGCGAGATTACGTTCGCGACCGGTTTGCTAATGATTTCGGCAGTGGCAGCCATAACCGCAAAAAGTCATCCGTGTTTTGGTTTCGAACCGGCGACATTTTATCATCGCGGCATATTCGAGAAGAAAGCCAATGAACAAACAACTATTCCAGGCGCATCCGTGGCACGGCGTCAGCCCGGGGCCGCGCACGCCCGAACTCGTCAACGCTTACATCGAGATCGTCCCGACCGACCCGGTCAAATACGAACTCGATAAATGGTCGGGGCACTTGCGCGTCGATCGGCCGCAGCGGTTCTCGTCGATGTGTCCGACGCTCTACGGTTTCATTCCGCAAACATACTGCGATCGCGAAGTCGCTGAACTCTGCGAGCAGCGCACCGGACGCAAGGGCATCGAAGGCGACAAAGATCCGATGGACATCTGCGTCCTGTCGGAAAAGAGTTTCGCGCACGGCAGTTTCTTTCTGCACGCGCGTCCGATCGGCGGACTCCGGATGATCGACGGCAACCAGGCTGACGACAAAATAATCGCCGTGCTCGAGTCGGATCTCGCGTATGGGCGGATCGAGAATATCGACGATGTTCCGTCCGGACTGGTCGATCGGTTAAGACACTATTTTTTGAGTTACAAGCAGTTGCCGAATGAAGAGCGAAAGAAAGTCGAGATCGCAGACGTCTACGATCGCCTCGAAGCGCTCGACGTGATTACGAGAAGCTTGCGCGATTATGAGCAGGAGTTTGGCGGCTGACAGCGATAGCGGGAAACACATCGAAACGCAGATCTAAGAATTAAATCCTGGACACAGGCTCTGCAATACCACACTGCGGACACTGCAGACCACGAAGCCCATTGTCTTCAACCCACTTCGCCAACGGCAGCGGCGCCTTGCGATGAGCTTCGTGTTGCTGGTGATGATGTTGCTTGCGTTCGGTGTTCTCCGCGCAGCAATGCTTACACAACCACCCGTAACCGAGGTTGAAGAAGTGGGTGGTTTGGTGCATTGAAACCTCCTTCGAGGTTAACGACGCGAATCGGGCGACTCCATCAAACGAACCGGAACCGAAACACGCTTCCCGTCGCGCCAGATTTGCACTTGCACCGTTTGCCCGATCTGATACTTGTCGAGCACGCGGAACAGGTCGTCTGAATTAGCTACCTTGGCGTTATCGATGCCAACGATGACGTCGCCGAGTTCGATGTCGCCCATCTCGGTCTGCTGGAAGCCACGAAGTCCTGCGGCCGCCGCGCCACTCCCACGCGCAACCTGAACGATCAGGACGCCGTCAGCCACCGGAAGATCGACCTGGCTTTTGATCGTCGAAACATCGCGAGTGCTGATACCGAGTTTCGGACGGCGCACCGCTCCATTTTGCAGCAGCTGCGGCACGACGCGTTTCGCGATACTCACCGGCACCGCGAAACCAACACCGGCCGAACTTCCCGACGGCGAAAGGATCTGCGAGTTGATGCCGATCATGCGGCCGCGCGAGTCGAGCAATGGTCCACCCGAGTTGCCGGGATTGATCGAAGCATCAGTCTGAATCGCGCCTTCGATCAAGCGATCGTTTCGCGCCCTGATCGGACGTTGCAGTCCGCTAATAACGCCCGTCGTCAACGTGCGGTCCAAACCAAACGGATTACCAATCGCGAGCACCTTCTGGCCGACGACCAGCTTGTCTGAATCGCCCATCGGAATGACTGTCAATTGACCAGCAGGTTTCTCGGTCAAGCGAATCACGGCGAGATCCGTATCCGGATCGCGACCGACCACGATCGCCGGATAGTCTTTCTGGCCGCCAAGGCTGACCGAAAGTTTTTGCGCGCCGGCGATGACGTGATAGTTAGTCAGGATGTTTCCCTGTTGGTCCAGGATCGAGCCGGAGCCGGAGCCTTCCTGCGGTTCGACGAATCCAAAAAAATCGCGAGCGTATGAAGTTGAATGGATGAACACAACGCCGGGACTGAGCGTGCGATAAACTTCGATGTTGTTTTGTTCGTCAGTGACAGTCGAAGGATCACTGATTCCGGCTGGCGGCGCTTCCGAAAAAGCAGCTTCCGAAGATTCGTAACGCTTCGAGATACGGTCGAAAAGCACTACGCCGGCTGATGCAAATAGTCCTGAAATAAGAGCGATTAATAAAATTTGGCGAGCGGAAATTCTGTACATGACGCCTCTTCCTTCTCGGAGCGATTATTGGGCTGGCCCATTATATATCCGTGTTTGGGCGAAGCGGTAAACAACAACGTCACGGATCAAAGCATTGGGATGCTTAAACCAAGCGCGACGCAGCCCGTCGCCGCATGAATGAACATCAGCGCGACGTAAAGCGCCAGGACGAGCGTCATTCCGCGTTGGGCAATCGCCAGGTGAGCGCAGCGATAGAGAATATAGGCAGCAGCGGCGCCGATTGCGAGTTTGAGTGAGAGAAAAGAGAGCGGGCTGTGTTCGAGCAGGCGAGCCATGAGCACGTTTCCTTCGGTCGCGACATTTAATCGGACCCAAAGAAGAGTAAGCTGGGCATCGAGCCAGTTGAGGGAGAACAAGAGCAAGCTTTTGGAGAGTGGACCCATTGAGAACCCTCGGGCACCAGCGCCCGACTTAATCGCCAAACGTTGTTAAACTCTCCTCCTAATACGCCAGAACCCTCGAGGCCTGTCGCTTCGAGGGTCCATGACGTCACGGGAGGAACGAGACTCGTTCTTATGTTTAATACATACGTTGAATCGTGGGCGGCTTCCTGAAAGTAATGAGAAGATCAATTGCCGATTCACTGCGGGAAGCGTCGGAGGCGCTGCAAGCGTCGGGTGTGCCCGAAGCGCGGCGAGAGGCGGGATCGCTGCTTTCGTTCATTATCGGCAAGGATCGAACATTTCTGATTAGTCACGCCGAGGACCGACTCGAAGAGAGCGAGCTGGATCGTTTTCGCGAGGCAGTAGCGCGGCGGGGTGAAGGCGAGCCGCTTCAGTACATCACGGGCGTGCAGGATTTTTACGGTCGCGAGTTTCGAGTGACCCCGGATGTGCTGATTCCGCGGCCGGAGACGGAGTTGCTGGTCGAGGCGGCGTTGGAGGTTGTGGAAGGCATTTCAGCACCGTTGATTTGTGATATCGGAACGGGATCCGGCTGCATCGCAGTGACGCTGTTGTGTGAGAGAAGCGATGCGCAGGCGGTGGCGGTTGATATTTCCGAACCGGCGCTTGCGGTCGCCGAACAGAATGCGCACCGTCATGGAGTTAGCGACAGAATCACGTTGAGAATCTCCGACTGTTTTCAAGGATTGGAGCCGACATCGTTCGATCTCGTCGTTTCAAATCCACCTTATGTCTCTGCCAGTGCGCTGCCGGGGTTGCAGCGCGAAGTAAGGGATCACGAACCGCTGGTTGCGCTTTCGCCCGGTGCGGACGGGTTGAGTGTCATTCGACGATTGCTCCGGGACGGTCTTGCTTTTCTGAATCCGAACGGGCACTTGATCATGGAGATCGGATTCGACCAGGGAGAAACAGTTCAAACACTGATTGATCCCGAACAGTGGCGCCCAGTGGAGATTCGCCCCGATCTCCAAGGCATTCCACGGATCTTAGTAGTACAAAAGCTCTAACAATCCGTGTTTCCATGTCACAAGCCTCAATGCTGTGGTGTATATCGTACAGAAACATACCCCAGACGAAGTGAAGGAGACCGAAGACATGAACAGGTTTTTAGGGCGGAGTCTGTTGATAGCCGCCGTAATTGTGTTGACCGGCCTTTCCGTTTTCGCGCAGAGAAAAGACGGGACGCTCACTTGCCGCGACAACGGTTGGTACAACGACAAGTTAGAAGGAAACTGCGAGATTCGCGAACAGACACTCGCGATGAGCGGCGCGCCGATCGCCATCGACGGCCGTCAAAACGGCGGCATTTCCGTTAAGGGTTGGGACCAGGGCCAGGTGCTCGTTCGCGCTCGAGTGCAAACCGGAGCGCCGACCGCAGCGGAAGCTGCCGACCTTGCAAAACAGATCCGCATCGAGACCAGCGGCGCGAAGATCTACGCCAGCGGGCCTGAGAACCGCAACAAGTATCACTGGGACGTGAGTTACGAAGTGTTCGTCCCACGCCGCGCTGATCTGTCGCTCGAAACGCACAACGGCGGCATCTCGATTTCCGACGTCAACGGCAAGATCGAGTTCAACGCGCTGAACGGCGGTGTGGTGCTGCGGAAAGTCGGCGGCGCGGTGCGCGGTTCGACGACAAACGGCGGACTGATCGTCGAACTCAGCGGCGATCGCTGGGACGGCGAAACGCTGGACGTGAAAACCACCAACGGCGGCATCGTGCTGTCGATTCCTGAGAACTACTCGGCCAAACTCGAAACCGGAACGGTGAACGGCGGCATCAGCGTCGATTTTCCGGTGACCGTCCAGGGCAAGATCAATAAAGAGCTCGCGATCAACCTCGGCTCCGGCGGCGCAACTGTTCGAGCGATGACGACCAACGGCGGCGTCCGCGTCAAACGCTCCGGCACAGACTATTAACCCGCTAATTTGATCATCGGCACGAGCCACGGATTAAACGGATCTGTATAATCTGTGGCTCGTGGACAAATTTCGCATCATTGGTGGGCGGCCGCTTCAGGGGCGAGTGTCGATTAGCGGCGCCAAAAATTCTGCCCTGCCGTGCATGGCTGCGGCCTTGCTCACGCCCGAAACCGTCATCCTCCACAACATCCCGTACGTTCGCGACATCATCACGCAGCGACGCCTGCTTGAAGACATCGGCGCGACCGTCCTGACTCCCGAACTCCGCACGCACAAGATCACAGCCGCGCACATCGAGCTCTTCGAAGCGCCTTACGAGCTGGTGAAAACGATGCGAGCGTCGGTGCTCGCGCTTGGACCATTGCTCGCGCGCTTTGGCAAAGCGAAGGTTTCGCTGCCGGGTGGCTGCGCGATCGGCACCCGCCCGATCGATCTGCACCTTGCGGGTTTTGAACGGCTGGGCGCGCAAGTGCGGCTCGAAGCGGGCAACGTCGTAGCTCGCGCACCGAGCGATGGCCGGCTGCGCGCCGCGGACATCGAGTTCAACAAAGTCACTGTCACCGGCACGGAAAACCTGATGATGGCGGCAACGCTCGCCCGCGGCACGACGACGCTGCGCAATGCCGCGCGTGAACCGGAGATCGTCGATCTCGCCGAGTTGCTGAACAAAATGGGGGCGCGCGTGAACGGCGCCGGGACAGAAACGATCCAGATCGAAGGCGTGAAAGCACTCGGCGGCGCAGAACACACGATCATTCCCGATCGAATCGAAACCGGTACTTTCATCGTCGCCGCCGCAATCACCAACGGGCAACTCGAGATCAAAGACTGTCGCCCCGATCATTTGCAGGCGGTGATTGCCAAGTTGCGCGAAGTCGGCGTCGTAGTGCAGGAGGTGAATCCGACGACGCTCGAAGTCACGTGTTGTCCTGAAGGATTGTCAGCCGGCAATGTTTCGACCGCGCCGCATCCGAGTTTTCCCACGGACATGCAGGCGCAGTACATGGTGCTGATGACGCAGGCGCGTGGCCGATCGGAGATCGTCGAAACTGTTTTTGAAAATCGTTTCATGCATGCGTCGGAGTTGCAGCGCATGGGAGCGCAGATTCACATCGACGGTTCAACTGCGATCGTCGAAGGTGTGACGCCGCTCACCGGCGCGCGCGTGATCGCGTCAGACCTGCGCGCGTCTGCGTCGCTCGTGCTGGCGGGGTTGATTGCAAACGACGAGACGCTGATCGATCGCGTGTATCACATCGATCGCGGTTACGAAAAGATCGAAGCGAAGTTGCGCGCCGTCGGGGCGAATATTGAAAGGCTCACCTCGTCAGTGACGGCGAGTCTGGTGCAGGGGACTGCGGATTAAGAACGAACGCGGATTAAGGAGTCGAGCAGATGTCGGAAAAGAGTTGCTTGTTTTGCAAGATCATCGCGGGTGACATACCGGGCGAGTTCATTCATCAGGACGAAGTTTGCGTGGCAATTCGGGATATCAACCCGCAAGCGCCGATGCACGTGTTGGTGATTCCTCGCGAGCACCTCGAATCGCTCGACGACGCTTCGCAAAAAGACGAGGCGCTACTCGGACATCTGCTGCGTATTGGGGCGCGTCTGGCGAATGATCAGGGATATGCCGAGAGTGGTTACCGGAGTGTCATCAATACCGGCGCTGGTGCGGGCCAATCCGTGTTCCACCTGCACGTTCACGTGCTTGCGGGTCGGCAGATGAACTGGCCTCCCGGCTAAACACGGATTTGTTAGTCGGCTCGAGGCGCTACCGCGCGGACAGCTTCCGACACGCCGGCTTCGTACTTCTTGAAGTTCTCGTTGAAACGTCGCGCAAGATCGTGCGCCTGGCGATCGTAGGCGTCCTTGTCGTCCCACGTGTTGCGCGGCTGAAGCACCTCGTTCGGCACCTCAGGACACGACACCGGAATGTTCACACCAAAGATCCGATCCGGCTTCGTTTCGACTTGCGCCAGCGACCCGTTCAGAATCGCGCGAATCATCGCTCGCGTGTAACTGATCTTCATGCGCTGGCCGACGCCGTATGGACCACCGCTCCAACCGGTATTGACCAACCAGCACACCGCGTTGTGTTTCGCCATCTGCTGGCCCAACAAGTCTGCGTAAACACCGGGATGCAGCACCATGAACGGTGCGCCGAAACACGTCGAGAATGTCGCTTCCGGTTCCTTGATTCCCTTCTCGGTGCCGGCGACTTTCGCCGTGTAACCGGAAAGGAAGTGATACATCGCTTGTTCCGGCGTCAGCCGCGCAACCGGCGGCAACACGCCGAACGCATCCGCCGTCAACATGATGATGTTGCGTGGATGACCGGCGCGTCCCTCAGGAACAATGTTCGCGATGCTCGTGAGCGGATACGAGGCGCGCGTGTTTTCAGTCTTGCGCGGATCGTCGAGATCGATCTGCCGCGTGAGCGGATCGTAAACGACGTTCTCCAAAATCGTGCCAAACATCTGCGTCGTGCGATAGATGTCAGGCTCTGCTTCGGGCGACAGCTTGATCACTTTCGCGTAGCAACCACCTTCGAAGTTGAAGACGCCGTTCTCAGACCAACCATGTTCGTCGTCGCCGATCAAGCGCCGCTCGGGATCGGCCGACAGCGTAGTTTTGCCCGTTCCGGATAGACCAAAGAAGATCGCGACGTCGCCGTCACTGCCGACGTTGGCGGAGCAGTGCATGCTCATCACGCCACGTTGCGGCAGCAGGTAGTTCATGATCGTGAACGCGCTCTTCTTCGTTTCGCCCGCGTATGAAGTCCCGCCGATGAGCACGAGTCGCTGGCTGAAGTCCATCAAGATGAACGTTGGCGAGCGCGTGCCGTCGCGTTGTGGATCGGCCTGAAAGCTCGGGAAGTTGATGATCGTGAATTCCGGCTGATGCGGCGCGGTTTCTTTCGTGTTGCTGATGAACATCGTGCGCGCAAACAACGAGTGCCACGCGAGCTCGTTGATGACGCGGATCGGCAAACGGTAATTTTGGTCAGCGCCGACAAACGTGTCCTGCACGAATAGATCGCGGCCCGTCGCATGGGCCATCATGCGATCCTTGATCGCGTTGAACTTCTCTTGCGGAAAGTCTTTGTTGACGTCGCCCCAAAACACTTTGTCTTCACTGCCGGCTTCGCGCACGATCGCTTTGTCTTTCGCGGCGCGACCGGTGTGTTCGCCGGTGTCGACGATCATGTTGCCGTAGTTCGAGAGCACGCCTTCATTGCGGCGCGCGATCTCTTCGTAAAGCTCGGGGGTGTTCAGGTTCCAGTAAACACGTGCGGGCGCGACGATGCCGTAGTTGTCTAATTCAAATGCTGTATTCTTGCGTCCGAGGTGTTGAGTGGTGCTTTCAGTGCGAGTGGAAGCCATTAAGTCGTCTCCAGTTCAACAGAGGAAACCGTGAGCGGGTTGCGATTACTCTTCTGCCGCCAGGCGCTGTTCGGCGATTTGCCGTATTGCGTCGGCGAGATCGCGAGCGGCGCGCTCGATGCGATCTGCGGCCGTTTGCAGGGAATCGACTTCGTCGGATGAGCGCAAGGCGACGATGGCGAGTGCTGCGTCGACTTGCTCTCTCAAACGGTTTGCCTCATTTTCTGTTTCTTGTTCGGCGCGGGTTTTTTGTGAAGCTGCGGCCTGCTGGTTCATGCTTGAAGTCATTTTAAAAAGATATGAATGCTAGTGAAACTTATGCCTGCGTTAGATTTTGTTATGCCAGGCAAGTTAGTCTGACATTTGCGGATGATTCAGGCAAGTGCAGCGTTGGGTTTTGTAAACAGGCTGAACAAAGTCTGCTCTTTTGATGAAGAATACGCGACCTGAGCAGGGATCTTTCACGGCGGCTGAGTGGCGGTTGGTGCAGCGATTGAACACGCCGGCGAAGGTCCAACGCTACTTCAGCACGATGCCGTACAACTGGGAACGTGATGGTGGAACGATGCGATCGTTTCGCTCGGTTGTTAAGCGGAACGAGGCGCACTGCCTCGAGGCGGCGGTTGGGGCAGCCGTGATTTTGGAGCAGCATGGGTATCCGCCGCTGCTGTTAGACCTCGAATCGGTGGACTTGCTGGACCATGTGATCTTCGTCTTTCGCGAGAACGGCGGCTGGGGATCCGTTGCGCGCTCACGCGATATCGGCCTGCATGGACGTAAACCGGTGTATCGGTCGTTGCGGGACCTGGTGTGGAGTTATTTCGATCCGTACGTCGATTTTTCCGGTCGCATCAAAGGCTACGGCCTCACGAGTCTCTACGATCTCGGCAACTACGACTGGCGCTTCTCGATGCGGAACATGAGCAAGATCGAAGACCACCTCCGTTCCATCCCCCACCAGCCCCTCCGCTCCTCAGACGCCCGCTACCAAAAACTCCTTGCCCGTTATCACACGTACAAGAAACGCTATCCCGCCCGCTCGCCAAGTTATTACGACAGCCGCCCGAATTGGATGCTATAATCCGCTCACCCACTTAAAACCTCATCGGAGTCAAAAATTATGACTTGGGTCAATACATCGCCTCTGGTTAAGACTTACACGCTCGAGGAGTTTTGGGAGCTTCCTGAGGCGCCAGACCACTCGAAAATTGAATTAATCGCAGGAGTCCTCTACATGACAGCTCCTCCTGAGAAACCTCACGGGAAAGCAGTTAGCAAC
>DATANW010000405.1:0-10956 GCA_036266055.1 Pyrinomonadaceae bacterium | reverse complement strand
TTTAGAACACGGATTACACGGATGGCGGTCCGTGTAATCCGTTATTTACGCCGCTTTAGCCTCGCGTACCGGAGCCTTGCCTAACTCCTCCATCAACTGTTGAAAACCCGGCAAATCGAGCGACTGTGGTCCATCCGAAAGGGCTCGTTCCGGACACGGATGCACCTCGACGATCAACCCGTCCGCGCCACACGCCGCCGCAGCCTTAGACATCGGCGCGATCAAACTGCGCAGTCCCGTGCCGTGCGACGGATCAGCAAGCACCGGCAAGTGCGATAACTCTTTCACCAGCGCGACGGCTGCGAGATCCAACGTGTTGCGTGTCGCTGTTTCGAACGTCTTGATGCCGCGTTCACACAACACTACGTTAGCATTGCCGCCCGCCAGCAGATACTCGGCCGCCAGCAACCATTCCTTCACTGTTGCCGATGGTCCGCGTTTCAACAGAATCGGTTTCTTTACTGCCGCAAGTTTCCGCAGTAGCGAGAAGTTTTGCATGTTGCGCGCGCCAACCTGAAGCATGTCGGCGTATTGCGCAACGATCTCCACGTCAGTCTCGCTCATCACTTCAGTCACGATCGGCAGGCCGGTTTCGTTGCGCGCCTGTTGGAGCAAACGCAGCGCTTCAACGCCGAGTCCCTGAAAGTCGTAGGGCGACGTGCGCGGTTTGTAAGCGCCGCCGCGCAACATGTTTGCGCCTGCCGCCTTCACCGCGCGCGCCGTTTCCATCATTTGATCTTCCGACTCGACCGAGCACGGTCCGGCGATCACGACGAGATCGCCGCCGCCGATCTTCGTTCCACGCACGTCCACCACCGTAGGCGTCGGACGCAGTTGCCGGCTGACGAGTTTGAACGGATGCGCGATCTGAATCACTTCGGCAACACCAGGCGCCGCGCGTAGTGCTTCGATCTCCGAACGGTTGCCGCCGCTGCCGACAGCCCCGATGATGGTGCGTTCCTCGCCCTGAATCACGTGGGCCTCAAACCCTGACTCCTTGATTCGGTCGATGATGTGCTTAATTTCTGCCGCGGTTGCGGTGCTCAACATGTTGACGATCATGATTCGTGTTCCTTTACTGATAACAAGACAAAACGGGTGTGGTTTTTCGGGTGGTCCTGGATGCTTTCGAGAATGATTTTGCCGCCGTAGATTTCGGCCGCGTGCCGGCCGGCTATGGCCGCGAGTTTGGGATCGTTCTGTTTGACTATTTCCGCGACGCTGCCGGCGGTGTCGTCGGCGACGACCTGTTTGATCCGCGGATGCCGCTCGAAGAAACGCGTGCATTGCGCGAGAGCGACCGGATGTGACTGCACTGTTTCGACGCGCTCGAACGCGGCGCCGGGACAGCCGATCAGATGTTGATCGATTTGAAGTTCCAGCTCGTCGAGAATGACCAGCGAGCTCGCGCGGATGCGACTGACTGACGGTTGCACGATCCCGGCGATGCTGTTTTCAACCGGCGCCACGAGATAGTCGGCAACACCGGCGCGGAGGCTGTCGAATAGTGCGGCAAACGTTTGTTGCGGCACCAACTCGATTTCGTCGCCGAGTAGTTTGAGTGCGGCTTCCTCGCTGAAGGCACCGCGCTCTCCCTGAAACGCAACTCTCGGTTTTTGTTTAGGAATTTCCATTGCCATTGCTGTGACTCACGCTTACGGACTCAAGGCGTTTCGATTCGCGAATGATGCGGCGGAAGAGTTTGGCGACGGCGCGCTGGTCGAGCGGACCGTTGTTGAGCTCCTGTAACCGCTGAAGCACGAGCCGTTCGCGATCGGGATCGACGATTGGCAAGGCCGCCGCTTTTTTCAAGGCGCCGACTTTCAAGGCGAGGCGCGCCCTCACGTTGAGCAGTCGAAGCAGTTCGAGGTCGACTTCGTCAATTTCTTTGCGCCAGTGTTCGATGTCCATGGTTCGTGCTCCAGACAACAAAAAACCAGCCGCGACATCTCGGAATCGCGGCTGGCTCGTTGAAGGTGTTGTGCTTTTTCTTAGCTTGTCAGCACATCGTTTTCGCACGTCGCCAATCCGCTCTCCTTAAAAAAGAAGAAGCGGTAGGTAAAGGCGAAGTAGAAAAATGTACGAGTGCTACTCATGACCGTCGGCTACTATAGGCGGCGGCTAAAAAGCCTGTCAAGATTTTTTATCCCGATCGGTGGTCGACCTTACTCCAGATGATGCGCCTCTTAATTCCCCTCGTGCTGCTCGCCGGCATGGTCACTCCCGGCTATCAGCCACAAGGGCAGCCACAACAGCAACTGTATATCCGCGTAAACCAGCTTGGTTTCACCGGCGCAGGCGCTAAAACGGCAGTCATTTTCGGCACGGACCCGCTGCCGGCCGAGTTCCGGATCGTCAACGCCGATTCGGGCGCGCAGTTGTTCAAGGGAAGGGTCGAACCGCTCGCTGGAGCGTGGGGACAGTTTGCGCGTCATGGATTGCTTAATTTCAGCGGACTCGCGCGCCAGGGTTATTACGTCATTGAAGTCGGGTCTGCGCGATCGCAACGATTCACCATCGCCACTACAGCGTATCGTGACGTTCCGGATCAGCTGCTGGAGTTCATGCGTCAGCAACGCTGTGGCTATAACCCGTTCGTCGATGCGGTGTGTCATCGTTTTGACGGCCGAACTGCTTTTGGACCAGAACCGCCGGGAACGTATATCGACGCCTCAGGTGGCTGGCATGATGCCGGCGATCAACTGAAGTATCTGTTGACCTCGAGCAACGCCACCGCGCAGATGTTGCTCGCTTACGAATTCGTCGCAGATAAACCAAATGAGCGGCGCTATTTTTCAGATGAGTTCAACAGTCTGGGCCAACCGCGACGAAATTCGCGGCCGGATGTTCTCGATGAAGCAGTTTGGGGACTCGAGTGGATGCTCCGGTTGCACCCGAAGTGGGATCAGCTATACCACCAGGTCGCGGACGATCGCGATCACAAAGGTTTTCGTCTGCCGCAGAATGAGACTGTCGATTATGGCTGGGGACCGGGTAGTTATCGGGTGGTCTATTTCGCCGATGGCAAGCCGCAGGGATTGCAACAGTACCAAAGCGAATCGACGGGCATTGCGAATCTCGCCGGACGCTACGCCGCGGCGATGGCGCTTGGCTACCAGAATTTAAAAAAATACGACCCGCTGAGTTCGTTTGCCGATCAGTTGCTAGTCGCGGGTAAAGAAGTTTACGAGTTGGGCCAGCAGAAAGAAGGCGTGCAACAGGGCAACTCGTACGGCGCGCCTTATCGTTACGCCGAAACAACCTGGGCCGATGATATGGAATGGGGCGCTGCCGAACTCTTTCGCGCCACGAAAGATCAGCGTTATCTCCGCGACGCCAAACGCTACGCTCTGCTGGCCGGCAGCGAATCGTGGATGGGAAAGCAGGAGGCCGGTCATTATCAATACTATCCGTTCATGAACCTCGGTCACTTCCGGCTTTACGACCTCGTCGACAAGCGCACGAAGTCGCAACTCGCTGAGTTCTACCGGGAAGGAATCGAACGCACGGTCAAACAAGCCGAGTCGAACCTCTACGGCGTCGGCGTTCCGTTCATCTGGTGTTCGAACAACCTCGGCGTGGCGCTCGCGACTCAGATTCTGCTGTACCAGCGGATGACGGGAGACACGTGCTACGCGCCCTTTGCCGCCAACCAAGTCGATTGGTTGCTGGGCCGTAACCCGTGGGGCGTTTCAATGTTCACCGGCATTCCCGCGAACGGCGTGTACCCGCGCGACGTGCACCTGTTTCCGAACGTCTTGCTGAAGCGAATGGTGCGCGGCGGATTGGTTGATGGACCAGTTTACCGAAAGGTGTTTCAGAGCCTGCGCGGTGTGTCGATCAGAGAGCCCGATCCTTTCGCGCCGTTTCAGGACGAGCGCGCGGTCTATCACGACGACGTCAACGACTACGCCACCAACGAACCGACGATGGACGGCACTGCCGCGGCGATACTTCTGTTCGTGCTGAAATAGTTTTCTTGTGACTTTTGGTTCCGTCTTGTGCTTTTTGTCGTTACGGCTTCAGCAGCAACTTGCCGGTCGTCTTTCGCCCTTCGAGATCGCGATGAGCCTGTGCTGCCTCCGCCAACGGATAGAGGTGATGGATGCGGAGTTTTACGTCGCCGTCGACGATCATCTGCAAGACGTCGTTTGCGCGCCACTCAAGCTCTTCGCGAGTGGCCGTGTAGTGAGCCAGCGTCGGACGCGTGATGTAGAGCGAGCCCTTTTGTGAAAGCCTGATCAGATCGAAAGGGGGAACAGCGCCGCTCGCTCCCCCAAACAACACGAGATAGCCGCGCGGCCGTAGGACCATCAGGTCCTTCTCAAAAGTAGCCTTGCCTACGCCGTCATAAACGACGTGCACGCCTTGTTCGCGCGTCAGCATCCACGTGTCAATTTCAAAATCTCTTTGCGTGTAGACGATCGTTTCGTCGGCGCCTGCGTCGCGCGCGAGTTGCGCTTTCTCTTCCGTTCCTGCGGTGGCGATTACGCGCGCGCCGATCCTCTTCGCCATCTGGACCAGCAATAGTCCAACACCTCCTGCTGCTGCATGCACGAGTGCCGTTTCACCTGGCTGCAATTTGTAAGTGCTGTTGACAAGGTAGTGCGCCGTCATGCCCTGCAACATCGCCGCGGCCGCTTGTTCGAAACTCAACGCCTCGGGGATCTTCACGAGTCGGGCCGCCGGAACTGCCGCATACTCCGCATAACTTCCGAGCGAACCCGTGTAGGCGACGCGATCGCCAACCTTCAAATCCTGCACATCCCTGCCGACTTCCGTAACAACACCCGCGCCTTCCTGTCCATTAATAAAAGGAAGCGGCGACGGATAACGGCCTTCACGGAAGTAGACGTCGATGAAGTTCACGCCGGAAGCTTCAATCTTCACGACCGCTTCGTTCGGCTTAGGAGTCGGGACCGGCAGATCGACGACGGTGAGCACTTCGGGCCCACCCGTTTGGGCAACTTGTATGGCTTTCATGATGCCGCAATGTTAGGATACGCGCGCACACCTGCCAAGCTGGAAAATTACCGGACAGCAACACGAAAGGAGCCCACTTGTTGATGGAAAGACGAAGAATTCTGCCAGCCGTTGCGCTCGCGTTGACGATGTGCTGCGTCATGCAGCCGGTGCTGGGCCAAAAAGGTTCAGCCAATGCGATTAAGATCCCTTTTGAAACTTACAAACTGCCGAATGGTCTGACGGTCATTCTTTCAGTTGACCGCGCGATTCCGACAGTCGCGGTTAACGTCACGTATCACGTCGGCTCCAAGAACGAGATACCGGGCCGCACCGGTTTCGCGCACCTGTTCGAACACGTGATGTTCACCGGCTCGGGCCACATCCCGTACGGCACGCACGACCGGCTTACCGAAGGCGTCGGCGGCAACAACAACGGCTCAACTAACAACGATCGTACCAACTACTTCGAAACAGTGCCGGCGAACTATCTCGAAACCGCACTGTGGCTGGAGTCGGATCGCATGGGCTTCCTGCTCGATACGCTCGACCTCGGCAAATTGAACGCGCAACGCGACATCGTTAAGAACGAACGTCGTCAGAGTTACGACAACCAGCCGTACGGACGCGTCAGCGAGATCTTCTCCGCCGCGATGTATCCGAAAACCCATCCGTACTCCTGGCCCGTGATCGGTTCGATGACCGACCTGAGCGCGGCGTCGGAACAAGACGTGAAGGGTTTCTTCCGTCTTTACTACGCGCCCAACAACGCGACACTCGCCGTCGTCGGCGACTTCAATCCGCTCGAAGCAAAGAAATTGATCGCGCAGTATTTCGGCGACTTGCCCAAGGGCGAGGCAGTGCAACGTCCGTCAGTGCCACTCGGCAATCTCGAAGCCGCGAAACGTCTCGTTTACGAAGATCGCGTGCAGGTGCCGCGACTCTACATTCAGTGGCCGACCGTCGGATTCAAACGCGACGACGATTATCCCCTCTCAGTGATGAGCTCGATCCTGTCTGGCTCGCGTACCGCGCGTTTGACGAAAGCGCTGGTTTACGATTCGCAGATCGCTTCGCAGGTGTCTGCCTTTCAAAACTCGGCGGAAGACGTCGGCGTGTTTCAGGTCGTGGTAACACCGCGTCCGGGACACACGTTGACGGAGTTGGAAACTGCCGTCGATCAGGTGGTCCAGAGGTTCGTCTCGGAAGGCCCGACGGCGGAGGAGTTACAGAAGGCGAAGAACGGTTTGGAGCTTCAGTTCCTGCGGGGACTCGAATCGAACCTCGGCAAAGCGAACCAGTTGATCGCGGGATCGATTTTCTACGGCAACCCGGCGCAGTTTCGCACCGATTATCAGAAGACGCTCGCGGTCACGGCAGCCGACGTGAAGCGCGTCGCGTCGCTTTACCTGGTGCGGCCGCGCATCGTGTTGAGCGTCGTGCCGAAAGGCAAGAAAGATCAGGCCTCGAAAGCAACCGAGAGCGAAGTAGTCAGCGGGCTGCTGCGCACCGGCGCGGAAAACCGCGGAGGAGGTAGATAATGAGAAACCAAAAATCATTGGTCGCGTTTGCGGCTGCATTGCTAATCGCGCTCGCAAACGTCGCCTCGTTGGCTCAACAACCACTCGACCGCACGAAGGCTCCGACGCCGGGACCGAACCCGACACTGACTGTGCCAACCTGGACCAAATCCCAGTTGCCAAATGGCGCCACGCTCATCGTCTCCGAACGGCATGGTCTGCCCTTAGTCTCTTTCAACATCACTTTCATCGGTGGCGGCAACCAGTTTGAACCGGCAGGGAAACGCGGGGTGGCGGCGTTGACTACCTCGATGATGACTGAAGGCACAAAGACGCGTACGGGCGATCAACTTTCAGACGCGCTGCAGATGCTCGGTACCAACATCGGCGCCGGGATAAGCGGGGAAGAAGGATCCGTCAGTTTTGTTTCGACGGCGAAAAACTTTGAACCGACACTCGCGATCCTCGCCGACATGATGTTGAACTCGACGTTTCCCGCCGAAGCGCTCGAGCGTTTGCGCGGACGCACGTTGGTGAATCTGACGCAGGCGAAAGATCAGCCGACCGTGATCAGCGCGCAGGTGTTCGCGAAGATCCTCTACGGCGAAGCGCATCCCTACGGTCAACGCACCACGGAAGCTTCAGTAAAATCAATCACGCGCGACGACGTGATCGCGTTTGCGAAGTCGTATTTTCAACCCGGCCGCGCAATCATCACCGTCGTCGGCGATATCAGTGCCTTGCGAGCGAAGGCGGCGGTGCAGAAAGGCCTTGCGGCATGGACCAAGTCCGGTGACAAACCAGCCTTTGATTATCCAAAACTCCCTGAGCTTCAAACCGCGAAGATCTATCTCGTCGACAAGCCCGGCGCGGCACAGTCAGTCTTCAACATCGGCTTGCCGGGACCGCCGCGAAACACGCCCGACTACTTTGCGATGCAGGTGATGAACACGATCCTCGGCGGCATGTTCCAGTCGCGCTTGAACGCGAATATTCGCGAGCAGAAGGGCTACAGCTACGGGGTGAACTCGGGCTTCGCTTACGGTAGAGGCCCCGGGGCGTTTCGGGCCGGCGGCTCGATCGTTTCCGCAAAGACTGACTTAGCGCTGATCGAGTTCATGAAGGAGCTGAAGGGAATCGTCGGCGAGATTCCAATCACGGATGAGGAGATCAAAGTGGCGAAAGACTCGTTGATCCAGCGTCTGCCGCAGAGATTTGGCTCCGCGAGCCAGATCAACGACACGATAACCGGTCTTGTGCTCTGGAACTTACCCGATGACTATTATCAAACGTTCGCGAAGAACATCGCCGCGGTCACGAAAGACGACCTGTTGCGAGTCGCGAAACGTTACATCGATCTAAATCATCTCGCGATCGTCATCGTCGGCGATCGGGCGTTAGTTGAAGGTCCGTTGAAAACGACGGGAGTGGCGCCGATCACGATCCTCGACATCGAGGGTAATCCGGCGACCGGTGCCGGCGCGCCGTCGTCAAGCAATAACAACTGAGACAACGGATCTGTTAGCGGCTTTCGTTGCGGTTGGTGTTTCAGTTGTCATCGCTATCGAGTACGTCATCAGCCGCGTCTCGCAACTCGTCAACGAGCGCGAGTGCGTGTTTGCGCAGCGGCCGCATGAAAGGATTACTGCCGAGCGAGATCATTTTGTCGACCATCTCGACCGTCCGATCTATCAGTCGATACGTGCGGCGATGCTTCGGCGAACGATCGTGGATCCAGAAAAGGATGATCCCCATGTGGTAAACCCACAGCAGGTACGGCAACTCGGCGCGTAGATCCTTCGGGATGCGTGCCTTCGTACCTTCCACGACCTTTTCGAAGAGTTGAATGCTCGCCTGCCGCACCGGGTTCGCCTCATCCGCAAACGGATTCAACGGACTCTGCGGATCCCCCGCCGTCTTGAAGAGCACGCCCGCAAACTGGTGATACGGCTTCATCACCTCGATTTTCAACCGCATTACAGTCAGCAGGCGCGTCTTCAAGGTGTCGTCCTTCTCCAGCGCGGGAAGAGCAAGGGCGACGTGATCGTCGTGCATCGTCTGGTAGAACGCCTGGATCAGGAACTCCTTCGAGCGAAAGTAGTAGTAGGCGTTCCCCAGTGAGACGCCGGCCTTCTCGGCGATCGCGCGCATCGTCGTCTGCTCGTAACCTCGTTCGCGAAACATCTCGAGCGCGGTGTCGAGGATCAGCTTGCGCGTCTGGTCGCCCTTCGGCGTCTTGACCGCTTTCTTTTTGCGCATCGCCGCCATGTCTGCTTACCTGTTGACGCCCGCAACGCGGGAGATCTGATACCGGTTCTGCGAGATCATCGAGACTACGCGCCTGGTCGTCGGCAACAACTCGGGCCGCGCCAGCCGATAGGACCAGTCACGGTATCGTGTCAGGGCCCACAGTACCATCAACCACGCCTTTGGACCGAAATAAACCGCGCCGTCGTCGCCCACCACCGTCAGGTCCTTCTTCGTCAGGTCGTGATCGAGCTGCGGGAACCGCTTGCGAGCTTCCTCTGAAGCGCAGGGCATGAAATTGAGTTCCACGAGCTTCGTCTGTTCGGCAAGCCACTGATGCGCCCGCCGGCAGAGTCCACATTCAGGGTCGTAGAGCACAGTCAGGGCGAGCATGGTCACACCTCCTGTTCGACTGGAGTGAAAGAGTCAGGATTCACCGGCGGGTGGTTGTTGTGACGTCCATGCGTGCGGCGTCGCAGGTGGGTGAAGACGAACAGGTTGAAGAAGTGCATGGTGCCGAGCACGACGAGCACCGTGCCGACTTTCCACGACAGAGCTTCAATTCCTTCCTGGGCGTTGGCGATGTCGTAGCCGAGCTTGAGCGCGAGGCTGACGTAGCCGAGCACAATGAGGTAGAAGCCGCAGACGAGCAGGTGATTGACCGAGTCGGCCAGTGATTCGTTGCCGTGGTAGACGTCGATGAGGAAGACGCGGCCGTTTTTGTAGATGGTGCGTCCCACCCAGATGGTGAGCGCGATGCTGATGGCGAGGTAGAAGAGGTAGGTGCTGATTCCGATTGTCATGGTGTCCCTCCTTAAAACCGAATTTGAACACGTTCAACTAACCGCAGCCTACGCCTGCCGGGAGCGGCTGTCAAGCACATTTTTGAACGAGTTCAAATTTGCGGTTTCATCGGCGGTGTTTCAGGAACACGGATGGGGTGTGTTATTGTGCGTCGTTCTTGAACGTCCGCAGCTCATTCCCAAGGAGAAACTAATTGGCAGCAGAAGACCTAATCCCGGCGGAGGGCGTTATCATCGATAAACAGCCCAACGCCTTTTTCAAAGTCCGTCTTGATAACAGCGAGCACGTGGTGTTGGCCGCTATTTCCGGAAAGATGCGCAAGAATCGCATCCGTATTCTGGTTGGCGATCGCGTGAGCGTGGAGATGTCGCCTTACGACTTGTCGCGAGGGCGCATTACTTACCGGTACAAGTAAACACGGATCGAATCCGATTTACTTGAATTCAAACGACTTCAAATAGCTCACAAAAGCATCGTTCCAGTGCGTGACGGTCTTCTCCGGACCGACCAGCTTCACGTAGTACGATCCATTT
This sequence comes from Pyrinomonadaceae bacterium, assembly GCA_036266055.1. Classification (GTDB taxonomy): domain Bacteria; phylum Acidobacteriota; class Blastocatellia; order Pyrinomonadales; family Pyrinomonadaceae; genus PSRF01. The sequence goes on along the minus strand of DATANW010000405.1, from coordinate 890 downwards.
GGCGTTTCGATCACCGCGGCGCGTAGACGATATTCCGGTTTGTTCAGGAACTCGCCACTCCCCGGCGCAGTTTCGGCAACGTAAGTTCCGGCGCCGTCGACGGTCGTCACTTTCAGTTCGTTCGCGGTAAAGCTTTCTTCCGTGATCTTCGCCTTCGTGCCGTCAGCCTGCTGCATCTGGCTGGCCCAACGCTCGACGTTCGCCGCCGCCGTCCCGCCCTGGCTCTTCCCGAAATAGTAAAGAACAAGCGACGCGTCTTCGGTGTCCGTGTCAGTGCGCGGCAGTTTGTACTGGGCCACGCGCATGCTCGAACTTCGCTGTTCCTCGACCCATCCGGCCGGGACTCTGTAGCGCAACGCCGGTTGCTTCTGCGGTTCCTGCGGACACGCAAATGAAAACGCGGCAAACGCACACGCAAGCAGTAAAGTAATCATGATTGGTTTACCTCATGCGGCCCATTTAAACGCAGCCAGCGCCGAACCACAAGGAGGCCACAAGTCTCTCGCAAGCAGCGGCGGCAACGCCGCGGATTTCCGTGACGATGCGGATATTGGCGTGGTAGTATGCCTTCATTATGCATGCCGATGTCGTTCTTATACGACTTATATTTACGGCAATCTTGGTAGCGGCCGGATATATCCTCAAACCAGTAGCGAATGACTCCTGGATCTCCGCAGGATTGGGCGCTCTGATCGCAGTCTGCATCATCCTTTTTGAGATGCGGATTCGTCGCGCGTCATTGAAAACTCTGATCGGCGCGGCGTGTGGTTCGATACTCGGAATCATCGGAGCATACCTGATCGGTTCACTGATCAGCCGGCAGGAGTCGATGGCGGTGGCGCCCGCTGCGAAGACCTTCATAACCCTGGCCCTGACGTTCTTCATGGCCT
>DATANW010000404.1:0-3966 GCA_036266055.1 Pyrinomonadaceae bacterium | reverse complement strand
CCAGGTTGATCCATCGTTCGTTGCTTTGCGATATCGAATGAGGCTAGCATTCGCTCGCAGAGTCACCATTGCTTTCGCCGATTTCACGTATTGTCGACCTCGTCCTCGTCTTAATATGAAGCTGATACGACTTACCGCCGTCCTCCTCATTCTGACTACCTTCGTAAACGCGCAGACGATTCGTCCTGCCAACCAGAAGACGCGGAAAAACGAAAGCGCTTCGGAACTCCAACAGCGACGGGCAACGGCGCTGTCGATTCTTCAGTCCCTTGCATGAAGCGCGGAGTTACAGCGATGAGCCTTTGCGCGCGCGCATTCAGGCACAAATCGCCGACGTGCTGTGGTCGCACGACAAAGAATCGGCTCGATCACTATTCCGTCGAGCGTGGGACATAGCCGAGGCCCTGGACCAGGCCGGCGCCAGTTCGAATCTACCCGGCCGGCGTCCGACGAGTAGCGGTCGCAGTCCAGCGCGAACAAATCTGCGCCGCGCGATTCTTCAACTTGCGTCGCGTCGCGACCATGCGCTGGGTGAGGAGTTCCTGGCGAAGCTGACGTCAAGAGATGATGCCGGGGCAACGAGCGGTGTCGTGTCATCCGCGGAAAGCGCTGAACGACTGCGACTGGCGATGGAGTTGGTGGAAAATCAAAACATCGAGCGCGCCTTACAGTTTGCCGATCCCGCCCTCACGCGCATCAACACGCAAACCATTGAGTTCCTGGTCTCTCTACGGGAGAAGGACGCTTTAGCTGCTGATCGCAGGTTTGCGTCACTATTGAAGTTGGCTTTTGCAGATCCCGCCTCTGATGCAAATACAGTTTCACTGCTGACTTCGTACACTTTCACGCCATCGATTTACCTGGCGGTCACGCGTAGTGGAATTCCATCCAGCACAGGCTATGCGCCGCGACCAGTACCCACGCTTAGTCAACAGCTCCGCAGAGCTTACTTCGACACGGTTGCCGCAATTCTGATGCGCCCGTTAACGCAGATCGATCAGTCGTCTGCGGGCAGAGCAGGCACACACTTTATAGTCATGCGTTTGTTGCCGCTGTTTCAACAGCACGCGCCTGACCTCGTTGGTCCGTTGAGCGCTCAACTCACGGCTCTCGGTCCAGAGGCAGCAGAGAAGACTGCGAATACCGGCGAGGTGGCCTTGAAACGCGGCATGGGCGACGACGGATCCCCGAACGACGCCGAACTCACCGAACGTCTCGATCGCGCGAAGAACAGTGACGAACGAGATCGGGCCTACGCTTTCGCAGCTATCGGTGCGGCCGAGCAGATGGATCCTGGTGCGCGTGATCTGGTCGAAAAGATCGAAGACGCCGAAACGCGCAAAGGTGTCAGGACGTGGATCGATTACATGATGATTCGTTCCGCGATCAACCAGAAGCGGCCCGACGAGGCGCTGCTGCTGATACGAAAGACGGAGTTACCCCGAGTATTACGCGCGCATTTCTTAACCAAAGTAGCGAGCCTGAAAGGGAATCCGGCTCCCGCAGAAGCAAGGGACTTGCTGGAAGAGGCACTGACTGAAGCGCGACGCCTTGATTCCGACACGCCGGATCGAGCGTTTTCTCTCATTGCGTTGTTGCGTCAGTTCTCTTTCTTGGATCGAACACGCACCTGGGAACTTCTCAGCGAAACAATCAAGACGATCAACGGTGTTCCGGATTTCACGGCGGAACGCGGGCAGGCTAATCTGAGCCTTGAGGGAAAGTTCAGCATCAGGTTCGGTGTCGAGCTTGCCACAGCAGAAGATTTGACGGAGGTTTTTCGTCAACTCGCCGAGCAGAGTTTTTACCAGGCGCTGGACGTCAGCAAGAGTTTTCGCGCCGATGCACCGAGAGCGCTGGCCACGATAGCCGTTGCTCGAACGGTGCTGGTTGAGCAACCGTAGACCGTCGTATTTGAAAAACTCTCCGCTCACTCGACATGCAACTCTACGCAACTTGCGCGGTGCTCGAACGTTCTAAAAGCTGGATAGAGCGACCCATCGTTCAATACCGGAATCAATCGCCAGGCCAGGGCAAAGGAGTTAAATAAATGCAGCGCCTGAAGTATTCGGCCTTCTTGCTCACCATCGCGCTTTTAGTGTTCCCCTCAACCACGTCGAGTAGATTGCAAGAACCAGCGACCGCATCGCAAACCGTGCAACAACAACGTCCAGCAACACCGGGCGGCAAATTTCTGAAAAGTAAGAACGCGATTCCAAACCGTTACATAGTCATCCTGCAGGACGACGTCGTTTCCGACAGCGCGCCCCTGGAGGTTCGGCGGGCACGAATTATCGCCATCGCGCACAGGCATGCACAAATGTACGTTGGCACCTATGACTACATTTACGAAACCGCGTTGAAAGGGTATGCGATCGAACTGCCAAATGAAGCCGCTGCTGTCGCACTCAGCGAGTTGCCTGAAGTCAAGTGGGTAGAAGAAGATTCAACCGGGTCGTTTCCGGCGTCCACTTCATATCCTGAGCGACCCGCCTGCTCCGGGAAAAGGGTTGCTGTTTCGTCGCTGGAGCGACCGTTTGGATTGAAGATGTATGGCCGGCGCACTTCCTATCTTCAGGGAGGTATTTCGCGGCGCGCTCGGTTGATAATTAGCACTCGCGATCAGTTCACGGAACTGTGGAACGAGATCACCAGTTCTACGTCGGCCAAACCGCCACTACCGGAAGTCGACTTCTCGCGCGAAATGCTAGTAGTCGCAGCGACGGGCCCGGAGAAGGAGCCTCATGCGCTCATCATTGACAGTGCGTGTGAAGTAAACAATCAACTCGAGGTCGTGGTGCGTAATACCAAATCTGTTCCGTGCGGTGCGTCAGTGGGGCTCCAGCCGCAGCCAGTAGATATCGTTCGCTTGCCGAAAACAGATCTGCCCGTGGTCTTCAGGGAGATCGAAGACACGTTTGATTGTAAGCAGTTATACTTCGTCCCGCCCGCTAAAAAGCCGGCATGATTTCACGAAACGTATGGTTCCGTTCGTCTTCTGATTTGCATGTAAGTAAGCTGTGGGTATGTGGAAATATATTTTAGCCTCCACTTTTTTACTAATTGGGATCGTTGAAATAATCCTGGCGCTCCGTGGAGATCTACGTGACGCGTTGATGCAGACGAGTCCCCTGCGGTTGAAGCAAGCTGAATCATCGGCGTTCTTATTAGCCGGAATCTCAGCGTTAGTGATGGGAATCGGGATTCTCTTTTATGGATTATTCTGGTAAGGCGATTTCGTGGCCCCTCCACACCGGCTCACCGGATCAAATAAAAGGCAGTTTGCCGCGGACGGAACCACTTCATTCCTTCCTTTGTAAGGTATGCGTCATCTTCCATCATGATGGTGACTTTCTGGCCACCCCATTCAGGGACAGGCGTACTCGTGTTCAATTCAATCGATGTATAGGAGCCTTCTCGGAATGGAGGTTCCAACTCAACTCCGGTTGTGGGACGGCGAAAGTCAATACTCGCGCCCAGTGCGTGTCCCTGATTGCCGACTGAGTGCGAATAGATCATTGCTTCAATCCCCAACTTCTTCATGTCCGCCATGGTGGCATCATAGACCTCAAAGCCTCTGGCGCCAGGTCTGATGTGAGTGAAGAGTGCATCCTGAAGCCGATTGGTGTTTGCGAGTGCGTTTTTGAGTCCTTCGGGCGCATCCTTTTCGCCTTCTCGTAAGACGTAGCCCATCTTCTGCCAGTCGGTGCTGAAACCCATGTAATTCAACCCGCAATCGATGTGGATCACGTCGCCGCGCTGGATGACGATTGACTCTTCGGCAACGCTCAAAAACTGTTGTGTCTTGCCCGTCTCTTGATGCTGTCGCTGGATTCGCAAATCAGGCTGAAACCAAACATCTAACCCGCGATCGTTTACCTGTTGTAGAAACCACCAGCGAACGTCGCCAACCGTCGTCTTACCAGGCGTAATCACTTCGTTTGAAAATGCGCGACGAGTTAATAC
>DATANW010000403.1:0-8459 GCA_036266055.1 Pyrinomonadaceae bacterium | reverse complement strand
GCGACACCGACAGCGGCGCCGAAAGCAGCACCGAACCACCGCCGTTCGCAAACGATCCCGACTCGATCGCAACCTACGTCCACTGGCTCATCGATCGCGATCGCAAATCGACGGGTTTGAAATCACTGCAAGGAAAAATCTGGCGTGAGGGTTATGCGAATGGAACGTTGAAAGCGCAGGTCTTCGCCGATGTACGTCCCGCATTCGAGCGTTGGCAAAAAGCCGGCCTGCGCATCAGTATCTTTTCCTCCGGCAGCGCACTGGCCCAACAACTTCTTTTCGCGCACACTGACGACGGCGATCTTACAACTTTCATCAGCGGCTACTTCGACACCAACATCGGTGCAAAAGGCGACGCCGAGAGCTACCGTCGCATCGCGAACGAAATGAATCTCGCGCCGCGAGAAATACTCTTCATCTCAGACGTTACAACAGAACTCGAAGCGGCAAACGCAGCCGGAATGGAAACGCGGCTCTCAATTCGTCCCGGCAACCAGCCGCAACCCGGTCCCGATCGTTTTCAGATCATTCACTCGCTGGACGAGATATAAAAACCTAACCACTCTTTCGGTCTAATATTCGCGCCGCGATCGCCTTTCGCAGTAACGCGAGGATCTCAGGATTTGGCGACGACTCCGCCGCCTCCAGCGCTGTGCCGTACTTCAATCCATGCTCGCTTCCGTAGAGCAACCCCTCGACCGACGGATCCGCACCCCGCGCAAGCAGCAGTTGCACGATCCCGGCGTGGCCCAACTTCACCGCATCGATCAGAACAGTCGTCTTAACATTCGGATGACGGTATCCAATCGCATACCGGTGGTTCGCATCGGCGCCCGCCGCCAAAAGCTCTTTGACCTTCAACTCATCCTTTTTCCGGACCGCAGCTCGCAGCCATGCATTTCGCACCGCCGGCGTCAGCTCGACCGGAAGCGCACTCCGCGACAGCGCCTCGATCTCGCTCAACCCTTTCGCATACGCCAGCACGGAAACGTTGTCTCCCAAAACATCGACGAGACTCGCGTCCGCGCCGCTGGCAAGCAACAACTTCGCGAGGTCCGTCCGACCTTCTCGCACGGCGCGCATCAACAGGGTCTCGCCATCCGCATTCTGAACGTTCAAACCGTCCGCGCCGCCTTTCAACAATGCTTCGACGCACTCACCGTCGCCGCGATCGACGGCGTGCGTCAACGCAGTTCCCCCCTGCTCGTCCTTCGCATTAACCTGCGCCCCCCGCGCAAGCAATAGCTTGACCTTCGTAACCGAGTTCGCCGCCATCAACGCCGTGCGTCCGTAGGATCCAGCGTCATTCGGATCGGCGCCCTTCGCCAGCAACAAACTCATAACCTGGGACGATGGAGCCGCCGGCGGATCCTGCGGCTTCGTGTTCATCTCTATAAAGCTTGGACCAGCGGACATGATCAGCGCCGTGCTGCCAGCCCTGTGCTTCGCGTTTAGATCTGCGCCGTGATCGAGCAGGAGCTTCACCAGTTGCGGATCGCCTCGCAACACCGCCATCATCAACGCCGTACCTTCATCGGTCTGCGCATTGATCTCGGCGCCTTTTGCGATCAGCAACCGGGCGATGTCGAGATGACCTTCAGAAGCGGCGTGCATCAGCGCGGTCTTGTACCTGACCGTCTGATTCACGTGAGCGCCTTTCGCGAGCAGCAACTCGACCATTCCAACCGTCGGCGTCTCACGCTGACTAATCAGATAAAGCAGAAATTCGTCATTGTCCTTGCCAATGCCCGCACCAGCGTCGACGAGTAGTGCAAACCGATCCGTGTTGCCGGCGCGAATCGCTTCGTTAAGAAATCGACTCAGTGCGTACGGCTGCCCATCGACCTCAACCGCCTGCTTGATCTTCTCGAGCGCCTGCTTCCGTTCGCCGCGGCTCCAGAGCATCTGCGCCTGCTGCACAAGGTCGTCGGTAGGGTTCGCGTACTTTTGCGGCGCGCTCGCGACGCCCCCCGGCGCGAGCGCCAACCAAACCACGACTAACAAAACATAGATCACGTCCATTTTCGGCCCTCCTGAAATGCAGTGGCCGGAACGGCGAAAAGATCACCGATCTACTTCCACTCACCCTGAACCGTAAACGCGGCCCAGTAATGCGGCGACTGCCAACGCTTGTCCTGCAACATTGACACCTGCGCCGCCCGCAGCGCCGCCGCCGGACGCAAGCCGTCTTTCAACATCGCCGAGTAAAACCGCTTCATGATGTCGGCCGTGGCGCGATCGTCGATGCGCCAGTAGCTCGCGACGACTCGCGGCGCGCCCGCGTACATGAACCCGCGCGTTAGCCCGACCAAACCCTCGCCCTTGATGTCTTTGCCGAGCGCGGTCTGGCACGCACTCAGCACGACGAGATCCGCGTTGAGCTTCAGGTTGTAAATGTCATACAGCCGGAGGAATCCGTTCTGCGGCCGGGCCTGTTCGTCGACGAGCGAAAGGACAATGCCCGACAGATCCGGATGATGATTATTAATCAATCCATGCGTGGCGAAGTGCACGATGCGGTAATCACTCAATTTGTCGCTCGTCACGACAGCACGGCTCGCCGCAAAATCAAGCGCCTTGAAGTTGCGCTTGTCACCGGCGAGACGCGCGATCTCGTCTGCTTCCTGACGGCTGAAGTGCAGCCGCGTAAGGTCGCCCAATCCGGATTCCGAAGCCGACCTTTGCGCATCAGCCAGCGTCGAATCTTCAGCATGCGCTGACTGACTCTTACCGAAAGTTAGTCGCGGATCGTTTGCGGAGAAGACCGGATCAGCCAGCACCGCAACGGTCTTGCTTGCGGGCTTTCGGTTTTCCGTGTCGTTGCGCAGCACTGCCAGGACCGACGCGGACGGCAAACTCACGATCTCATGCCGCACGATCAATGGCGTCACAGTGTTGTCATTCGCGGGCGACGGCAACGCCGCAAACGGCACGTACTGCAAAACACCTTCCCCAACGATCACGAGTCGTTTCTGTTTCAGTTCGGCAGCGACGGGCGCCAACAGAATGTTGCTCAGCTCCGCCGCGGCCTGCGGGTACGCGGCATCGGCATCGTCCAATCGTTTCTTCCGTTGGACCAACGTCTCTCCCGCTATGACCTTTCCGCGCTCAGTTGCGAGTTCGTAGAAACGTCGCGCAGCTTTCTCGACTGTCTCCCGCGACGGCAGTTCAAAACTCTGCACGGAATCCGGCGTCACGGCCCAGACAAAACCTTTTTCATCGCCGAGTGCATACTCGAGCAACAGCGTGTCGGGATCGAGCACCTGTTTTTGAATCTGGGCCAAATCCAACGGCGCGGGTTGAACCAGCGCAGCATAGCGGGGACTCTGCTGGCGAATCTGTCCTTGAACCTGTTCGTATTCCATCGTCAGCCCGTCGATTTCGCGCGTAGCTGCTGTCACTTGTTCCTCGGTGGGCTTGCCGCTCAACAGCCGTGTTTGACGGTCCGCGGCGTCCGCGATGGATTTGCGCAGTGACTGTTCGCGATCGATCAACGCCGGATCAATTCCCTGCCGGATCTCGGCGCGTGCTTCGCGCAGCAATTCCAACAACGATCGCGCGCGTCCTTTTTCACTCACCTGCAGCGCTGCCGCAGCGTAACCCTGGTCCGGCTGCTGTTTGTGCAGACGCATCAGAATGTCGATGTCCAATTCGTAATATTTGCGGGACGCGGCGAGGAACGACGCACGCGCCGCCTGACTCTTAAGAGTGATGCGTATCGATTCGGTCGCGGCGATCGCCTGGCCGATCAGCTTGTGTGCTTCGAGCAGGTTCCCGCGATCGCGTTCGAGCTTCGCCATGTGGCCCAAACAGGACGCTTCGCCGAGCGTATCGCCGATGGAGCGACTGATCGCTTGCGACTCCATGAGGTATTCGAGCGCTTTCGTAGTCTCGCCGGTATCGCGATAGAACGTGCCGAAATTCCGAATCGCCGTGGCCAGATGTTTTTTCGTTCCCAGCTTGCGATGAAGGGCTACTGCCTGGCTGTAATACTCGAGAGCCTTCACTTTGTCGCCGAGATTGGCGTAACAACCGCCGATATTGTTGAGCGTGATCGCGCGGCCGAGTGAGTCGTCAACACGGATTGCCAACACTTCCTGATGAATCTGAAGCGCTTTGCGAAAGTCTTTTTTGTCGGCGTAGTTGACGCCGATGTTGCTGAGAGTTGTCGCGGTGCCGGACATGTCCCCTAGTTTGCGAAACGGCGCCAGCGCCTGATTGTAGAAATCGAGGGCCTTGTCGTAGTCGCCCACCATCGCGTAGACCCAGCCGATGTTGTTAAGGGCGATTCCTTCACCGGCAAGCTCTCCGAGGCTCTTGTGAATCGCGCGCACCTGGACCCACGCATCGAGTGCTTTATCGTATTCACCCATACCCGCGTACGACGAACCCACGTTGTTGAGCGCGATTGCCTCTCCCGCCTGGTCGCCGATCTCGCGTTTTATCTGTAGCGCGCGGTTGCCGTATTCAAGAGCTTTGTTGAACTCGCTCAAGTCATTGTGAATGACGCAAAGAGTACTCAGCACCGACGCCAGCTTCTTCCGATCGCCCAGCTCCGACAATATTGTTGAAGCCTCGTTCAGATACTCCAACGCCTTCGGACGTTCACTCATCCAGGCGTAAGCGATGCCGATGTTGTTGAGAGTGTTCGCGCGCCCGACTCGGTCTGTCGCCGTCCTTAACGGCAACGCCTGCAGGTAAAACTCGAGTGCTTTCTTTCTCAGTCCGCGCTCGTTGTAACTCATCCCGATCGTGTCGAACAGATAAGCCTGGATAGACTGATCACCCGCCGCTTGCGCGATCGGCAAGCCCTTAGTCGCCGTGTCTTCCGCCTTTTGAAACTCGCCGAGCAGGTTGTAGATGTGGCCCATCATGTAATAAGCACGCGCTTCCCCGGACTTATTCCTGGCCGTCTGCCAAAACGCGATCGACTGCTGAAACTTGTCGATTGCTTCCGTCTTGGCCTCTTTCGTTTGTTTGTAAAGAAGGTCCATGCCGTCTTCAAACAGTTTCTCGCCTTCCATCTGCGCTTTGTCTGCTGCGGTCGCCGGATGAGAGTCGTCGACCAGGATCGCGTACTTGCCGCGCTGCGCAAACTTGTCGGGCGCCAGCACTTCGAGGTGATACGTAGTCGCGCGTTCGGCGATCAGTGAGAACACCTCGTGAACCCCGCCGCCGGTCGCATCCACGACCCGCAGTTTCTGCTCGTCGGCAACAACCGAAATGCCGACGCTGATGCCGATCTGATCGACGTCGACATGCGCGTATCCGCCGGCTGGAACGGTCAGCGTGTACGCATGCATCTCGCCTCCGGAGATCTCGCGTTCGATGCGCTTTCCCTGATCGAGAGCGGCGGTACTCGTTTGACTTGCTGGTTGCGAAAAGGCTGGCAGTGCAGTGGTGAGAAGCAATAAAAAGGCGGGCAGCAGCATTCTTTTCATGTTCGTTTCTTTCTAGCGCTTCATGACTTCGAAATAGTAGAACCCGATGTCTTCCGGCGGACCCGCTGCGGGCACACCCCTCAATCTGAGTTCATACTCACCTGGCAGGAGAGCGCTTGCGGGAAGCGTGAGCCGTATCGATCGCCCGCCACGTGAGCTTCGCGTCGTGAGACTGTCGCGCATCCAGACAGGACGGCCGCTGGCAGTGCGCAGTTCTACGGCGAAGCTTTTGTAGTCTTCTTCCGGTTCGATTCCGATTTGCAGTCGCGCAACGCTGGCGTTGGGCGGCAGGATGAGTTTTGGCTGGGTAGTCGCGCCGCGTGATAGTCCCGGCAGCAGTGTCAACGAAGCGATGATTGATCGAGGCGCTTCGTTTCGTTGCTGGTTTACAGTTTCACTCAACCGGCGCAGTGATTCGTCACTCTGTGCACGCTGTTGCTTTTCCTGGTTGAGCTGGGCGGCGAGTTCTTCGTTACGGCGGCGTTCCGATTGCAGTTGCTGCTCAAGTGACTGCCCCTGCTGGTTGGCATTCTGTTCAGCGGCTTGCTGCGCTTGAAGCTGCGTCAGCTGACTGCGTAATGTGAGAGTTTGAGTGATCAACCAGGCGCCTCCCACGAGTATGAGCAGGATCGCTGTCGTCAGCGCTATCCGGCCTGCTGGATTGAGTCCGTTGATGAACGCCGCCAGCGCGTCGCGCCAGGAACTGCGAGTAACGCTGACCTTCCGAGTCTCTCTTTCCGTAACGCGTGTTTCAGGAAGCAATTGGGCCAGGGCTTTGGCAAATTCGACTCTTTTTCTTCGTGACTCCGAAGCCAGAAACCGTGATTCAAACCGGCGCCGGTCGGCGGCTGACAACTCCCCGCGCACGTATTCGTCAATCAAATCGTTCTCGACGGCCGTAATGCTCCCCATGAATTCCTGATCGCTAAAGGCGCGATCCTCGATTTCTACTTGCTGCTCCTCGCGCAATTCGCCAAGTAAATACTGGGTTATTAAGTTTTCGCTCTTCAGATCGGGAGACATTGGTCACCTTTTCATATTTAGTTTTTTTCGTTGTACTGCTGGAGGTCGGGACAGCGGTCCGTCTGGGATTTCCGCTATCCGTCTATGAGTGGCCGAAATAACGTTTCCATCACACAAAATTTTTTCTTAGGCCCGGCTGAGACACTCCTCGACGCACCCCTGCAGCCGGTCGCGCAGACGTAAAGCACGCATTCTCAACGTGTTGACTGGAATCCCGAGTTTTTCCACGAGTTTTTTTCGGTTTTGAATCTTGTCGCCTTTTTCACCTTCGTAGTACTCCGTGATGAGTTGGCGGTTCTCAATTGATAATGCATTGAGACAAGTGCGGAGACAGCCGATGCGCTCCTCCGCGTCGTCCGGCTCGGCGGAGAGCTCGCTGCTCGTGCTGGTCAACTCGTTCAACGCGACTTGTTCCCTTTGGCGTCCTTTTATGATCTCCAGCACCAGCAGACGTGCGACGCCGATCGCGTAGCCCGAGGGGTTCTGGATTTCTTCTCCCTCGGCGACCCGCTTGGCGATGCGGTTGAATGTTTCGTCAGCGTGATCTTCGGGGAACGGACACCCGCGCCATTCGAAGAAGCGAGTCAGATGAGTGCGGATCTCGAGGTATTTGGTGCCGCCGCTGTCGCGGTCGTCGCCAAACGCAAGGAGGAGCCTGTCGAACGCCTCCTGGGTCAGGGTCCATTTCTGGCGGACGGTCCCTTCTGTCATTTGAGGGATTTTGGATACGTGTTTCCCACAAAACACGAATCACACGGATTAGTGCTTGATGGTGTCGTAAAGCTGCTTTGCCATCTCCGGATCGATGCCTTTAAGTGCTTCGTACTGCGCCATGGCCGCCGGTTTGTCACTGACGGCGTAGTACGTCAGACCAAGATTGAAATAGGCCTGGCCCAATGCTGGTCTAAGTTTGATGACTTCTTTGTACGACTCAATCGCTTCCGAGTAACGACCGGCGTTATAAAGCGTCAGTCCGAGATTGAAATGCGCGGAGGCGTTTTTGGGTTCGATCTCGGCGGCTTTCTTCAGCGCATTGGCGGCTTCGTCGTAACGCTTCATTCCGTTGTAAGCGTTGCCGAGGTTCTTGTAAGCGTATGAGCGAATCTCGTTTCGTTCCTGGAAACCGAGCTTGAATGCCTCGCCGGTCTCGCCGAGCAGCTTGATCGCGTGCAGACTCGAGTCAACGGCTTCCGAGTAACGATCGGTGTGATTGTAGGCGAAGCTCAGGTTGTTGAAGACCTCGGGGCTTGTCGTATCGAACTTCAGCGTCTGTTGATAGACGTCGATCGACTCAGGGTATCGATTCAAACGCGCGAGCGAAAACGCGAGCGGCAGGTAAGCGGCGCTGTAGTCGGGCTTTACTTTGATGGCTTGCTGATACGCGTTCACCGCCTCGGCGAAGCGGCCCTGATCGACGTAAACGTTACCCAGACCGGCAAACGCGCGCGCATCGTCGGGCGCGATCTTTGCGGCGAGTTGATACTGTTCTTCGGCTTCACGCGTCTTGGAGGCACTGCGGGCGGCGTTGGCCCGCGCGATGATTGTGTCTTGTTGTCGGGGTTTGGTGCCCCGCGTCGGCTTGACCTTGCCGCCGCCCGTGGTCCCCTGCCCGCCACTCATGTGCACCGAGGGATTCTGCGGGGCGCGAAAGATCAGCGCGGCGCCGCCGGTGATGTCGCGCAACACGCCGCCGCCCGTGATGTCCTGGGCCAGAGCGTTGGCGCCGAAGGGAGTTAAGCCGGGGGGAAGTATTAAAGTCAGGACCAGGGCGGTCACAAACAACCAGACAAGGGGGTTTTTCATACCAAATCTCCTCAGCGGCAGATTACAACTCATTTCCGCCCGCTTACACAAGACCGGAACGCCAAACCACGCGCTTCTTGCGCGGATTAGGCGTTCCTGTCGCGACCATGGACGTCCTTGCAGCGGAACGTCCTTGCAAGCGGCTCGTCCTTGCAGCGGCTCGTCCTTGCAGCGGCACGTCCTTCCAGCGGC
>DATANW010000402.1:0-50891 GCA_036266055.1 Pyrinomonadaceae bacterium | reverse complement strand
GGCGATTGACCTTGTCAAACGTTCTGCTGCCACCGATGATCTTTCAACCATCGCGAAAGCTCTTGGCGACTACCATCGAGACCGTGGCTATTTCGTCGTCTCAAATAAAGAATCCGTCCTGATCGATCACCTCAGCCCGCGCTATCTCGCGCGCGTAATCCGTTTCGACCCATGGTACCGTCCCTATCAATACGACGGCCAACAGGACCGCTATTCCATCCGCTCCCTCGGCCCCGACGGCAAGGCCAACACACCGGACGACGTGGTGGTTGCTGGTCCTTAACTCACCACCAATCAACACTCGCGGATATATCCGACGATGCCATAGAGGAGTTCTGCAAAACCGGACATAGTCAATCCGACGGTGAGAAACACATATTCAGGCTGTTCGCTGACGCCCGCAAACCTCGTCGCAAGCGCAATTAAGTTCCCTACAACATACAGCGCTGCTCCGATACAGATGTGCCTGACATATTTTTTTGTCCGGAAGCCGCTGTTCTCAGAGTCTTGAGCATCCGCGGCTGCTTTTGCTGCCGCGGCATCGATTGGCCTCGAGCAAAAACGGCAGATCGCCGCATTTGCCGCAATAAACTCACCGCAGCCGGGGCACCGAAACACTCTGAGCCTAAGCATCCACCACGCTCCTCCCTAAATGTTATCAGACGATTTGACGTTTCATTTCGTTAAGACGGTCCGTACCCCGCCAAAAACAAACTCTTGACTGCTACTTGCTGCGGGTGTTAGGTTTTCTGTCGGGTCTCATTCCCGAGACCCGCTTCGTGAACTTGCCCGCGCCATTCGTGCACACGCACTGAGCCCCGCCGATGGTGCAATTCAGCTAAAGGATACGCTTTGCTAGCTGGACGCAAACTCCTACTCGCCGATGATTCGGCCACCATTCAGAAAGTTATCGACCTTACGTTCGCTGACGAAGGTGTGCGAGTCGTGGCTGTTGGCAATGGCCAGGACGCAATTGACCAGCTCCTGGAGCTTGAACCCGACATAATCCTCGCAGACTGCTTTATGCCCTCTCCCGATGGCTATGAAGTGTGCAGATATGTCAAAACACACGAAAAGCTGAAACATATCCCAGTAGTGCTGCTCGTGGGCTCGTTTGAGCCGTTCGACGAAGCGGAGGCGCGCAGAGTTGGCGCGGATGATATTTTGACGAAACCATTTTCATCGATTCGACGACTGATCGACAGAGTGGGCGCGCTCGTGGGCAGCCCGCCTGCCGAGAAGAATCAGCGGGAAGGCCCGACCGCCGAACTTCCGAAGACCGAAGAGCCGGCTGAGGAAGCTTTTTTGAGCACCCAGGAGCTCGAAGTTACCACCGCGGATACCATGCCGCTGCCGGAAAATTTCCCCGACGAGATCATTGCCACTCTGCCCAGAGTCGAGGAGTCCGCCGGTGTTACACCTTCGGCGCGACTGGAAGCGCTGCTCAATCAATCACCATCCTCACGAAAGTCAGACATCGATGGCACGTCAGAACACGAGGGCAGAATGGAACCTGGAATCACAGAACCGAAGAGCGACTCACATAGCGAATCAGCGGATGTGTTACTCGACCTTGGCGACATCGAACCCGCGCACGCGTCCGGCGACGATTTCGTGTTGGATCTTGAAGACGTGGGTAGTGATGAAGTAGCTGCGCCTGCTTATGCTGGAGTTCCGGCGTATGAAGCGCCTATGCGCACTTTCGTCGAGCCGCAGGTAACGGAAACACCGGCGCCGGCCTACGAATCGAGTTATCAACCGGCGGTTCGACCTTCTGAAGATTATTCTTCGTTCGCAGATACGCAGGAATCGTTCGCAGATACGCAGGAAGTGAACTACGCGCGCGACGTCACCGACATCGAACCGTACGAACCGGCGGCGGTTGCAACCGAGGTGACGCCCGTTCCGGTCGCAGTCTCTGGCGAAACCGAGTTCCCGATTGCTCGCTCATCGCAAGCTTCAACCGGATCGCAACCCGCAACTTCAATCACCGCGGATCAACTCTCCCCCGAAATGATCGACGCCATCGCCCGCCGTTGCGTCGAGTTGATGTCAGACAAAGTAATCCGCGAGATCGCCTGGGAGGTCGTCCCCGACCTCGCGGAACTGCTGATCAAACGTCAATTGGAAGAGAACCAAGCGAAATAGCATTTTATTTTGATCTGTGTCGCAAGCAGGTGATTCTCCCAGAGTCACCTGCTTTCGTTTTGAAGTTGTGGCATTGTCTGACGTAGACTCTACGTTTTCATTTTCTGAGGCTAAGCACGACAAGCATGGAGATTCCGAAACAGTACGATCCGAAGCAGGCGGAGCAGCATCACTACGAACGGTGGGAGAAGAGTGGGTTTTTTGCGCCGGAAATTAATCAGGACCCCGAGGCGCCCGTCTTTTCAATCGTCATTCCACCACCAAACGTCACCGGCTCACTGCACATGGGCCATGCGCTTCAGCACACGCTGATGGACGTCATGACGCGGCACAAGCGAATGTCGGGTTTCCGAACGCTGTGGCTGCCGGGCATGGACCACGCAGGCATCTCGACCCAGTTGATGGTGTCGCGCGCCCTGAAAAAGGAAGGCAAGTCGCGCCACGATCTGGGACGCGAACTCTTCGTCGAACGCGTTTGGAAATGGAAGCGCGAATCGGGCGGACAGATCACCATACAGATGCGTCGCGCCGGTTCGTCAGTCGACTGGTCGCGTGAGAAATTCACGATGGACGAAGACCTTTCGCGCGCCGTCCGCGAAGTCTTCGTGCAGCTCTACGAAGAGGCAATGATCTATCGCGGCAACCGGATCGTTAACTGGTGCCCGCAGGACCAGACCGTGTTGTCAGATCTCGAAGTCGAAAAACTTCCCCAACAAGGAAAACTCTACTTCCTTCGGTATCCACTCAAAAACAGCGACCGCCACATCACCGTCGCCACGACGCGCCCCGAAACGATGCTCGGCGATACAGGCGTCGCGGTGAACCCGAACGACGAACGCTATCGCGAACTGATCGGCACAACCGTGCTGCTGCCACTGACGGATCGCGAGATCCCGATCGTCGCCGACGATTTTGTCGATCCGGAGTTCGGCACTGGCGCTGTGAAAGTAACACCGGCGCACGATCCGAACGACTACGACATGGGCGAGCGTCACAACCTGCCGCAAGTGGTCGTGATCGACACCTTCGCCAAGATGACGAGCGTTGCCGGCGAGCGTTTCTTCGGTCTCGATCGCTACCAGGCGCGCGAAAAGGTTATCGAGGAATTTGAAGCGCTGGGCCTGCTCGAGAAAGTCGTCGACTACGAATTCTCGATCTCGAAATGCGAACGTTGCAAAACGGTGATCGAACCGCTGATCTCAACGCAGTGGTTCATGAAGATGGACCAACTCCGGGATCTCGCGCTCGATCTGATGGCGCGTGAACGAAAGCCACGCTTTATCCCCGAGACGCCGTACGAAAAGGTCTACACCAACTGGTTGGAAAACCTGCGCGACTGGACCATCTCGCGCCAATTGTGGTGGGGCCATCAGATTCCCGCGTGGTACACGCGAACCGGCGAGGTCATTGTGGCGCGCTCGGAAGAGGAAGCGCGCGAGATGGCCGGCACGAGTGAGCTCACGCAGGACCAGGACGTGCTCGACACGTGGTTCTCATCGGCGTTGTGGCCGTTCTCGACGCTCGGTTGGCCCAACGAAACAGCAGACCTGAAAACGTTTTACCCGACGTCAGTACTGGTGACAGCGCGCGACATCATCTTTCTCTGGGTCTCGCGGATGGTGATGACGGGTCTGAAGTTTGTCGGCGAGAAACCGTTCGCCGACGTGTTCGTCACCGGAACGATTCTCGACAGCCAGGGACAGCGCATGTCGAAGACGAAGATGAACGGAGTCGATCCGCTCGATGTCTTCGATAAGTTCGGCGTGGACGCAACGCGGCTAACGCTCGCGCAAGTCGGAACCACCGACACGCGTTGGAACGAAAAGCAGGTCGAGTCGTATCGCAACTTCGCCAACAAGATCTGGAATGCCGCGCGTTTCTGCCTGCTGTACTCGGAAGGCGCCGAAGTCAGGCCGGAACTGCTGCAAACGAGCGCGAACCTCGCGCTGCACGATCGCTGGATCATCTCGCGTTTGAACAAAACCGCGCGCGAGATGAACGCCGCACTCGATGCCTACGACTTTCACGGCGCCGTGCAAACGCTGTATCACTTCTTCTGGGACGACTTCTGCGACTGGTACATCGAACTCACTAAGTCTGACGTAACATCGGAAACGCCCACGTCACAACGAGCCGAGGCGCGCTCACGACTGTTGACCGTGCTCGAACACGCACTAAGACTATTGCACCCGTTCATGCCATACATCACGGAAGAGCTATGGCAGCGTCTGCCCGGTGAGAAGCCGCACCACCCGGCGTATTCAAACGCTGAACCCACAGTGATGCTGACCGCGTACCCGCAAGGTGGTCCAGTCGATGAGACCGCGGACAGTGAAATGAGCATGCTTATTACACTGGTCGGTGGAGTGAGAAATATTCGCGCTGAATACAACCTCAAACCGTCAGACAAAATAACGGTGCTCATCGGTATCCCGAGTCCTAATCTGCGCAAGGTGTTTGAAGAAAATACGGATCAGATCAAGCGGCTCACGGGCGCATCGTCAATTGATATCTCGGCGAGTCTGAGTGCGCCTAAGGCGTCGGCCAGGTTTTTACTCACGGGCGCGGACGAGGTCGCGATTCCGTTGGAAGGCCTTGTCGATTTCGCCGAAGAGACGAAGCGGCTACAGCGAAAGAAAGAGAAGCTCCAGGGCGAAGAGAAAAAACTTCAGGCGCAACTGGCGAACCCTGATTTCGCGACGCGCGCTCCAGCCGAGAAAGTGCAAGCCGCCCAGGATCGCATCAGAGAAATCGAACTCCACCTCAACGCTTTGGACCAGTCAATCGAGAACCTGCAATGAACTGGATCGACGAAGGCGCTCTCTATTCTCAAATCGGTCTGTTCCTGCGCGAGGACCTCGGCCGCGGCGATATCACGACGCAGTCGATCATCGAGCGCAACACGCGCGCCCGTGCGCGCTTCGTCGCGGGCGAGAACATGATCGTCGCCGGTCTCGAAGCGGCAGAGGAAGTTTTTCTGACGCTTGACTCGCAGCAACAGCTCGAAGCGTTTGTCGCCGACGGCGAAAAGGTCGAGTCAGGCAAGGTGATCGCGCGGATGGTCGGTTTCGCCGACGTTTTGATCTCGGCAGAACGAGTCGCGTTGAATCTGCTGCAACGACTTTCCGGAATCGCGACGTTGACGAACCACTATGTCGTCGCAGTTGAAGGCACGGGCGCGCAGATCGTCGACACGCGCGCGACGACTCCCGGCCTGCGCTTGCTTGAACGATACGCAGTCGAACTCGGCGGCGGTTACAACGGTCGGTTCGGACTCGATGACGGCGTGATCGTCACGTCGAATCACGTGGCGATACTCGGCGGCGTCGCCGCAGCCGTCAGAAGCGCGAAAGAGAAGCTGGGTTACCTGCACAAGGTCGGCGTGCAAGTCGCGAACGAAACCGAATTGCGCGACGCGATCGAAGCAGGCGCAGATGTTCTGGTGCTGGAAGACCTCGAAGCAGAGGCATTCAAGCAATTGGCGGGCACAGCTAAGCAGTTGTCGAAATCAGTGGTGATTGAGTACTCAGGAAAAACGACGCCTGCAAATGTTCGCGACTATGCCGAAGCGGGGGCGCAACTGATCAGTGTCGAATCGCTAACCAGCGCGCCGGCGATGAACATCAGTTTCAGAGTCCAACCTTACTGAAAGCCACGGATGAACTGGCGGCGAAAACTTGCCCGGCGCGCGCTGGAACGGCAACTCGCTTACCAACAAAGTAAAGCTGAACATCTGCGCGGTCACGAGTCGGAAGTGATCGCCGCGATGACGAAGTCGTCACGGCGTGTGCGCGATCTGCTCGAGAGTTTTCACGCGATTCCGCACGACGCGCGTGTCATTGAAGTCGGCAGTGGCGCGCATGGTTTGATCTTCTGTTTCGACGGCGGGAAGCGTCATGTCGGCGTCGATCCGCTGGCCGTCGAATACGGCAGTCTCTTTCCGGGCTGGCAGCGTCGTGCACAGACAGTCGCCGCCGCCGGCGAATCGTTGCCGTTTCGCGATCGAAGTTTCGACGTCGTTCTTTGCGACAACGTAGTCGATCACGCACAGTCGCCGGCGCAGATCGTTCGCGAACTGGTGCGGATTCTCGCGCCGGGCGGGATACTGTATTTCACGGTCAACGTTCACCATCCGCTTTACAGCGTCGCGGCCGGCATGCATTCGACTTGGCGAGTGATCGGCCTGCCGTACGAGATCGGCCCGTTTGCCGACCACACCACGCACCTCACGATCATGGGCGCGACCGAGTTGTTTCAAAACCTCCCGATCAGGATCCTGAGCGAGAAAAGCAGCATCGACGAAGCGCGTGCCCTCGCGCGGAAACGGCCTGCGCGGCACTGGGGCGACCGGCTGAAGCGAGTGTTCTTCAAAAACGCGCTTTACGAAGTTGTCGCTACACGTGAGGCGCAGCAAGACCCCGATTAAACGGGTTTTTGGAACCCGATCCCACGCGCAACGTTAAACCCGAAGCATCTGCCTTTAGCTTGTCGGCATCTCGGTAGCGGGGTATCTTAGGCTGGAAAGAAGGAGTGTCGTCGATGCCTATCCGGATTCGCAATTACATCAAATTCTTTGTTGCGGCTGTGCTGGCTGTGAGCTGCTGTCTCATCGAGGCGGACGCGCAGACGAAGAAGAAACGCACGCGGCGCAGCACCACCAAGACCGCGGCGCCCAAACCCGTGATTACGAATCCGCCGATCGCGCCGGCGACCGAAACCGCTCCGGCAACCGGCGACGTGAAGATCATCAGCACCGCCGATCCTAATGCCGATCCGGCGCAGAGTCCCGATCCTACTGCGACTGCCTCGCCCGCGAAGAAAACGCAGTCCGACGGCACGTCCAACGACGACATGAAGAAGACGATCAGCGATCTCTCGAATCAGGTCGATCGCCTCAACAACAAGTTAAGCGACATGTCCGAGGACGATCGTTATCATCTCGACATGGAGCGCTTGACGCGCGCGGAACAGCGAAGCGAACAGTTGCGCATGCAGTTGCTCGACACTGAAAGCAAGATGGCCGACATCGAAATAAAGCTGGAGCAGATCGAGTACGCGATAAAGCCGGAGAACATCGAGAGGGCGACGCAGGGATACGGTTCTGTTCGTCCGGAAGAAGCGCGCGAGACGCGACGTCGTCAGCTCGAAAACGAACGCACGCGCTTGCGATCGCAGTTCAAGATCCTGGAAACGAGCAAGTCGCGTTTGGAAGTCGCTTCGACGAGCGCCGACAACGAAGTGGATCAACTACGCGCGAAGTTACAGCAGCGACGCGACATGATGGATTCGCAGCCGCCCGAGAAGCGTAAGAAGCCGAAACAGTCTGACCAGCCGTCGCCGGAGAATTAATTGACGCCGACGCTGGTGTGCATCGCCACGGCTTTCCACCCGGTAACCTGGTTCACAAACGTCAACGTGTAAAAGACGACTGCCGGGTTTGCATCACCCGATTTACCCGGCACTGCCGAACGCTGTCGCAGCGACTCACCGCGGACCACCGCCGTATCTCCGTAAATCGAAACAACGACCTTCGTGGTCTCCAGTTTCGAAAACTTCATCTGGCCTGAAGACAGCGCATCGATCATCTGCTTCTGATTGATCTGTTCGCCGTCAGGTCGAGTCCAGATGAAACCGGGATCGGTCAACACCGCGAGTTTCTTACCATCGCCTGCAAGCATCGCTTGATGAAACATAGTCTCGATCGCCGCAACTTCCGTCTTGCTCTCGTCGTCAGTGCGGGGCATGCGAGTCGACTGCCAGTTCACCACTTGCCACTTGCCGTTGCGTTTCAGAAACGTGCCGCTGTTCAGCAGATTCGCGACCGACTTCGTTCCCGCCACATCACTGGTGGCGACTAAACGAAACGCCACGATCGCGGTGTCGCCGTACTGTTGAATGCGAATGTCTTCGGCGGTATAGGTCGTCGTCGGATCGCCGGGCTTTGGCGGCGGTTCGCTGCGCACACCGCGCATCACCTCAGCCTTCGTCACGCGACGTCCCGCCGAACGCGTGTAGATCAAGTCGTCGGCCCAGAACCGTTCGTGAATGGCCGCATCGCCGCGCGATGCACCCGCCAGAAAATCGTTGAGCAGCTTCGTCAGCTCCACTGCATCCGGCGCAGTTTGCGCAAACGCGCTACATGCTGCTATGAAGATAACGATCGCAATCAAAGGAGTTTTGTTCATATGAGTGAGACCCAGAGAGTTGCTGTTGAAACGTTCAGAACTTTACACGCCGAAGGTTGTTTCGTACTACCAAACCCGTGGGATGTTGGATCCGCGGTTTACCTGCACCATCTTGGTTTTAAAGCACTAGCGACAACGTCGTCGGGCTTTTCTTTTAGCAAGGGACTGCTTGATGAAGCTCCGACCATCGACCCTACGCTCGAGCACTTTCGCGAGATTGTTCAGGCGACGCCTTTGCCCGTCAATGCAGATTTCCGAAATGGACATGCCGACGCGCCCGAAGACGTCGCCGAGAACGTTACGCGTTGCATTGCGACCGGTGTCGCCGGACTCTCGATCGAGGATTCGACGGTCAACAGTGCCGAGCCGCTCTACGATATACAACTTGCAGTCGAAAGGATCAAAGCAGCGCGGCGCGCGATCGATGCTTACGGTATGCCGGTGGTCCTCACCGGACGCTGCGAGGCGTTTCTTACGCGAGACCGAAATGCCTTCATTGTCTCGCTACAAAGATTAGCGGCGTATGCAGACGCCGGTGCCGACTGTCTTTACGCGCCCGGCGTGACTGACCCATCGCAAATCGAAGAGATCGTGAAAACTGTTTCACCCAAACCCGTGAACGTGTTGGTCTCGCGGCCGGATCCGAATCTAACGCTTTCGTCGCTCACGAGTCTCGGAGTGCGCCGGATTTCTGTCGGTTCGGCACTCGCGCGCGTCGCATGGGGCGCATTCATGCGCGCCGCGCAGAGCATCGCGACAACAGGCACGTTCGATGCGTTAGGCGAGGGCGCAGCGTTCGCTGAGTTGACTGAAGTATTCAAAGGTAAGAGTTAAGTTAGTATGGTATTTATTTCGTGGGCTGGAGCTTAATGATCGTCAAGCTTTGTACTTTGATTTGCCGGGAGTACACTGTAAACGCAAAAATCTTAAAGAACAAAGTACGAACGTAACGGATGCCCACGATTCCCCAACGCGATCTGTATCGCATGATCAACGAAGCCGGCGAACGCGGTGAACGCGTCGTGGTGGCGACGGTCGCGCACACGCGCGGTTCGACGCCGCAGCAGCGCGGCGCAAAGATGCTCTTCTTCCAAAACGGCGAAGTTTCCGGGACCGTCGGCGGCGGCTGCATCGAAGCCGAAGTCTGGGCCGAGGCGCAGGCGGCGATGCGGTCCGGCAAGTCTGAATTGCATCACTTTTCGCTCACCGCCGATGAAGCGAGCGAGGAAGGGATGGTTTGCGGCGGCACGATGGACATTTTCATCGAGGTCGTCTGAACACGGATAACGTCTATGTCTCAAGATTTCCTGGCCAATTACAAAGCCAAACACCAGCACCCGCTAAACCGGCTCACGCACAGCATCGGCATTCCGATGATCGTCATCTCGCTGCCGCTCTTCTTCTTCAACTGGCAGTGGGCACTGGCGCTGTTCATCGTCGGCTGGATTTTGCAATTCGTGGGTCACGCGATCGAAGGTAATCAACCCGCCTTCTTCAGGAATCCGGTTTATCTACTGGTCGGGCCTTTGTGGCTCGCGAGGCGAGTCGGCTCGGTGTTTGGATTAAGCAAAGCGCAAAAGTAAGCCCACGAATTTCCCGCCTTCCGATCAAGGTTTGATGGCCAACAGGATGGACCACGCATCGCCGCCGACAATCACACAAGTGATTGCCCAACTACTCGACCGTGGGGCCGTAGGCGTCGTCGTCACCGTCATGCGTGGACCAGCCATCGGATCGAAACTGCTACTCGACGAGCAAGACGTCATCGCCGGAACTCTCGGCAACACGGAACTCGACGTCCTCGTGAAAACACCGGCGGCGGAGTTTCTGAAGTCGCGTCACGAGACGCGCATGTTCAGCGTCAGCGATTTTGCGCCCTCGCTTCCGTTGGCAAACGAGCGGTTATTGCTGTTCGAACGTCTCCAACCGGCGCCACGGTTGGTGGTGTGCGGCGCGGGACACGTCGGCGCTGCACTCGCAAAGCTCGCGAGTTTTCTCGGGTACGAGACGACGTTGATCGACGATCGCGCGGAGTTTCTTGAAGGCGGACGGTTTCCTGAAGAACAGATCAAAGCCGTCGTCGCCGACGATTGGGCAACGGCGGTGAGCGACGCGATTGGCAATGGTCACGGAGTTTCAGTGGCGGTGGTGACGCGCGGTCATAACGAAGACGAACGTTGCATGCAGGCCGTCGTACCCGCCGCTCCGGATTACATCGGACTGATCGGCAGTAAACGCCGTACATCGATCGTGATTGATCGTCTGCGTGAAAAAGGCGCGACGGAGGAGCAGCTAAGAAAGATCCACGCGCCGATCGGGCTAGATATCGGCGCGGTCAGTCCGGAGGAAGTAGCGCTGGCGATCATCGCGGAGATTGTCGCCGTCCGTCGTGGCGCCGTGGGTGGATCTTTGTCCGATTGGCGACGGCGAGCTTGAATGGCCTGAAATGCCGACAGAATTAGTTTCTGAAGCAACTCCTTCCAGCACGGCGCGGCGTCGCCGCATGTTCCGCGCGCTCTCAAATCCCAATTACCGTCTGTTCTGGATCGGTGCTTTCCTTTCGAATGTCGGCACCTGGATGCAGGCCGTCGCGCAGGGCTGGCTTGTGTTGACGTTGACCAACTCGCCTTTCTGGCTCGGTCTCGACGCCTTTGTCGCAACCGCGCCAGGACTGGTCTTCACGCTGCTCGGCGGCGTGTTCGCTGATCTGATCGATCGCCGGCGCTTGCTAATGTTCACGCAAGTCGCCGCGGGCATCGCCGCGTTCGGCCTGGCGACACTCGTGGCAACTAACGTCGTCAACCGTTGGATGGTGTTGGGCTTTTCTTTCGTGACGGGCTGTTGCATGGCACTGGCGAGTCCGTCGTTCCTCGCGATGACTTACGATCTGGTCGATCGCGAAGACCTCGCGAATGCGATCGCCATGAACTCCACGCAGTTTCAACTCTCGCGAGTTGTTGGGCCAGCGCTCGCCGGCGTTGCCTTTCGCGTGTTTGGACTGGCTGGTTGTTTCTTTGCAAACGCACTTTCGTTTGTCGCCGTGATCGCTGCGCTTACGCGGGTTCGATCACTGCGGGATCCGAACGTCGCCACGCACTCGGTACGGGATCGCCGCGCGCTGTGGCGAGATTTGATCGAGGGGTTTCGTTACGTCCGCAACCGGCCACGCGTTTCCGCGTTGCTGATGTTGTCAGCCGTCAACAGCCTGTTCGGCGCGCCATACTTCACGATGGTGCCGATTTACGCCCGCGACATTTTTCATCTTGGCGAAACGGGTTTGGCGCTGATGATGGGCACGGCCGGCGCGGGAGCTTTCGCCGGCGCGCTGCTCGTCGCGTATCTCGGCGACTTCCGGCGAAAAGGCTGGCTCGTGCTCGGCGGCGCGGTCCTCTTTGGCATCTGCATCGCCAACTTTGCGCTAACGAAGCACCTGGGATCTTCGTTGACCTTCCTTTTCGGAGTAGGCTTTGCGCTCGTCGTTTCCGTTGCGACTACCAACACGTTGCTGCAAAAATTGGTGACCGATCAGATGCGCGGGCGTGTAATGAGCATGTTCATCGTCTCGTTCCTGGGGACGATGCCGATTGGAAACATCGTGGCCGGAGCTCTTTCGAACCGCTTCGGACCGCAACGGACACTGGCCGTCGGAGGGCTTATCGTGGCGCTCTTCGCCGCCATAGTCGCGACTTTCAACAAGCGTTTGCGCGATTTACACTAAAACCTACGCAAGAACCAAAAGCCCGGGTCGTTCTACTTCCGACACTGATTCTGATGGGAGACCCATATGCGACTGCGACCGACACTGACTCACATTCTGCTCCTCTTCGTAATTCTGACGGCCGGAGCGGCCATAGCCAACGCCCAGGGCGTTATCGTCCCCGGCCCGTGCCGCCGCTGCCCGACGCCGCCGATTCGCGAGATACCGCCCCAGGCGCTCCCGCGCTCACTCCCGGTCAAGTCGATCAAGATCGATACGCGCATCAGTTCGCAAGTGGCAACTACGCACGTCGAGCAGGTATTCCGCAACGACACCAATTTCGTCCTCGAAGGCACGTACTTCTTTCCGATTCCGGAAACGGCGTCGATCGCCGAGTTTGCGATTTGGGACGGCGACCGCCGGCTAGTCGGCGAGGTCAGGGGTCGAGAGGAAGCGCGTCGCATTTACGACGAGATCGTCCGGCGCCAGCGCGATCCGGGTTTGTTGGAATACGCCGGCAAGGACCTTTTTCAGGCGAGCATCTTTCCGATCCCGGCGCATTCAGACAAGAAGCTGGAGATAACGTACACGCAGGTCGTGCGCGCCGAAGGTGGGACGGTTTCGTATCGCTATCCGCTCGGGACCGGACACCAGTCGACGCAGATCGGCACCGTTGCAGGACGCGTTGACGTCGAGAGTCGCGAACCGCTGCGCAACATCTACTCGCCGACAAACACGATCGACGTCAAACGTCAGAACGATCGCCATTCGGTGGTCTCGTTTGAAACCGAGGGCGGCAAGGAGCCTCAGGACTTTCAACTCTTCTACACGATCTCGAAAGAAGACTTCGGTCTCACGCTGCTGACTCATCGCGAACCCGGCAAGGACGGTTATTTCCTGCTGATGATCTCGCCGAAGGACGATTGGTCCGATCAGGAGTACTCGGCGAAGGACGTCGTGTTTGTAGTCGATACTTCCGGTTCGATGGCCCAGGAAGGAAAAATGGAGAAGGCGCGGTCTGCGCTGCTCTACGGAGTCAGCATCCTGCGACCGCAGGATCGTTTCAACGTCATCTCGTTTGCCGGCGAAGAACACCTGATGGAGAGCGGTTTGATCGCGGCTGATGAAAAAGGCCGTCAGCGCGGCGCCGCTTTCGTGAAGGCGCTGAAACCGGTGGGTGGGACAAACATCAATCAGTCGTTGCTCGCGTCGCTGAAACAGTTCAGCGACGCCGATCGCGATCGTCCGAAGATCCTCGTGTTCATGACTGATGGTTTGCCGACGGTGGACGAGACCAACGTCAGCAAGATCATCGACAACGTTAGCAAGGCGAGCAAATCGGGCGTGCGGCTGTTCACGTTCGGTGTCGGTTACGACGTCAACACCACGCTGCTCGACAAACTTGCGGCGGAAAACGGCGGCACGGCCGATTACGTTGAACCGAAAGAAGACCTGGAAGTCAAAGTCTCAAACTTTTTTACGAAGGTGAACTATCCGGTGCTCACGGATCTGCAACTCGACATGGCCGGCGCAAAGACGGATCTGATGTACCCGCGCAGCATTCCCGACGTGTTTCGGGGTTCGCAGGTGACGCTGATTGGCCGTTACAGCAATGCGTCGAGTCTCGAAGCGGTGAGTTTGCGATTGACCGGCAAGTCGAGCGGGCGGAGTCGCAGTTACACGTATGACAAGTTGAGTTTTCCGCTGCGTTCCGAAGCGAATGAGTATCTGCCGCGGTTGTGGGCGACCCGGCGTGTCGGTTGGTTGATGGAGCAGGTGCGCTCGAACGGTGAGCAGAAAGAGTTGCGCGATGAGATCGTAGATCTCGGGACGAGGTATGGAATCGTCACACCGTACACGTCATACCTGGCGTTGGAAGACGGCGATGTGAGCCGGCTTGTTGTGCAGCCGCCGGGCACAAACGTAATGAGGAGAGGTGCAACGGGTGGCTTCAGCAATTCGAGGCCGGCGAAAGACGCGGTTTCGAATGCGCCGCCATCGGTGAGCGCTAACGCGACGCAGTCAATGCAAGTGACCACCGGCGAGCAGGCGGTGCAACTAAGCCAGCAAGCGCGCGCTCAGCAACAGGCGGAGAAGTTGAAAGAAGAACCGCGCAGCGATGCGATACGTCGCGCAGGCGGCAAGACGTTCTACCTGGTCGACGATGTTTGGACCGACTCCGAATACAAACGTGATTCGGGGTTGCCGGAGACGGTGGTTAGTTTTGGGAGCGAGCAATATTTCGCGTTGCTGAAGCAGTTTCCGAAGTTGGGAAGTTACTTCTCGTTGGGCGAGCGAGTAGTGGTTGTTTTCGAGGGACGAGTCTATAAAGTCACGGCCCAATGAAACCGATCGCATCGGCTCTGCCGCCTGAGTTGGCTTCGCGGCACGGCCTTGCCGGAAGCATTGAAGTTGGGGTAAAAAATTCACAACCATGAATGCCCAAACTTCAATGCTCCGGCTTGCGGCCGCCGGACTGGTCCTCCTGACTGTACTCGGCGCCGCGAACGCGCAAGGGGGTTGGGTGCCGTATCGCGTCAATACCGGCGGCAACGATCTCAACACGGTCTACTTTCTCGACGGCAAGCGTGGCTGGGTGGGCGGCGACGCCGGCTTCCTGAGTCGCACCGACGACAGTGGTCAAACGTGGGTCCGTCAAACACTTCCCACCAAAGCTGCGATCAACGACATCTATTTCCGCGACAAAGAGATCGGATTTCTGCTCGCCGGAAATGCCATCTTCGTCACGCGCGACAACGGCTCGACCTGGATCAAGTCGCGCACTTTCCTGCCCGAAGAATTTGAAGGCGCGGAAGTCGAGCTCTACAGCGTCCGCTTCTCCAGTAAGAACAAAGGCTGGGTCGTGGGGTCCGTCAGCAAGCGCGAGCGAGTTGTCGACAGCATACTCGTTTACACCGACGACGCAGGGCAGAGTTGGCGCAGACAGCGCGCGCCGAGCCGTCTCGAGCTAATTCATATCGACTTCGTTAGCGACAAGAGAGGTTGGATTGTCGGCGCCGACGGTACCGTTCTGTTCACGCGCGACAGCGGTGAGAGTTGGACGAAGCAGAACACCGGCACGACGGCGACGCTCTATCACGTCGACTTTCGCGGCGACAAACGAGGTTGGGCGGTCGGGGAGCGGGGCACGTTGTTGCGCACGACTGACGGCGGCGAAACCTGGACAGCGATCAGCACGAACGCGAACGCCACGCTGTTGAGCGTTCATTTCTTGAACGATGACGAGGGCTGGGCGATTGGGCGGGGCGGGACGATCCTGCGCAGCAGTGACGAAGGCAAAACCTGGATGCACCAGGAATCGACAACCAGGCAAAACCTTTACTCGCTCAATTTCAACAAGAAGATCGGCTGGGCTGTCGGTGGCGGGGGAATCGTGCTCCGTTGCGATTGCGACTGACGCGGCGGGGAGGCGGATTACACGCATGAGCAACCCGTGTACCGAGAGTTACATCTCAGCCTGTGAGGTTAATCGGATCGTCGCAAAGTAATAGTGACGACCATAACACTCGGTTCCTCCTGTGATTTGCGCCCGGTATGTCGGCCATGCCGGGCGTTTTGTTTTTTGCGACCACAGTTATTTCTTGCGCCTTTTGTGGGCTTCGTTTGTGCCTTTTGTGACTACTCTTTGCTGCCCGTGAACGGAATCGCCGGCGCGTCTTGCAGCGTCACCAGTCCCTCGGCGTGATCGCCCTCGAAACTTCCCGAAATCTGCACCGGCACTGAGTGCCCGTCCATTTCTACAGAAGTGGATGCGCTGAACGAATTATCGTGCAACTCGATCGCCCCGAGATCGGCTTCGCCGAGTTCCGAACTAAACCGGCCAGTGAAACTTCCACCGTCACGTGAAATCGTGAGGGTCGCAGGAATGTTCTGTCCCAGCGGTGTCTCCAACTCGATTGACCACGAACCAACGGGGTTAGTCGCCACCGAGGCGTCGATAGTCTTCCGCTTGCCGGACGTGTTGTAGATCTCGATGTCTTCGCAGTACGGCCTGATCTGCTCCAACACTGCGGAACCATCGCCGACGACGATCAGCGCCGCTTCATCAGGTTTGACGTACTTCTGCGCGACTCGCTGAATCTCCTCGAGCGTCACGGCCTGCACCCGATCGCGATACAGTTGCAAATAATCGTCGGGCAATCGCAGCATCTTGATCTGCACGAGTTGATCGGTGAGTCCTTCCTGCGTTTCCAGACGAATCGGAAACACGCCGGTCAGGTACGACTTCGCGTCCGCAATCTCTTTCTCCGACACTCGATCGTTTCGAATCCGGTTCAACTCGTAGAAAAATTCTTTCAGCGAATCGCCGGTAACGGGCGTTCGCACTTCGGCGGTCGCGCGAAACGTTCCGGCCGTGCGACGCGCGTCGAGGTTTGTATACGCGCCGTAGGTATAACCTTTTTCCTCGCGCAGGTTCATGAACAAACGCGACGACGCATTCGCGCCGAGCACTGTGTGCATCAACAGCAGCGGAAAATAATCCGGATTCGTTCGCGTGATACCGCTGTTCGCAATGATGATGTTTGATTGAGCGGAACCGGGACGATCGATGAGATACGCAGTCCTCTTCGTCCTGACGGGCGGCGCCGGAAAATCGGTGACGAGTTCTTCTCCGCGTTCCCACGTCGAAAAAAGCGACTCGAGTCGCCGCACAATATCATCGTGCTGAACGTCGCCGACGATGATGAACACCGCGTTGTTCGGAACCAGCTTGCGCTTGTGAAAGTTGACGAACTCCTCGCGCGTTGAGCGATCGATCGATTCCGGCGTCGGCGCCACGACCGCATACGGATGCTCGCCAAACATCACACGCGAAACCATCTCGCTCGCCAGAAACGATGGCTGCGCACGCTGTTGCCGCAGGCCCTCCTTCGTATTCTGGCGCGCCAGCTCGACTTCATTCTCCGGAAAGGACGGGTTCAAAACGACGTCGGCCATCAACTCGAGTATCCGATCGTTGAACATCGCCAACGCTGACGCCGCAACGATCGTGTAATCGGAGTTTGCTCCGGCCGACAAACTCGCGCCGATGCGCGCGACCTCGTCCGCAATCTCCCGGCTCGTTCTCGACTGCGTGCCCTCCGGCAAGAGTCCGGCCAGCAAGTCGGTCAGACCCGGAAGCTCCGGCGGATCGAAAGCACCGCCGACGCGAAACGCGAGACGATAACTCACGAGCGGTAGCCGGCGTTCTTCGACGACGACCACAGTTAGACCATTAGGCAGCACGATCTCGCGCGGGGCGGGAATAGTAATCGGGTGCGGTTGCAGCGGCGGCGGCGCCTGGCTACGAAAAGTTTCAGGCTCGATCATGTCTACCTACGGGTGTAACGGTCCGGATCCAGGTTTTGTTTGCGGCGGAACGTCAGCCGGGTCGCTCGGTTGCTCAACGGGGATTGCCGGTTTGATTTGCGGCATCTCCACTTTTACAGGCGATTCCGGTTCGAGAGGAGGAACGTCAGGAATCTGCGGTGAGGGTGCCGCCGGTTGATGCGGATCACCGGGAGGATGCGGGGAGGCGGCTACGGTATCGGCCTCATCCGCGACGGCCGGAACGATGTCGAGGAAGATACGGTTATCGACGTCGATGTAGCGAGCGACGGCGTTTTGAATGTCTTCAGAGGTGATGCTGAGATAGTGGTCCAACTCGGAATCGATCAGCCGCGGATTGGAATCGTAAAGCGCAAACTCAGCGAGACGTTGGGCGCGATACATCGTCGACTGGCGCCCGCGGACGGCGTCGTTACAAAGCGAGTTGCGCAGTTTCTCCATCTCGTCTTCGGTCGGACCACCGGTCGCCATCAGCTTGATCTCGTCAAAGATCTGCCGGCGAATCTCGTCCGGATCCTGCCCGGGTTTGGGCAGCGCGAAGATGAAGAAGGCCGATGGACCACGGCGTTCGTCAAGTCCACCCTCGATCGAAATCACTGACTCGTCGCCCTTCACGAGTTTCTGATAAAGCCGCGAGCTGTCGCCTTCGAACAGCAGCGTGCCGCCGAGCGACAACGCGTAGAACTCCTTCGTCCGGCGCGGCGGAATTTTCCAGCCGAGAACAAACGCCGGCGCCGGTGCGAGCGGATCCGGAAACACTTCGTCAGGAATTGCGACGTGTTCGGGTTCGGAAACGTCAACGCGTGGCGGGAGTTGTTGGGCCGGAATACCGGAAAAATACTTTTCGACGAGCCCGCGTGCTTCGGCGTTGTCGAAGTCGCCGACGATCGTGAGCACTGCGTTGTTCGGTGCGTAGTAAATGCGGAAAAACTCACGCACGTCGTCGATCGTTGCCGCGTCGAGGTCTTCCATCGAACCGATGGTCGAGTGGGCGTTCGCGGAATTGGCGAAAATCATTTCATTCATTCGCAGAAACGCAGTGACGTACGGTTGATTGTCGTAGCGTAATCGTTTTTCTTCCTGGACCGCGTTGCGCTGATTGTCGAGGTTCTCCTGGCTGACTTTCAACGAGCGCATGCGGTCGCTCTCGAGCCAGAGCGCGAGCGGTAGATAGTTCGACGGCAGAGTTTCAAAGTAGTTGGTGCGTTCGGTCGAGGTGGTCCCATTCATCGTCCCGCCCGCGTTGAAGATATATTGGAAATGCGCGGCTTTGGGAACGTTCTCGGATCCCTGGAACATCATGTGTTCGAACAGGTGAGCAAAACCGGTACGCCCTTCCCGTTCGTTGCGCGAGCCGACGTCGTAATAAACGGCGATCGATACGACGGGCATCGCATGGTCCGGACTCAAAACGACGCGCAGACCGTTGTCGAGAGTAAACTCTTCGATCTGACTAGGTGGTAGTCGAAATGTTTCTGCCACGAGGTGCTTTCTCTGCCAAAACAAAGGCGTGCTTTACCAGTCGAGAGGAATGGTAAAGCACTGCTTTGGGGGGAAGTTGAATTCTCTGGCGCTCGAGCGGGGCGCGATGGCTCGGCGCGCCGTTATTAGGCGTTAGATCGTTCGTCAGCAATCAGCCCGCGAAGTTCCGCGCGCAGTCGTTCGATCTCCGACAGTTTCTGTCTCACGCGCTCAAACAAAGCTGACTGCGTCTTGATGCCTTCCTCGATCAAAAAGCCTGCTGCTTCGGCGCGATTGCGAAACACGCCCGCCTGGACCAACGCCTCGAGTTTCTCCTGCGACTCCGGCGAGACTTTCACCGCCACGACGTAATCATCTTTCGCTGACATCGCCTTCTCGATGGTCCTACTGATATCGCGCCCGATGGCGCTCAACGATTCCGGAATACGCGAAGCGATATCGCGGACTGACGATGCGGCTCGGTTGCTATCATCGTTACTTGAATCTGAATCGTCGCGCAGCATTAAATCGTCTATTCGCTCCGGCATGGGCTGCTCTTCCTTATGATACGGACTGCTCATTTCGTAAAGACTCCTTTGGTGACTCCGAATTCTTACCGTCCGTTCTTACGATTGTCTTCATGTGGAAGTTCATTCTACGGAGCGCGGGAAACACCCGTCAAGGAAGGCTAATGGGAATGATCTGTGTTGCCGGGGACACCGGTGTTCTTGCCCCGTCAACTGGGCATCCGTTATATTGCAAGACGAAGTTTGGGAACGTAGATTAGAGGTCTCATGAAAAGATTTCCGGCTCTATTAACTCTCGTCCTCCTGACAATCTCCCTCGTCGCACCAAATTTTGTTTTGGCACAAAGGCCGGGTACGCTCGATGGACGTCCGGCAGGACGCAGGCCGAGGCCCTCGTCCGATCCCAGGCTCATCGCCATCCAGCGCGACTTTGACGAAGCGCTGAAGTTGGTTCAGGAACAATATGTCGACGGCAAGAAGCTCAACTACAACGACGCGTTTAAGTCGTCGATTATCGGCATGCTGCGGTCGCTCGATCCGCATTCCAACTACTACGACCGCGAAGAATTTGAAGAGTTAAAGACAGACCAGCGTTCCGAATACTTCGGCATCGGCGCTTCGATTCAGAACTACATCTATAAGGACCAGGCGGACACGTACATCACGGCGACGTTCGACGCCTCGCCGGCCGGCAAAGCGGGCTTGCGCTATGGCGATCGAATCGTGGAAGTCGACGGCGTGCCGATGACCGGCAAAACGTCGCTGGAAGTGCGCGACAAGATTCGTGGACCACGCGGATCGACCGTCAAGTTGACGCTCGAACGTGCCGCTGACAAACGCATCGAGAAGGTCGAGATCGTTCGCGACGCCGTGCCCCAGCCGTCGATCCCCGACGCGTACATGCTTCGACCGGGTGTCGGTTACATCGACATGACGCGCGGGTTCAACTACACCACGACTGACGAACTCGTCGACGCCATCGATCGCCTGGAAACAAAAGGCATGAAGTCGCTGGTGCTGGACCTGCGGAACAATCCGGGCGGCTTCCTGGACCAGGCGATTCACGTCGCGGAAGTATTTCTGCCGACCGGCCAGTTGATCCTGACGCAAAAGGGACGCAACGGTTTTCGCGATAATACTTTCGAGTCGAAAAACAGCTCACCAAATACGACGCCGCTCGTGATTCTGATTAACGAGAACACCGCGTCAGCGTCGGAGATTGTTGCGGGCGCGATGCAGGACCACGATCGCGCGTTGATTGTGGGCCAGACGAGTTTCGGCAAAGGGCTGGTCCAAAGCATCATTCCGCTCGACTACGGCGCGGGGTTGACGCTGACTTCCGCGAAGTACTTCACGCCTTCGGGCCGCTTGATTCAGCGTGATTACTCGAACGGCGGCTTCTATGACTACTACACGCACGGCGCAGGTATCGCGCGGGATCCGAAACAGGAACCGGCGAAACCGTCTGGTCCGGAGCGCAAAACCGACACCGGCCGCGCTGTTTACGGTGGCGGCGGCATCACGCCTGACGAGAACGTAAACCCGCGCACCGTCAACCTGACGCAGCGCCGCATGTTGAGTCCGATCTTTTCGTTCGTTCGCGAACTGGTGAACGGTCGGGTGCGTGGATTGGAGTCAAGCAAGATCTCGCGCGGCATCGTGTTCGATCACGATCTCACGAACGACGAGTACCGGATCACTGATTCGACGTTCCGCGCGTTTCGCGACTTCGTCGCGAACGATCCGGCTTACAACGTCACGCCGGCGATGATCGACCGCTATCGTTCTTTCGTCGAACTGGAGCTGCGGTTCAATGTCGTCACGGCGGCCCATGGCCGCGTCGTCGGCGATCGCGTCTTCATTACGACGGACGATCCGCAGGTGTCGAAAGCCGTGGACGTGTTACCGAAAGCGCGAAACCTCGCTCGCGGCACCACTGACGCAAGCATTCGACAGTAAGTCTTTTCAGTATTCTGTGCCTTTTGTGGTAACTGCCTTTTGCGGTCGCTGTTTCAAGCATAAAACAGAGTCTTGCGTCTAAAACCCGCAGTGTGATACGTTCTGCCCATATGAAACGCCCTAATCGAACCTCAAAGCCGCTCGTTAACACTGAAGAGCTCGGACGCGCCGTTCGCCGGCGTCGGGACGAGCTCGGACTCAGCCTCCGCGACGTCGCCACCCGCACCTCCGTTTCGGCGTCGACACTGTCGCGCATTGAAAACGGCACCGGCAAACCGGACGCCGACAATATCGCGCGCCTGACGTCGTGGCTCGACGTGCCGATGGAGCGAATTCTCAGCGGCCGGCAGAATCCGGCAGAATCAGCGCCGCCGGTCGTTTACTATCCGCAGGAGCCGACGCCCGAGATCGTCGAGGCCCACCTACGCGCCGATCGCAATCTCACGCCGGAAACGGCCGCAGCGCTTTCGGAGCTCTTCCGTGTCGCGTACACACAGTTCAGCAAGAGCGGCGGCGAAAAGACCTCGAAGAAACGACGCTGACGCGCAGTGTAATTATCCGTGTTCGTCGGAATAATCCGTGTTGCTGAATCCGTTATACTCAGCGCGTGCAGCTTGGTGACCTACCTCCAGGTGAAAAGTGGCGAAACTTCGAACTGAAAGCCATGGCCCTGCGCGACTTCGCCCGCGCGCGGCCTGACTTGCCTCTCAACCCTTTTGACCTCGCCCGCTTCGCAAACTTAATCGTGCTTGACTTCGACCAAGTGCGGGGCCTCAGCAACGCAGCGCGCGAACATTTGCTTGGACCAGCAAGCGAGGCGTGGTCCGGTGGCGCGTGCACCTTGCCCAACGGAATGAAGCTGGTGATTCTCAACCCGAACCATGGTCCGGCGCGCACGAAAGCAACCCTGATGGAAGAGATCTGTCACGTGTTTTTGGGCCATCAACCAAACCGCCTTTCGATCGTCACCAAAGACGAGCGGGGCAAAGTGATGAACCGCGACTACCGCAAGGCCGACGAGGAAGAAGCTTACGGCGTCGGCGCCGCCGCCCTGGTCCCTTACGCGTCGTTGAAGCGATTGCTGTTACAGGGCAAGACGGCACGCGACATCGCGGCCCATTTTCGCGTCAGCCGCGAGCTCGTCGACTATCGAATGAAAGTGACGCACCTTTGGCGCGAGTACAAAGATTTCAGATAAAATAGGCCGCTGATGACAGAACAACTCAAAGATGCAGCCGCGCGCGGCCTGACGACGATCGACAAGCTGCGGATGCTGCTCGACATCACCCAGAAGATCAGCCGTTCACTCGACCTTCAGGAAGTGCTGAACCTGGTGATGGACACGCTCGACTCGGTGATTCCCTACGACGCCGCCGGAATCTTTCTCATCGAGTGCGTCGACAAAGACGAGGTGCCCGAAGGCGAAGCGCCGGAAGGTGAAGAACCCTGCTCTTTCAAAGCGGAAGCCGTTCGCGGCTACGACATCGAAGAGCTTTACGATCTGCACCTGAAGCTTGGCGAAGGGTTTCTAGGTAGCGTCGCGTTGACCGGCAAGCCGATCATCTCGAATGACGTCCGAAACGATCCCGTTTACGTCAACGCACGCGACCGCACCCGCTCCGAGATGGTTGCGCCCATCATCTCCAACGACGAAGTAATCGGCTGTTTCGATCTGGAAAGCGACGAGCTCAACGCTTATTCCAAAAACGATCTCGAAGTGCTGATGCTGCTTGCGTCGCAAGTGGCGATCATCATCGAAAAGGTCGAGCTGCACGAGCAGTTGATCGAGAAGAAGCGACTGCAAGGTCAACTCGAAGTCGCGCGTCAGGTCCAGTTGGAACTCTTGCCGCCGGGAGATCCGGTGCTGACGGGATTCGACATCAGCGCGTACAACTTTCCGACCGAGGAAGTTTCCGGCGACTACTACGATTGGGTCCGCATTTACGAAGACCAGATCGGCATCGTCATCGCCGACGTGTCGGGCAAGGGAGTGCCCGCGGCGATCCTGATGGCGTTCCTGCGCGCGAGTCTGCGAGCTGCGAGTCACATCGGGTACGCGACACACATCTCGATGGCCAAAGTGAACTACCTACTTTGGGAATCGATCGAGCGCAACCAGTTCGTGACAGCGATCTACGGCATTTTGGACGGATCGAACCGAACTCTGTCGTACTCCAACGCTGGACACAATCCGCCCTTGCTGCTCAAAGCTAACGGCGACGTTCGTTTCCTCGATCAAGGCGAACAGCCGTTGGGAATGTTTCAGGGCACGCGTTATCACGAGAACCACGTGGTGTTTGAGCCAGGTGATGTTTTCGTGCTGTACACCGATGGCGCGACGGAAGCAGAAAGCCCGGAGGGTGAGGAGTTTGGCCGCGATCGTCTGGTAGAGGCTGTGAAGGAGTCACGCGACAAACCGGCGCGCGAGATGATCGCTAGTATTCAGATGTCGGTTTTGGAGTGGACCGCGAGCGCCGGAGCGAGCGACGACGTGACGTTTTTCGTAATTAAGGCTTTGAATTCTTAAGATCCGTGTTTTCACCCAACACGGATCTCCAGAAATGGTATGCTTAGTGCGCGGTTAGCGAGCAATGGGCGTGATCGCCGCCCGGTGCCAACGGAGCTCGATAGTCACCGAAGTGAAACTCAGCTTCAGCCTCCGATAAAGCATAAACGTCGAAGCCATATGCATCGAGATAGTCTGCCAAATCATCGGGGGAAAGGAGATATACGGCAGGCGAGTAACCCGCTTCAACACGAATTTCCAGCAGGCGCTCGATTACTTCAAGTGGTGCAAAGCAGCTAACAGGATCTCTGTACGTTGCCATGTGTCCAGCGCCTTTCTTGTTAAAAATCAACCACGGCCCAATTTTTTGTTCACCGTGTTTCTTTCAAAGCGACAACTTTGATGTACGCAACACGAAAGTAGTTTGTTCTTCGGAGCGCAAATATTCTCACTCTCTTTCACCTGCTTGTTTGACGCGCGAGTGCGGTGAAAAGTTCCAAAAGCAAAATGAGTAGCGAACAATCGACCACCTCTAATTCACAACCACCCGCAAGCCCGCCGCCGCTAAACTTCATGGCTGTTTTGAGAGAGATGTTGCGGGCCTCCGACAAAGTCAGCGACCTGATTTTCAGTCCGGGACGGCCGCCGCAAATCGAGCTCGCAGGCAAGCTGGTCCCGGTGCGCATTGCCGGGTTGGAAAAATTGCTGCCGCAACACACCGCCGGCATCGCGAAGCTGATTCTCGGCAATCAGCAGGCGGCGATCGACAGCCTGGAAAAGACGGGCTCCGCCGACCTGTCGTTCAGTGTGCCGGGCGACGCTCGTTTCCGCGTCAACATCTTCCGGCAGCGCGGTACGCACGCGATCGTCATGCGTGTAATTCCGATGCGTCCGCCGCGGTTCAGCGACTTCAATCTTCCGGACACGTTGAAGGAGATCGGCGATCTCAAGAACGGCATCGTGCTGGTGACTGGTCCAACCGGCAGCGGCAAGAGCTCGACGCTTGCGGCCATCATCGATCTGATCAACGAACTGCACTACTACCACATAGTCACCATCGAGGACCCGATCGAGTTTCTTCACACGCACAAGAACTCGACCATTCACCAGCGGGAGCTGCATTCGGACACGCCGAGTTTCTCCGTCGCGCTGCGCGCGGCATTACGACAGGCGCCGAAAGTAATTTTGGTGGGTGAGATGCGCGACCGCGAAACGATTGAAGTCGCGCTCGAGGCCGCCGAGACCGGTCACCTCGTGCTTTCGACGCTGCATACGATCGACGCCTCGAAAACTGTCGATCGCATCATCGGCGTATTTCCGAAGAACGAGGAAAAGGCGATCAGGACGCGTGTCGCGCAGTCGTTTCGTTTCATTGTTTCGCAACGATTGATTCCACTCGGCGACGGGAAGGGACGAATCGCCGCCATCGAGATTCTGAAGTCGACGATGCGTACCCGGGAATACATCGAGAAAGGCGAATCGGAAGGGAAGTCGCTGCTGGACGCGATGGAGCAGGGCGAATTGGATGGAATGCAGACGTTTGACAACGTCATCGAACGACTCATCCGCGACGGGGTGGTAACAATCGAAACGGCCCTGCCCTACGCTACCAATCAGAACAACCTGTTGCTCAAGATTTCTGATCTCACGGGCGCTCCACCGCCATACCGTGACACAGCCCAACCAGTGCGAGATGAGACGTCGATGCTCGATCTGATTGAGCCCTGATCTGTATAATCGGTCTCGGTTTTGGCTATGTTGCGCTTTTTAATTCTAGCCGCGCTTCTCTTCCCGACAACTGTTTCAGGCGCTCTTTTCGACGAGATTCGCATTGATGTACCACCCCGTGCGCAGCTGAAGGTCCGCAACGACTTCGGCAACGTCGCCGTCGAGGTTTGGGATCGGACTTATGTAACCGTCTCGGCGACAATCGACGGCCCGGCGACGCTCACCCGCTCGCCAATACTCATCGACAATCGTGGCGCGCTCGTAACGATCAATGTGGTGCGGCGTCCAACCGATCCGGCCGTTGCTATTCACCTGAACCTGAAAATCCCCGCTACTGTCGACATCACAACCTGGAACGGTCAGGCTTATGTGAAACCTGCCACGCCGGTCGCTGAAGACGTCGCGCCCAAACTCATCGGCCCGGACAATGCCAGGACCGCGGCGGGTACTCCGGCCGATAAAGCGGCCAACGTCGAGATCAGCGAAGGCGACGTCATCCGCGTCGACTCCCAACTGGTGAGTCTTAACATCAGCGTCGTCGATCGCAGCACCAGTCGCGGCCTCGCCGGACTGGTCCAATCAGACTTTCGTCTGTTCGAAGACGGCCAGGAACAGAACGTCGTGCAGTTTGAATCTTCGTCGGCGCCTTTCGATCTCGTGCTGCTGATCGATCTGTCGGGTTCGACGAAGGAAGTCGTGAAGCTGATTCGCGCGGCGGCGCTTCGTTTCGTCAACGCCGCGCGGCCCGCGGATCGAATCGCCGTGATCACATTCGCGGGCACGTCGACGATCGTGTCCGGATTTACACTTGACCGCGACCTTCTGCGGCAGCGAATCGAGTCGATAGATACGGCCAAGGGAGACACGAAGCTGTATGACGCGATAAACTTCACGATGAGTCAGATCAAAAAGGACGCCAACAACTCGCGTCGCGCGGCAATCGTGGTGATGAGCGACGGCTTGGATGGAACCATTCCCGGAGTCAGCCGCCAGATCGGTTCTCAGACTTCGTACCAGGAGACGCTGAGAAACATCCAGGAGTTTGACGGTGTCCTGTACACGTTGTGGCTCAACACCGAGTATCAGGCAATGAATCCGGAGGACACGCAGCCCGAAGCGTTCGATGCGGGTTACGATCGGATGAAGGAAATGGGCGAGGCGGGCGGTGGAGTGTTCTACCAGGTCGAACATCTTACCGATCTCGCCGGCGCCTACGAACAGGTGGTAGCCGATCTTGGAACGGTTTATAGTTTGGCTTACAAGCCCTCAAACACTGCTCGCGACGGACAGTGGCGAGCAATTCGGATTGGTGTTGGTCGCCCGAATGCGGTAGCACGCGGCAAACGTGGCTACTATGCAAATTAATTTCAGAACGACAGCGCCCGCTCGTTTCTGTATCGCAGCGAGTCTGGTTTTGTGCCTGCTTTTTCTCGGCCTTGTGCGCGGGCAGGATCCGCGCGGCCAGGATCCGGTCGAGACGATCCGAATCGATTCAGATCTCGTCGATCTGAAAGTCAGTGTGATCGGCGCCGGTGCGAACAAGAATGTGCCGCCGTTGGAACAGAAAGATTTCGTTGTGCTGGAAGACGGCGAGCCACAGGCGATTTCGTTTTTCGAAGCCGCGGATGCGCCGTTTGACCTGGTCCTATTACTCGATCTCTCCGGTTCGAATTCGAAGAACCTGAAGATGATTCGTAACTCGGCGAAACGGTTCGTCGAAGCCACCCGCCCAACCGATCGCGTCGCTATCGTTTCGTTTACGGATCAGCCGGCGCTGTATTCGTCTTTCACACTCGATCGGGCCAAGTTGAAGAAGAGCATTGACATGATGGACGACGCTTATGGCGGGACCAACTTTTGGGACTCGTTGAACTGGGTCGTCAAGGTGCTTGCTCCGCAAGGTTCCGGCCGCCGCAATGCGGTGGTTGTGATGACCGACGGCGTGGACAACGCGCTTCCGGACATCGACGGCCAGGGCTCTCGCATCGACTTCAATTCGCTGCTGGAAAACATCCGCAACTCAGACACGATCGTCTTTCCGATCTATCTCGATACCGAAGCAGAGAACGTAAAGAAACATCACTATCCTCCCGCCGCGTACGCGGAGGCCCGCGAGCAGCTGGCGTCGATCTCGGCGGCTTGTGCAACGCCGATGTATCGAGCGGCGAAGTTGGCTGATCTGGATCAAGTCTACGCCCAGGTCGTCCACGATCTCAGCACGGTCTACAGCATCGGCTATCGTCCGTCGAATAAGTCGCTCGACGGCAAGTGGCGTTCGGTTGAAGTCCGGCTGGTTGAAAAGCCCGATCTCCTCGCCAGGACCAAGCGCGGGTACTACGCCAAACTCGATTCAGCGGCCCGTTGACCGCCTCGTCCATACGTACGTGTTTCCCACAGCTTGTAAATGTTTGCAACCAGCTTATAATGCTTTCGAGATTAACCGGCCGGGTCACTTACTTAATCGCGATTTCGGAGGGTCTTACCCGTGAAAAAAAATAACTGCCTCCCAGTGCTGTCGGTTTTTGCCGCTGCACTCGTCCTCGTTTGCGCAGTAGTGGGCAGCGCTCAACACCGCGACAGATACGTGATTTCGGCAAAAGCCGGCGGAATTAACGCCATCACCGGACAGGCGACGGTCCGCGGTAAAGCCGAGTCTGGCTGGCAACAACTGATGATTACGGACGACTTGAACTCCGGCGACCGCGTCCGTACAGCCTTCGATGGCCGGGTCGAGATCCTGCTGAATCCGGGTGCGTACCTGCGGGTCGGAGCTGACTCCGAAGTCGAGTTGGCCGACAACACTCTCGCAAATCTCGAGGTGCGGCTGCTTAAGGGTACGGCGATCGTCGAAGCTACCGGCATCGACGGCGTGGAGCTGAACATCAACATCAGCACGCCGCATACCAAGATCGCCATTGTCCGCCACGGACTGTATCGTCTGAGCGTGGTTCCCGGCGACGCGACCGAACTGGTAGTCAGAAAAGGCCGTGTAGTCCTGAACGACGAAACTCACACCAAGGTCAAAGACGGAAATAAAGTGGTGTTCAATCAAACCAACACCTCCGTCGCGAAGTTGACCAAGGAAGAGAAGAAGCGCGAGGACGACATCGACGCCTGGGGCAGGGAAAGAGCGGAAACCCTGGCCAGAGCTAACCGGCGCATCACCGGCGCCATGCTGTCTGCGGCATTTGCCTCCAATCAAGATCCCTGGGGCCGCGACCCATGGTTTGGCCGCGGATTCGGCATGTGGTTCTATAACTCTCGCTTCGGTTGCTACACGTTCGTTCCGTGGTATTACGGCTGGAGATCGCCTTACGGCACGGCTTATACGACCGGAACGTACAACCCGTACGCGGGACAGGCTTATACCGGCAACGGATCTACAGGCAATCGAAACGGTGGCGCGAGTAACTCGAATCCTCCGGCGGCTGGCGGCGGTGGGGGCAGCTACCCGTCAACCGGCGGCGCTCGGCCGATTCAGCCACCGACCAGCAGCAGTGGCGTAGGGGGCGGTTTTGGCGGCGGAAGCCAGCCGATGCCGAGCCGTCCGATTGATTCGGACACTGGCCACCCGATGCCCCGGAAGAGTTTGGAGCCGAGCAGGCCCAACAACTAGTTTTGGCGCGGTGCCTTGAAGAGTTCCTCCAACTCTTCGTTAATCAGGGTCCTTATTTCCGGCGGTTTCAACCCGACCAGGATTAACTGTGCAAGGGCGGTTCGTAATTGGGTTCGCAGGCGGTCGTCAGGCTTCTCTCTAAGCGTTTGAGAGACGACGACCGCACCTGACCCATGCCTGACCCGAATTAACCCCTCCTGCTGCAATTTCCGATAAGCAAAAGCGACCGTGTTCAGGTTCACGCCGAGGTCCGAGGCGACTTGTCGCACCGGTGGCAGTAACGTTCCCGCCGCCAATTCTCCGCGCGCAATCAGGGTCTTGATCTCGTCTACCAGTTGCTGGTAGAGCGGCCGTGCGTCTCGTTCATCTACGGTTACAAACATAATTGTCTGGTGATTGTATACAGCAGACAATTATTCGTTGTCCAGAGGTTTTATTGGAGCTCACTTTTCGAACGCGAGGTTATCCACTACTAACGTGCCTGACTCGATGCGGCACTTGTCGCAGAACACGCCGACCGTGACGGAGGTCAGTTTCTGTAATACATCGCGCTTGAAATCGAGTTGCGTGGCCCATTCGGGCTGGCGAAAGCCGTCCAGCTTGAACTTGTAAGTGTTGAAGCCGGGAGACAGGCGAAACGTCATTTGCGGATAACCGGCTTCCATGTTGACGCCGTGACCTCGCGATATTAGCTCCACTCTAACTGATTGTGGCCCCTTGTCCGCTGTTTCTCTCTTGCCGAAGATGCGCAGACTGATGAACTTGAATCCACTGATATCGTCTGCGACCGGCTTGCCGTCTTTCTCAGGCTGACCAAAGACTTCCAGATTTACGCCCGCCCACTCGTTGGGCAGACGCATCTCGTACTCAAATGCCGCCGCGGTATCCTGATCAGTTACTCGTGCCGCAGCCGGGGCGGGGGGCTCAGCATTTTCGAGGCCCCGTATTTTCGGCGCCGCAGCCATGTTTTGGGCCCAACGATTTAACTGAGTGCGGCCGCCGCGTGCACTCACCAGGCGGCCGTTCTCGAGCTTTTGGAAGTCTGCGTAAACCAGCTTCTCGTCGCTGGGCTTCGAGCTGTCGCCGTTTTGGGCCACCATTTCGATGTTGATAAGACACAACACAGCAAGCGCTAATCCAAGGCGCACGCGCGACCCTTTCATCATTTTCGTACTCCTAACTACGGATGGGATTGTTTAGATAAGCCCCTCTAGCATACGTTCTCTGTCAAGTCACCCTTACTTTCCTTATTTCGTTAGCTTGTCTGCGAGAGCCAGGGCAGACTCGACTACGAGGTCCATGCGGGCGACGTCGACGACGGTGTCGCCAATCATGAAGACGTTCGGCAATGAGGTGTCGTGGCCCAGCACTTCGCTGGTTTCCGCAGGTGGTTCGATGCCGAGGACCATGCCGAGTTTGCGGCGGGTGAGGTCGTAGTAGGTGCGTGGGTTGGCGGTTTCGATGATTTCGATGTCGCCGCCAAGCTGGGGCAGCGCTTCGTGTAAACGGGTCCAGGTTTGTTCAAGCGCCGCTTGATCGCGTTCCTCGTACTCCTCCTCGCTCGCCTGAAAAGCGAACCAATCGGTGGGATCCGTATCGCTAATGATCGTAACAGCGCGTTTGCCGGGCGGCGCACTGCCCGGTGGCGCAATCGAGACGCTGAAGTCGGCGGTGTTGAAATGTTCACCAGGCAGACGGGCTACCGCCGACTCGCTCAAGCTCGCATAGATCACGTAAGCGCCACGGCCTTGCAGGGTCTTTAGTAGTTTCTTTGTTTCGAGTGGCGTGCGTTGGAGGCCGATCAGTTTTCCGTACGTGTCCCAGATGGTGAGATTGCTGACGATTGACTCTCGCGCAATCACTGTTTCGCCGCTCAGCAGGTCGACGCCTATCGCCTGTTGACCAGTCTGATCGTAAGCAAGACGGAGCACGGGACTATTCAAACGCAGTGTGCCGCCGCTCTTCTTGATTGACTCCGCAAGACGTTCGGCGACGCTCGCAGGCCCGCCTTCGATCGAGTAGAAGTTTTCACTGTCAGGAAGCGGCGTAGTCGGCGACAGATCGACCGGCAGTTCCGAAAAAACACGATCGTAAATCTCACCCGGTCCAAAGCCGGCGTATAGTCCCATGCCCGGATCGAAATCATGTCCGGCAAACTCGACCCGGGCCACGCACCCGCCGACTTGCGAATTCCTTTCCAGCAGACACGTCTTCACCCCGCGTGCCGACAACAGTGCCGCGACAGTCAGCCCGCCGATTCCACCGCCGACGACGACTACGTCATACGCCATACATAAACA
Source organism: Pyrinomonadaceae bacterium (assembly GCA_036266055.1). Classification (GTDB taxonomy): domain Bacteria; phylum Acidobacteriota; class Blastocatellia; order Pyrinomonadales; family Pyrinomonadaceae; genus PSRF01. The sequence continues at coordinate 19,415 of DATANW010000402.1, read as the reverse complement.
TTAATTGCTTGAAACAAACGACCAGCAAGTTGGAAACCGGGAGTTGTCGGTGTGATCTCCGGGCTTTTTTGAATGAACGGCGTGAGCAGGATGAAGAGCGACTGGATGCCGTTGAAAACCAGATGAATGATGAACGGCGGCAGGATCGATCCGCTGTAAGCGCGCGCGAGCGTCAACGTGAAACTGAGAATCGTGATAACTACGATCACGCCGATGTTGTTTGAGTACTGAAGCACGTGCACGCCCGCAAAGAGCAACGACACCAGTAACACGGAGATCGCTCGGCCGGCAGCACGTTCGAGTGCGGAATAGAGCACGCCGCGGTATATCAGTTCCTCGACGAACGGCGCGGTAAGCGTCGCGACGAGCGCCGTCGCGACACGCGCGGCCGTCGAGCTTTCGACCAGCAAGTCCAGCTGCGTCTTGTTTCCGCCCAACAGAGTGGTGACGCCCCATCCGACGACGAGCAGGCCAAGAGCGAGCAGGAAGCACAGCAGAGTGGCGACCCACGGCGATACGTTTTTGGGCCACTGGAAACCCAGCGTCTTGAGAAACGGCTGCTTGCCTCCTTCTGTCGCCAGTAACCAGATCAAACCGAACGTAAGCAAATGCGTCGGGAGCACGCCAAGAATCGATAGGAAGATGAGCGTCTTGTCTTCCGCAAGTGCTTCCGGATGCGGCGGCCCAAACTTATAGATCTGGTAAATGAGGTAAGGAAGTGCGACTCCGAGCGGAACCACGATCAGCATGGCGACGCTGAGTACCCAAACGATAAACGCTTTTACGACTCCAAACCACGGACTTGGCGGCAATGCGGACGGAGCGGGCGGCGCGGTCAGGTAATCGGGAACAACTTGTTCTGGAAACCCTGCTTGCTCGTCGGAGAGCGGTGTCACATGCTGTGAAGGCTCTTTGGTAAACACTGGCGGGCAGTGTAGGAAAGTTCAGAAAACAAATCAAACTAATCACACTGCCGGATAATCGACTTCCAAAAACGATGAACCGACACGTGGCGCGGCCAGCATCAACGCGATGATCGTCTTCGCGTCCTGAATCTCACTGCTAGAGATCATTTCGAGTGCTTCATCGATCGCAAGGCGCACGACGTCAAGTACTTCATCCTCGTCTGGGTTTGCTTTGCCGTCTGTCAGTTCGGTGGCCAGGAAGACCCACATCTTCTCTTCGCAGAAACCGGGCGAAACGAAGAACTCAGACAGCTTTTCCAGGCGTCCGGCGATGAGTCCGAGCTCCTCCTGGAGTTCGCGCGCGGCGCCTTCCTCGGGCCGTTCGCGCTCGTCGAGAGTTCCTGCCGGAGCTTCAAGGAGATAGCGAACTGCTGGATGTCGATATTGCCGCACGAGCGCGACAGTGCCGTCGTCGAACACGGGCAGGATCACCGCGCTGCCGTGATGATGGACCACTTCCCGCTGGTACGTGAGCTCGCCTTCGCGCACAGTGTCGACAGTGACGTTGAACACTCGGCCGGAAAAGACTTTCTGGCTGCTGATGATCTTTGGCAGTTCTTTTTGTGGGCTACTCATGTTTCTTTCTTCCATTCCCCGATTAGATAGAGCGATCCGGTGACACAAATCATACCCTGCGGAGGCGTGATGCGGCGCGCGGACTCAACAGCGTCAGGAATTGTTTTGGATTTCGTGATGGATCCGGTGGCGAATTGCGCGGCGATTGCTTCGAGAGTCTCGAGCGAGGCAGCGCGGAGATTGTCGAGCGTGGTTAGTATCAGGTTGTCAGCGAGTGGGAACAGTGTCTGGCCGATCCGATCGAGTTGTTTGTCACTCATCGCCGCGAACACGATGGTGAGTGGACGGCGGCCAAACTCGATCAGGTAATCACGCAATGCTTCCGCGCAGGCAGGATTGTGCGCGCCGTCAAGCAGAATCTCGGGTTCGTTTGCAACCAATTCCAGCCGGCCAGGATGGCTGGCGGTTTCCAATCCCGAAAGAATCGCCGCGTGTGAAATAGAAAGACTCTCCGCGACCGCAATAGCGATCGCCGCATTCTCGAGCTGATGCCGGCCACGGAGTCCGATTCGAACCGGCTCAGATCCCGGCATTGCGAAAATCGGCTGAACACCGGTTTCTTCGCAGCGTTGCAACAACACGGATAAGGCTTCGGGGTGGTGCTGTTTGCCGATGATTGCTTTTACACCGGGACGGATGATTGCGGCTTTCTCACTCGCGATACGCTCGATTGTGTCACCCAAATACTGCTCGTGGTCCATGGCGATCTGCGTGATCGCCACGATGGAAGCACCGGCGGCGGTCGTGGAGTCGAGGCGACCGCCCATGCCTGTTTCGAGTATGGCAAGCCCGATTTCGGCTTCACGAAATGCGAGCAACGCGATTGCAGTTACATGTTCGAAGAACGTGGGTAGCGCTTCGATCTCACCGGTATCGAGTAACCGTTGAGAGGCATCGCGAACGATCGTTGTGTAAAGTCCGAAATCTTCTTCGCTGATCTCGTGACCATCGATTCGAATGCGCTCGGTGATCGAGACGAGATGTGGAGAGGTGTAGAGCCCGGTCTTGATTCCCGCCGCACGACAGATCGAATCGAGCATCACGGCAGTCGAACCCTTGCCATTCGTGCCGGCGATTTGGACTGCGCGAAATGTGCGTTCGGGATTGCCGAGAGACTGGAGGAGGAGTTCGGTATTTCTGAGGCCGAGCTTGAGCGTCAAAATCTCATGGCCTAAGCCGAAGAGATAATCAACCGCCTCTTCAAAATTCATTTTTGCGGTTTAGCTTCTCGAAGCGGCGCGTCGCCGGGCGCGTTCGATGTCCGACTCGCCATGGATCTCGGGATTCATCATGAAGTTCAGCAGCTTGATGATGTAGTTTCGCAACTCGCGTCGATCGACGATGGCGTCGACCATCCCGTGGTCCAAGAGAAACTCGGAACGCTGAAAGTCTTTCGGCAGCTTCTGCCGGATCGTTTGTTCGATCACGCGTGGTCCGGCAAACCCGATCAGGGCTTTCGGTTCCGCGAGAATAACGTCGCCAAGCATCGCGAAACTCGCCGTGACGCCACCCGTTGTCGGATCTGTCAGAACTGAAATGAACGGCAGGTGTGCTTCGTCGAGTGCTGCGAGTGCTGCTGAGATCTTCGCCATCTGCATCAGCGACAGCGTGCCTTCCTGCATGCGCGCGCCACCGGAAGCGGAGAAGATCACGACCGCGCTGTGTTCCTTCATCGCCCGTTCGATCAACCGCGTTACTTTCTCGCCCACCGCGGAGCCCATCGAACCGCCGATAAACGTCATGTCCATCGCTGCGGCCAACACCGGATGATCGCCGACCGATCCGCGACCGCTGATGATTGCCTCGGGCAGTCCGGAACTCTCCGTCGCCTGGCTCAAACGTTCCGTGTACGGCTTGTTGTCGGTGAACCCGAGCGGGTCGATCGAGATCACTTCCGCGTCGAGCTCTTCATACTTCCCCTCGTCAAACAGAAGCGCGAGCCGCTCGCGCGCGCCGATGCGAAAGTGATGGCCGCAGTGCTTGCAAACCTGAAGTCCGTCTTCGAGTTCGCCCTTGAACAGATGGGCCTCGCAGCCGTCGCATTTGACGAAGACATTTTCAGTCTTGACGACGCGTTCTTCAGGCGGGACAGATTCTATTCGCTTTGTCTTTTTGCTGAACCAGGCCATAAGAGTGGCGGAAGCGTAAACCACAAAACTGACAAAAACAAGGCTTACGCCTTTTGTGGTTAAAACTCGATACCCTGCTGCGCCCGAATTCCCGCAGTAAATGGGTGTTTGATCTCCCGCATTTCGGTCACCAGGTCCGCGGCTTCGATCAGCTCGGGCGGCGCGTCGCGGCCGGTGACGACGATATGCAAAGCCGGTTGCGCGGCCCGAATCGAGCGAAACTCGTCGAGCACTTCTTCGACCGGCAGCATCTTGTAACTGAGCACGTAAACCAGCTCGTCAAACACGAGCAGGTCGTAATCGCCGGAGCGCAATTTCTCGACGCACAGCGCCCACGTGTCGCGCGCGGTCTTGATGTCTTGTTCGGGGTTCTTCGTGTCCCAGGTGAAACCGTCACCCATCGTATGGACTTCGATGCCGAGCTTCTCCGCGGATTCGTGTTCGCCGTAGCGGTCGTTGCGCGACTTCATGAACTGAATCATGCAGCAATTCAAACCGCGCCCGGCGGCGCGCATCATCAGGCCAAGCGCGCAGGTGGTTTTTCCTTTACCGTTTCCGGTATGGACCATCAGGAGGCCACGCGTGTTTTCCTGGTAGTCTTCGCGCCGCCATTTATATTTTCTGGCTAAGTTAGGATCTGGCACGGATCAAATCACGCGACGGATTCTTTGAGCGCGTCCTCAGTCGTGTCGCCGTCGGCGCGCTTCACCGCGTTCTGCAACAAGCGAACAATCGTAGTCTCAGCTTCTTCCCAGCTTCCCTTGAGCGTGCAGCCCGCCGCGTTGCGATGACCGCCGCCGCCAAACAGCTCCGCGACTTTCGCGACGTTCACATCGCCTTTGGACCGCAAGCTGGTGCGATAAATTCCCGGCTCGCACTCCTTCAACATCGCGACCGCTTCCACTTCGCCAACCGTCAACGGATAGTTCACAAATCCGTCGGCGTCTTCGTCAGAAGCACTCGCCTGCTGCTGCATCTCGAGCGACTGCCGCATGCACGCCACGCGTCCGGTTTCGTCACGTCTCGCGGTCGACAGCACGTGGCCCATTAGCTCGATCCTGCTCCACGGGTAACTCGCAAACACTGCTTCCGCCGTCTTCGCGGGTTTGACGCCGGTGCGCACGAGCTCGGAAGCGACTTTGAACGTCCGCTCGGTCGTGTTCGAGTAATGAAACGATCCGGTGTCGGTGATCAGCGCCGTGTAAACACACTCGGCGATCTCTCGCGTCACGCGCACGCCGGTCGCTTTGCACAAGTTGTAGATCATCTCGCCGACCGCGGATGCGGTTGAATCGATCCAGTTGATCGTGCCGAACAGCGCGGTGGTCGAGTGGTGGTCTATGTTCACGACAAATTGTTTATCGAGTTCGGCGAGGCCGGGTCTCGTGATGTCGGAACACTCGATCACGAAGACCGCGTGATATGAAGGATCGACAGATGGGGTGACGCGAACGTCGCCGGCGCCGGGAAGTTGCTGATACGCGTGCGGCACCGGGTCGCGCATGATTACTTCAACGTCTTTATCGAGGGCGCGTAACAACCAGTAAAGACCGAGCGACGATCCTAAACTGTCGCCGTCTGGGCGGATATGCGAGGTGATCGCGAAACGACGTTTGGCCTCGATCAGCTCGACTACTTGACTAAGCATATTGCAATCCAGAACGAAGTTTTTGGCTTCTCGGGTCTTAGGCCCCCATCACGCTTCGTCTGTTACTCCATCCTTTCCTTGTCTCTCCCACTCTCGTTCAATCTCTTCGAGCAATTGATCGACTCGCTCGCCCTCTTCCTCGACGCGGTCGCGCACGAAATGAAGTTCGGGCGTGCGGGGCAGATTCAACGAAAGACCGAGTTGCTTGCGAACATAAGGCGCCGCGTGTCGCAACGCCGCGAGCACTTCCTGGTGCTCTTTTTCATCACCGGCAATGGTCACATAAACGCGAGCTGCTCGTTTGTCCTTCGAGAGCCGAACGTCCGTGACCGTCACCATCGTCAAACGCGGATCTTCGAGTTCATAACCGACGATTTGACCGATCTCTTCTCGCAGAGTATCCGTGTATCTCTCCGCCCTCCGCATAACAAACCTAGAGTTCGGTCGCCGCGACCCGTTCAACGATATACGCTTCAATCTGGTCTCCAACTTTTATGTCGTTGAAGTTTGCCAGACTGATGCCGCACTCGAAACCTTCGCGCACTTCGGAAACATCGTCCTTGAACCGTCGTAGCGAAGCGATGTCGCCTTCCCAACTCACGACGCCGTCGCGAATGACGCGGGCGCGTGCGTTGCGGCGCATGATTCCGTCGATGACCATGCAACCGGCGACCGTTCCGGCCTTCGGTACGCGGAACACTTCGCGCACCGCGGCCTTGCCGAGAATCTTCTCCTTCTCTATCGCTTCGAGCATGCCGATCATGGCCGCGCGAATCTCTTCCTCGACCTTGTAGATGATCGAGTGGAGACGAATGTCGACCTCTTCCTGCTTCGCGATGTCGGCCGCACGCGCTTCGGGACGCACGTTGAAGCCGATGATCACTACGGCTGACGACGACGATCCGGCTTGCGTGGCCGTTCCGAGCAGCACGTCCGATTCGGAAATCGCGCCGACGCCGGAACGAATCACTTTCACCTTCACGCGATCCGTCGACAGTTTTTGCAACGTCGACTTCAACACTTCAACCGAGCCCTGCACGTCAGCTTTGATAATGACGAGCAGTTCCTTGACTTCACTCTCGCCGAGCGCTTCGATACCGCGCTTGGTCGTCTGCAACAGCGTTGCCTGACGACTCAACATCTGACGATGTTGCGAGATCGACTGCGCCTTCGTAATGTCCGAAACAACCTGGAAGCTTTCACCAGCCTGCGGCACGCCTTGCAGACCGAGCACTTCGACCGGTGTCGCCGGTCCGGCTTCGGTGATCGGCTCGCCGCGGTCGTTGAACATAGCGCGTACGCGGCCATAGATCTGTCCGACGATGAACGGTTCGTGAATCTTCAACGTCCCCTGCTGGACCAGAACAGTCGCGACCGCGCCGCGGCCACGATCCAGTTTGGCTTCGAGCACGACGCCTGAGGCCAATCGCGTCGGACTAGCGCGCAGGTTCAGAATGTCTGACGTCAAGAGGATCGTTTCGAGCAGCGTGTCGAGGTTCTGACGTTTCTTCGCCGAGACCTGGACCATTTCCGTGTCGCCGCCCCAATCGAGTGGCGACAAGCCCTGTTTCGCCAGTTCCTGACGAACGCGATCTGCGTTGGCGTCAGGTTTGTCGATCTTGTTGATCGCGACGATGATCGGAACGCCCGCGGCGCGCGAGTGTTCGATCGCTTCGATCGTCTGCGGCATGACGCCGTCGTCAGCAGCCACGACCAGGATCACGATGTCGGTCGCTTTCGCACCGCGTGCCCGCATCATCGTGAACGCTTCGTGACCGGGCGTGTCGAGAAACACGACGCGGCGGGTTTCATTGGCCTTGTCGGGATTCGGCACCTGGACGCTGTATGCGCCGATGTGCTGCGTGATGCCGCCTGCTTCACCGCCGGCGACGTCGGTCGTACGGATCGCGTCGAGTAACGAAGTCTTACCGTGATCGACGTGGCCCATGACGGTCACCACGGGCGCGCGCGGCAACTCGACGTCGTCGGCGTCGGCAGCGATCAGCTCTTCAAACTCTTCCTCGGCGACCATCTCTTCAAACGGCACGAACGAGACGTCGTAACCGAAACGCCTGCCGAGATCGGCGGCGACGTCGTCCATCAACGGTTGATTGATGGTCGCGAAGACGCCGCGCTGCAGCAGCAACGTCACTACGTCTTTCGGTTTGATGCCGAGCTTCTCGGCGAACTCTTTCACGGTCGAGCCTTCGATCAGGCGCACGGATTTGAGCTCGCCGCCTCCCGGCATTTCCAGCCGTCCGGCGATGCGGTCCTCGAGTGAGAGCGCCTTCGGTGGCGGAATGAAATCGCTTTTGTCGAACCTGCCGGTCCTGCCTTCGATCTTCCGGCCACCGCGCGGACTGCTGCGTCGCGAACGACGGCGTCCGGCATCGGGAGGTGGAATGTAGGTAGTTTGCGGCGTGGCAGTTTCGCCTGGCGTTCCCATGCGTTCCGAGCGGGGCAGGGAAGGCCGTTCGCGAAGTCTGGTATTGCGGTCTGAACTGCGATCTCTCGCTGGTGCAGCCGGCGGTGGGGGCGGTGGCGTCGGCGCCGGCGCGCGGTCGCCGGGTCTGATGCCCGCGTTGAGTGCGGCGGCAGTCGGACGCAGGACCCTGACTTGTCGCGACGGAACAAGCGGCTTGGGCCTCACTTCCGGCGCGCCGTTGGCTGGCGCTGTGGCCGGCGCGACTGGCGTGACTGGAGTTTCCACCACGGGCGCGACTGCTTCCGGAGCAGCGACGACTTCGGGCGCCTCAGGTTCACTCTCGACGATTGGCGGCTGCTCGATAACCTGCGGCGCGGGCGCTTCGGCACGCACGGCCGGAGTCAGTCGCTTCACAAGCTTCGTGGGTGGAGCAGGCTTCGACGGCGCACCGGGAGTTATCTCAGGCGCTGCCGGAGACTCGACTGCCGGTTCGGGCGCGGTGTCGAGTGGAAAGTCGACCACATCCGGTTCCGGCTCGTGAACGTCAGTCTCAGCTTCGATCACGGGCGCTTCGGGCGTGGGCAGCGCAGCGCGCTTCACGACTTTGACGGCGCGCTTGATCGTCGTCTCTTTTTTCGGGAAGTACTTGTTGCGAATCTTCTCCGCCAGTTCCTTTGACACGGAGTTGGAAGGAACACTGACGTCGACGCCCTCGCGACGGACCTCTTCGATGAGACGTTTAGTGTCGAGCTTTAGTTCTTTGGCGAGATCGTAGATACGAACTTTCGAGGAAACTGTCATGCACTCCTTCTCGACGCTTACCCATGCGTCTGACGGTCTTGATAATGGTTAGGAACACCCGCTCCCAACCATTAAAGAACGTCCGATCAGAAGTTCGGCACGCGACAGTTGGGGCGTAGCGGGAACCACAAACGGCCCGAAGCAACCGGCTGTGTGTTGTTCCTCGTTGGCTGCATCATTGGAGCATCATTGCTTCTCTTCATCCGCACTCCCGCCTGATGCAGCATCTTCTTCCGAAACTGCGGGAGCTGTTGTTTCTGCTTCTTCAGCGGTGGCTTCGGAAGCAAACTCTTCGTCTGACGCCAGCACTTCCGCCATGTGCTCCTCGATGTTCTGGTAGCCTTCGACGGCCGAGGAGGTAATGTCAGGTGATGGCGTGATCGTGTCCGGACGCAGGTCGCGGCCGGATTCCAGCAAGGCCAATTCGTCGGCCGGGATCGCCTCGGCCTCGGTCACCGGGACCGGGTCGGCTGAATCCCAGGCGATGATTTCCTGTTCGGCGGTGAACGGGACGCCGTTTTCGACCGCTTCGTCGTAACCCGCGGCGGTCATCTCGTCGTTCGGTTCGACGTCACCCGCTTCAACCGAGTCGTCAGCTTCGGCTGAAACGGCGTGTTGCTCTTCGATCTGGCCGTCTTCGCCCTCGGCTTCAGCTTCGCCGAGACCTTCGCTCTCGCTGAGACTGCGGTCGCGCATGGCGATTACCGCTTGTGCCGCAGTCAGGATGACTTCCGCTTCGTCGAGACTCAGGTCGAGGAACTCGACGAGATCGTCGACTGTCGTTTGGGCCAGCGCGTCGATGTCGTTGATGTCGTGCGCGGCGAGTGCTTCGGCCTGTTGTGCGGTGACGCCTTCAATCACAGAAAGCGGAACTGCTTCGCCGGAAGCAATCAGGGCGCCCATCTGTTCGGTGACTTCGCGCTTAATCTCTTCCTCGCTGCGGATGTCGATGTTCCAGCCGACGAGCTTGGTCGCGAGACGGACGTTCTGCCCGCGTTTGCCGATCGCCAGCGAGAGTTGGTCTTCGTTGACGATGACCTCCATCTGGCGGTTCTCAATGTCGGTAATTCTGACCTGGTTGACTTTGGCGGGAGAAAGCGCGTTGGCGGCAAAAACTGAAGGCTCGTCGGACCACTCGATGATGTCTATTTTCTCGCCGCGGAGCTCGCGGATGATTGCCTGGACGCGGGAGCCTTTCATACCGACGCAGGCACCGACCGGATCGACGTCGCGCTCGTTCGACATCACGGCGATCTTCGCTCGTTCGCCGGGTTCGCGGACGGCAGACTTGATCACGACGGTGCCGTCGTAGATTTCCGGCACTTCCATCTCGAACAGTCTCAGCAGCAGCTCGGGCGAGGTGCGCGAGACTTCCACTTGCGGTCCTTTTGATTCCTTCGACACGTTATTGATGACGACGCGAATTCGTTCGCCCTGGTTCCACTGCTCGCCGCGTGACTGTTGTGACCGCGGCAGGATTGCTTCCAGGTTTCCCAGGTCGACGATGATGTTGCCGCGTTCGAACCGTTTGACGTAACCGTTGACGAGGTCGCCGATCTTGTCGATGTATTGTTCGTAGACGTTGCTGCGGACGGCGTCGCGGACTTTCTGAAAAAGAATCTGTTTGGCTGTTTGCGCGGCGATGCGGCCGAGTTCTTCCATCGGCAGTGGCAGCAGCAGCGCATCGCCGAGTTCAACTTCGTCGCCGGCGAGTTCGCGGGCTTCGACGATGGAGAGTTCGGTCGCCGGGTTTTCGACGTCGTCGACTACGACTTTCGAGGCCGAAAGCTCGATGCCGGTTTCGGCGTTCCAGTCGACCTGGATGTCTTCGCCGGAACGGAACTGTTTCTTGGCTGCCGCGCGGACGGCCTCCTTCATCGCCTCGATAACCAGATCGCGATCGATACCCTGTTCCTGGCAAAGCGCCTCGATGTTTTGTGCGATCGATGAACTCATCTATGTATCCGTCTAATCTTCACTATTGGTGCCCTGCCCGTCGCAGGTCCTCATTTACGTCGACTTCCAGGTTCGCTTTCGTAATCAAATCCAGCGGAATCTGGACCCGCCCGTTGGTGCGGTCATCAAAAATCACTTCGTCGCCTTCAAGTCCCAACAATCGGCCGCGAAAATTGCGTTGCCCGCCGATTGGCTGCCGCGTCTTGAGCTTCGCGTTACTGCCCGAGAAGCGCTCGTAATCGGCGCGTTTGTACAGCCCACGTTCCAACCCGGGTGACGATACTTCCAATGTGTAGGAAGCGTGGATGAAGTCTTCGACGTCGAGAATCGTCCCGAGATGAGTGCTCACTGCGGAGCAATCGTCGTGGGTCACACCCTGCGGCTTGTCAATAAAAACGCGAACGATCGGCTTGTTGTCAGGGCCGGCGACTTCCGCATGAACCAATTCGAGGCCATTGTCGATTGCTACTCGTTCAGCTAGCTCCTGAACCCGCGCTTCAATCGAATCATTTCCCATGGCTCATCAGTTTCGAAGGTGTGGCGTCCAAAGAAAAAAGTGGGCGCGAAACCCACCGGACAAGACCCTGTGCCTTCGAGCAAGCTGTGGATTATACGGAAACAACTATATAGAGGCAACTTGGCAAGCACCCTCCTTTGCGTCTTTGCACCTTTGCGTCTTTGCGGGAAATTGCCTTTCAAAGCAGGTCTCCCGCAAAGGCGCAAAGACGCAAAGACCAAGGGAGGACTACGAAAGCTTCGCTTTCACTATCTCGCTTACCTGCTTCCCATCCGCGTTCTTTCCCGCCAGCGCGGCCTGGACGGCCTTCATCACCTTGCCCATGTCTTTCATCGACGTCGCGCCAGTCTCGGCGATGGCCGCCCCAACTGCCGCCTCGATTTCATCTGCCGAAGCCGCCTGCGGCAAATACGCTTCGATCACGGTGATCTCCGCAGCTTCTTTGTCTACCAGCTCCTGACGTCCCGCCTTCTCGTACTGTTCGATCGAATCACGTCGCTGCTTGACCAGCGACCGTAGTAGTTTCTGCACGTCGTCGTCGGACAGCTCACTGCCCTGCTCGATCTTGCGGTTCATCATCGCGGCTTTGACCATCCGGAGCGTCGACGTCCGTTGCGCGTCCTGTGCTTTCATCGCCGCCGTCAAATCGGAAACAATCTGTTGACTCAAACTCATTTTGAAGATCCTCCGTTGGATTTCGCGAGGTACTCACGCAGGTAACGGCCCGTGTGCGACTCGCGAATGCGCATGATCTCTTCCGGCGTACCCACGCCGACGACATAACCGCCCGCGTCGCCGCCTTCCGCGCCGAGATCGATGACGTGGTCCGCGGTCTTGATCACGTCGAGATTGTGTTCGATCACGAGTAGCGATCCGCCGGCGTCGATCAGCGCACGAAACGCCGCGAGCAGTTTGTTGATGTCGTCGAAATGCAAGCCCGTCGTTGGTTCGTCGAAGATGTAGAGCGTCTTCGCGCCGGTGCGTTTCAATAAATGCGCCGCGAGCTTGATCCGTTGCGCTTCGCCGCCGGACAGCGTCGTTGCCGACTGGCCCAAACGCAGGTAACCAAGCCCGACGTCTTCCAGCACGCGCAAGCGGTTCGTGATCTTCGGCACCTCACGGAAGAACGTGATCGCCTCGCGCACTGTCATGCTCAACACTTCGTGAACATTCCTGCCGCGATAACGAATGTCGAGGATCTGCTGCTTGAACCGCGTGCCTTTGCACTCTTCACAAACCAGCTCGACGTCGGCGAGAAACTGCATCTCGACTGTCACCGTCCCGTCGCCCTGGCAAACCTCGCAACGCCCGCCCGGAAGATTGAACGAGAAGTGCGACGGCTCAAATCCGCGCGCCTGCGCCTCGCGCGTGCTGGCGAACACCTCGCGGATCGCGTCGTAGACCTTGATGTACGTCACCGGGTTCGAACGCGGCGTGCGGCCAATGGGCGATTGGTCCACCAGAATCACGTCGTCGATAAAGTTGCCGCCTTCGATTCTGGTGAACGCGCCGACGTGGCCCTGCCAATCTCCGCGTTGCTTCTTGAGTCCGGCGTAGATGCAGTCGTGAATCAGCGTGGACTTGCCCGATCCGCTGACGCCGGTCACGCAGACAAGCATGTCGAGCGGCACTTCGACGTCGATCGATTTGAGATTGTGTTCGGAAGCGCCCTGGATCGTGAGTCGTCGTTTCTGCGCGACCCGGCGCTGCTTCGGTTCCTTGATCTCCGCGTCGCCACGCAGGTAACGGGCAGTCAGCGACGTCTCGTCGCGGAGCAGTCCGGCAAAATCGCCTTCATACATCACGCGCCCGCCGAGTTCACCCGCGGCGGGACCGATGTCGAGAATGTGGTCGGCGGAGCGCATCATCTCGGCGTCGTGTTCGACGACGAGCACGGTGTTGCCGATGTCCCGCAGGTTCTTCAGCAGACGGATGAGACGATCGTTGTCGCGCGGATGCAGGCCGATTGACGGCTCGTCGAGAACATACAAAGCGCCGACGAGCGACGATCCGAGGTTTGTTGCGAGCTGGATGCGTTGCGCTTCGCCGCCTGACAGTGTGGACGCGAGTCGATCGAGCGTCAGGTAGTCGAGTCCGACCTCGACGAGAAACCGCAGTCGGCGTCGCACTTCGAAAAGTATTCTGTCGGCGATGGCTGTTTGTTCGGTCGAGAGTTGCAGCGAGTCGAAGAAGCTCGAAGCTTCGCGGATCGACAGGCCGCAGATCTCCGCGAGCGTCCGGCCGCTGACTTTCACGTCGCGCGCTTCCTGGCGCAGCCGTGCGCCTTTGCAATCGGGACACAGCGTGTAGCCGCGATACTTCGACAGAAAAACGCGAACGTGGAGTTTGTACTTCTTCGTCTCCATCCAATCGAAGAAACCGCGCACGCCGCCGAAGTCGCGACGTCCTTCGACGACGGCGTTCTGGTCGGAGCGCGAGAGCTGATTGAAGGGCACGGTCAGCGAGATCTTTTCCGCGCGACAAAACTGTTTCAGCTCCGCCATGGCCCACTCGTGCTGCGGCTTGGTCCAGGGTTCGATCGCGCCGTCTTTCAGCGACAGTCCGGGGTTCGGAATTACCAGATCGAGATCGAGTCCGATCGTGTTGCCGAAGCCCTGGCAAGTCGGGCACGCGCCGTACGGGTTGTTGAAACTGAAGAGTCGCGGTTCGGGGATCGCGTAGACGGTGCCGTCGTATTTGCACTCAAAACGATCTGAAAAGCGCAGTCGCTGGCGATCCCTCTGTGATTCATTGCCGGCGGTTTCGATGACGGCCGTCCCGTGGCCTTCCTGAAAACAGATCTCGAGCGAGTCGACAAGCCGCTGGCGGACATCCTCACGCGCGGTCAGGCGATCGACCAGGACGTAGACGTCGTTGAAGTCGTCGCGTGGAAAGTCGTCAGGCGAAGCAAGGTCAATCGTTTGGCCGTTGAAGTAGAGGCGCGTAAAGCCGCGCTGCATCAGGCTCATCAGGTGCGCCGTGATTGACTGCCGCCGCGATGCGGTGCGGCTCTTGCGCGACGTTCCGGCGTCCTGCGGTTCGCGTAGTCCGGCGCCTGCCGGAAAGAGGACGTAGAAGCGTGTTCCTTCGGCCAGCGTGCCGAGCACTTCGTCGGCGACTGATTCCGGCGAGTCGCGCGTCACTTGCCGCCCGCAAACGCGGCAAAAAGTCTCCCCCACGCGTGCGAAGAGCAGGCGCAGGTAGTCGTAAATTTCGGTCTGGGTGCCGACGGTCGAACGAGGGTTGCGGGTCGAGTTCTTTTGGCGAATGGCAATGGCGGGCGCGATGCCGTGGACTTCGTCGACGTCCGGCTTGTCCATTCGCTCGAGGAATTGGCGCGCGTAGGCTGACAGCGATTCGACGTAGCGCCGCTGGCCTTCGGCGTAGATCGTGTCGAAGGCGAGGGACGACTTGCCGGAGCCGCTGACGCCGGTGACCACCGTCATTTGGTTTATGGGGATCGAGAAGGAAACGTTCTTGAGGTTGTTAACGCGTGCTCCCCTGACTTCAATGGCTTCTACAGGCATAGATACGAATCTTGCGCTATTCGCAAACTGCGAATAATAGCATTGCTCAATCCGTGTTCCTACTGGCCGTGCGACTATCTTGACACCATGAAACAAACGGGCACAGAATGCCCACCGACATGAATACTTCACGATTCCTGCTGCGCGGGTTTCGCCGCCCACGCGAGATAGCCTGTTTCGCACTCGGAAAACTGGAACGTCAGGTGCTCGAAGAGATCTGGCGTCTCGGCGAAGTGACCGTCCGCGACGTCTATCGTGCGTTCGACGAGCGCATCGCGTACACCACGCTGATGACCACCCTCGACCGGCTGTTCAAGAAAAACCTGCTCGCCCGCCGCAAAGACGGACGCGCGTTTTTGTACGCCGCCGTCGTCTCGCAAGAAGATCTCGACCGCGGAATCAAAGAGGACGTCGTCGACGGACTGCTCGGCCAGGGCGCCGACGGGGTTGAACCGATCCTCGCCTGTATCGTCGATACGCTGAGTGAAAGAGACCGCGAGCTGCTCGACGAGCTCGACCGGTTGGTGCAGGAGAAAAAGCGCGAGATGCGCAACCGGGAATAGTCCCGCGCGCGCGAGATTAACTGATGTACGAACTTCTCGGCATAACACTGGTTCTGGCGCTGCTGCTGACCATCAACGCCACCGCCACACTCCTGACCGCCGGCGTGGCCCGCTCCTGCAAACGCATCCTGTGGAGATGCTCCGCCCGCACACGCGCCGAGATCCTGTTCGTCATGCGCATCGGTCCGCCGGTGATCGCCATCGTCGCGATCGCGGCGTTTATGATCCCGTCGTATCTCAAATACGAACCGTACGCGACGAAAGAAACGGTCGGCTGGAAACTCGGCGCGCTCGCAGCGATTTCAGCCGTCGGCGTCGCACTCGCAATCGCGCGCGGCGTTCGTTCGTGGCTGGCGACGCGCTCGCTGCTGAAACAATGGTTGAACACGTCGACGCCGATCCATCTCGACGAGATCGCGGTGCCAACGTTTGTTCTGCAACACTCGTTTCCGCTCATCGCCGTCGTCGGTGCGATTCGCCCGCGCTTGTTTATCGCGAGTCACGTGCTAGAGACGTTGAGTGAGCAAGAGCTCGCGGCGGCGATCGCTCACGAGTACGGTCACCTGGCCGCGCACGACAACTTCAAACGTTCGGTGATGCGGATCAGCCGGGCGGCGCTGTTGATTATCCCGTGCGGCCGCTGGTTGGATCGGACGTGGAGCGAAGCGTCCGAATCAGCCGCTGACGAACACGCCGCACAACAGAGTTCGGCAGTCGCGCTGGATCTCGCCTCCGCGCTGGTGCGCATCGCGCGGATGATTCCGTCCGGCCCTCACTTGACCCGAGGTCAGGCGCTGCCCCCGGCTGTGTCCGGGTTTCTGATGAGTGAAGATGCGCCGGGAGTTAAAGTCAGGGTCAGTCGATTGGTTGAACTCGCAGCGACGGATCCGCGGCAACTGGTCAGCAGTGCGCCGCTTGTTCGCTTCATTCCGTGGCTTGTGCTGACGGTTATTATCGTTTTCAGTATTTCAATAGAAAGTCGCCCGCAAGTGCTCTCCTCCGTGCATGAATTCGTCGAGCACGTCGTCGCTTTCCTCAGTTAAGAGTTTCCCGCCAACGGAATAAGAGTTCCGGTAAAGGTAACAAGCAGTTTCCCGCAAAGACGCAAAGACGCTAAAGTTAAGAGTTTCCCGCCAACGGAATAAGAGTTCCGGTAAAGGTAACAAGCAGTTTCCCGCAAAGGCGCAAAGACGCTAAGAAAAACGGGGGTTCTAACTCTGCGTCCTTCTTTGCGTCTTTGCGCCTTTGCGGGAAACTCCTCGTCCTACGATTGCTGGTAGTAGTTCCGGAGCGCCTATAGAGTCCTCGTTCGCTCGCATTCCTCTTACCGCACTTCAGAAGGAGTTCTTGTTAATGGGCCCGTGGGTACGCCGAATCGTGACTGGATTCATTCGTCTTGCGTTCGCGCTGGTTATGTCATGCGCGGCCGCGGGCCAGGAATCCGAAGGCAAGATCACGGGTTCGGTCAAGGACGATAGCGGCGCGGTTGTCAGTGGCGTAAGTGTTTCGCTGCTGCTGGCGAATCAGGCAGTTTCGCGCGCCGCTGTCACGGATGCGAACGGAAACTTCACCCTCGATAACGTCGCTCCCGGAAGTTATCAGCTCCTCGTCGAACGCACGGGCTTCTTGCGTTACCGCGAGGCCGTGCAGATCAGACCAGGCGACACGAAACAAATCTCCGTCGCACTGGAAGTGAATCCTGTTAGCGCCCTGGTCACGATCACCGCCGAAGCCGGGCAGATCTCCAGCACGCGCGACGTCGATACCGCGGTGAACGTCATCGCCGAGCGAAAGATTTTCGAGCGGGCGCCTGAAGTGGTGGCCCAGGCAGTCAACGAAGAGCCCGGCGTAAACCTGCAACGAACAAGCCCGTCGCTCAGCGCCGTCTTCGTGCGTGGACTCACCGGACGCAACGTCGCGGTGTTTGTCGACGGCGTGCGTTACACGACGAGCGCGCAGCGTGGTGGTGTCGGCACATTCTTCAGCTTGATCGAGCCGTCGACCTTGGAAACAGTCGAGATCCTCCGTGGCCCAAACAGCTCGCAATACGGCTCAGACGTTCATGGCGGCGTCGTCAACTTCATTTCACAAGCGCCGCGCTACGGAAACGCCGACAGCGAATTTCACGGGCAAACAAACGTCTTCTACCGATCAGTCACAAACGGCTTCGGCGGCAACACGCTCTTGAGCTACGGCACGCGAAGTTACGGTCTACTGCTGAACGTGAACGGCCGTCGCATCAGCACGCTGCGACCCGCGCACGGTCTCGACCACCACGCCGCCATCACGCGCTATCTCGGTCTGCCGGCCGACTTCTTCGGCACGCGACTGCCCGACACCGGATTCACGCAGTACGGCGGCCTGATGCGCGCCAGTTTCAATCTCGACGACAAGACTCAGCTTCTCTTCAGCTACTCGCGCAACCAACAAGACAACGGCAAACGTTACGACCAGTTGTTGGGCGGGGACGGCAACAACATCGCCGATCTGCGCAACCTGATGACCGACACGTTCTACGCGCGTCTGTTTCGTCAGGACCTTTGGATCTTCGACAACGGCTCGTTGACCGTTTCATACAACGGGCAGCGTGAAGAACGGATCAACCAGGGCGGACAGGGAAATCCCGCCGGCACGATTACGAATCAACGCGAGCGCACGAACGTGTCCGGCTTCAATTTCTATCTCGACAAACAGATCGGCGACAACAACACGCTGCTCTTCGGCGCGGACGTCTATCGCGACAAGATCCACGCACCGGCATTTACTTTTGATCCTGTTACCAAAACGACGGTCAATTCGCGCCCACGCATTCCCAATGGCGCGCGCTATCTTTCATACGGTTTTTTCGCGCAGGACACTTTCACGGTCATTCCCGACCGTCTTCGCTTGAACGGCGCCGTCCGTTACAGCGTCGCTTCGTACGAGTCCCGCGCCTCGAATTCGGCGCTCGGTCCAAACGGACAACCGCTGTTTCCGGATGATAGCGCGCGCTTCAGTGCGTTCTCGGGAAGGTTCGGAGGTGTCGTCACCGTCGGGGGCGGTTTCGACATCGCGGCGAAATACACGCGTGGTTTCCGAGCGCCGAATACTACCGATTTGGGAATCATTGGTCTCGTCGGCACGGGTTTCGAAGTCGACGCAACAACGGCAGCCGCTCGCGGTGGTTTCATCGGCACCACCTCGGGCGGCGACGCCGTTTCCACCGGCATTCCCGTAACCAAACTCCGACCGGAAAGCAGCGACAGCTTCGATTTCAGCTTGCGCTACACGAGCCAGCGTTTCGCTTTCGATGCGACCGGATTTACCACCAAACTCAACAACGTCTACTTCGATCAGGCGTTGGTCTTGCCGCCCGGATCGACGGGGACTTTTCTCGGCAGTGATCAGATCGTTGCGCAGAACGCCAACGGGCTTGTGTTCGTCGCAGTTGCGCCGGCGAGCCCTGTGCTGGTGCGCGTCAACTTCGACGATGCCCGACTCAACGGCGTCGAACTGGACGGCCGCGCGCGTTTCACTGACCAGTGGAGGGCCAACGCAAACTTGACGTACATTCGCGCGCACAGTTTGTTTAACGGTCTGCCGCCCAACATCGAAGGAGGTATTCCTCCCGCGACCGGTTTCGTCAGCTTGCGTTATCAACCACGTTCGCGTTTTTACCTCGAAGGTTATGCGACACTCGCCGCTCGGCAGAATCGACTCTCGTCGCTCGATATTTCCGATCGCCGCACGGGTGCGGCGCGCTCCCGCGCAAACATTCAAAACTTCTTCCGCCGCGGCGCTTGTGTTCGTGGTCTGACGACTCCCGGTCCGACCGGTTGCGGCTCCGCGGGAGGCATTCTCATCCCCACCGGCGAGAGCCTGGCCCAGGTCCAAAATCGTTTGCTGCCCCTTGGTTCGACTATCAACGGCGTGCGCGTTGTAAACAACGACACGCTGGTTCCGCTGTTCCCTTATCTTCCCGGCTACGGATTGGTTGGTGTTCGTGGCGGGATCAAGTTTGACGAGAAGTCGGAGATCTACGTCGACTTCGAAAATATCTTCGACAAGTCGTATCGCGGAATTAGTTGGGGCGTCGACGGCGCGGGACGCGGCGTGACGGTTCGTTATCAGTACCGGTTCTAGTCTCTTGAGAACATTGCCTCGAGAGTGTTTGGCCACGGCTGTGCCGCCGGATGTGCGGCGTGGCTTTGCCTCGCCGCGGCACTTGGTTGTTATTTAGGGCTGCGCCCTCAGTTCGCCCAGTTTATGGGCCAAAGGCCGTACGAAGGGCACAGCCCATTCCTATTTCAGCGGTCGCCGGCGAGGCAT
>DATANW010000401.1:0-4817 GCA_036266055.1 Pyrinomonadaceae bacterium | reverse complement strand
CCAGTACGATCATGATCAGCATTGACGGCATGATGAAGCCGGTCAACGACACAGCAGCGCCGCGCCAGCCACGCAAACGCAGTCCGATGCAGGTAACGGAATTCCCTGCACTCGTGCCCGGCAGACTTTGCGCGAGCGCGACCACTTCAACAAACTCCGAATCCGTAAGCCAGCGCCGCTTACGCACGGTGAGGGTCCGGAGCGGCGCCAGCACTGCGATGCTACCGCCAAAACCAACCAGGCCCAGCTTGAAGAAAGATAGGAATAGGCCGCCGAGTGTTGCGGTCCTGGAAATGCGTTCGATTTGCCGCCGAGTCAACCGGAGACGCCGCCGCATCTCGTGCGCGCGCGCTCGGACTCTATCGGCTCGAATTGATGACTCGTTCGCTGCACCCAATATCGGCAACAGTATAGCTAAATTGTGGAGTCGGTATGGATGCTTGTGATTGTTTGTCTAATCCGTGTTTCCACAACACGGATTTTTACTGCTTCTTCGTAGTCTCCTTCAGCTTCGCATGAGCGCGTTCGTAATTCGCCTTAAACACGGCCGCGTTCGGGTCGTTGTTTTGTTCACCAAGAGTGCGCGCCTTGTCGTAAAGCGGTTCCGCAAGTTCGAAGCGACCACCCCGTTCATACGCTTCGGCGAGACTGTCGTAGACGTTCGCCGACCCGGGATAGCGTTCGACGTTCGCCTTGAACACAGCAATCGCTTCATCGGGTTTGCCGTCAAACAAAAACTGATAACCCATCTGATTGATCAGGTTCTCCGGCACGGGAATCGAATAGCCAAACCGCTCGCTGAGTTTCTTGTAATGCTCGTCCGCGCCCTTCAATCCGCCGAGCACGGCGCCACTCTTCATATCGCGCGGCCCCTGCCAGCCTTCGTAGACTTTGCGCAATCCAAAATAGTGACTGCGAAGCACCACCGATCCGTGGTCTTCATCATCCATGCGCTCAGCTTGCCACTCGAAGCCCTTGATGTTCGTTTTCGACAAGGCTTCCTTGAACTTGTCGAAGCTCTCGCCAATTCCACCGGGCTCATTGCCGATTGACGCGTACAGCGTCACTCTCAGCTCTTTCTGGTTCTTCAAAAACTCTTCCGCGCGCGCCAACGCTTCGGCGTTCTCCCACTGCAGCGACGGACTCACCGCTACATACGAGTTGAACAGGCTGGGCTTTGTGATCAGCGCGTGAATCGCGAATAGCCCACCAAACGAATGCCCGGCGAGAATGCGATATGGCTGCACTCGATAGTCTTTCTCGATCTCGGGAATCAACTCCGTCTCGAAGAACTTCAGAAAATTGTCGGCGCCGCCGGCGGTTGGAAACTGCAACTCGCCCGCAGCGTTCTTTTGCGTCGACTTCGCGGGCGTCAGATCTCGTGTGCGATCGGTGTTCGTAACGCCCACGACGATCATCTCCGGAATGCGACCGTTTCCGGTGAGAAACTCGATCGTGCTCGCAGTGTGGCCCATGTGCGCGTCACCGTCCGTCATGTAGAGCACCGGATAGCGCAGCTTGTTCGTTTCGTACCCGACCGGAGTACGGACCAGTATCACGCGATCTTCACCGAGCACCTTCGACTTCAACGTCAAAGTCTTCACAGTGCCCGTACGTTGTTGAGCGATCGCCGCAGACGAGATCAATAAAACGACAGCAATGCCGGACAGCAGCCGGCGCAATTGGGAGTAAGTCATAGGTGTGGCTCCAGAAAAATGGATTGGACTCGAGCGGCAACGCAGAACGGGGAGGCGGCGATATTACCCGATCTCCCCGGTTGATCCAACGTTTGTTTTCAGCTATTCCCGGCGCTTTGTGCGGCTGCGAGTCGCGGCGACGTCCAGCTCTTTCGCTGCTTCGTCGATCGTGTCGATGTTGAAGGCTTCCTCCACCGCACGATGATCGCGACGCTGGGTCTCCCAAAGCTGTCGTTGATGCGCGAGCTCTTCGCCTAACGGCTCGTAGATCGGTCGACGGCCTTCATCATCTGCGTAACCCCACAGTCCGGTGTAGCAGTGACGATCGTCTCCCCAACCCGGGTAATCGATGATGGGGTAGAGACACAATCCTTCCAACTCGACGCCCGCAGCCGAAGCAGCGCGCGCCTCCTGACCAATGTAACGCAACCATGAAGCACGCGCGTCGCCTTCGATCCCCGTCTCGGCGATGAACACCGGCCGGCGATAACGGTCGTACACTTCATGCAGCATCTCGCGGACCGGACGATGCAGCGGATGCGACGGCGGCAACAGCACGTCTTTGCGACGTCGCGATTTCGGCAGGTGCGGATCCTGATGAATCCATTGATTGTTTGAGTAGTAGTTGACGCCGATGACGTCGAGATATTCCGGGCGACCGCCGAGTTCGGGGCACATTCGACCGGCGATCATGTCCCACGCCTGAAACTGCGACTGCCGGTAAGCGTCGGCAGCCGGCGCTTCATCGGGATAATCCGGATCGGCCGCGATGTGAATGATCGGTTCCGCGTGAGTAATGCGTGCGCCCGGATCTACTTCGCGGACCGCTTCGACCGCCGCGATCGCGGCGCGTACGAGTTGAGCTTTGAGCTCGGGGCCACGACGTTTGGCGAACGGGTTAAGAAACCCGGCGTCGCCGCCACCCCATGACACAAACGAGATCTCATTCACGGGTGTGATCAAGAGCGGCCCGCCTGTCTCTTCGAGAATCACCTGCGCGGTAGCGCGCGCGAACCGCGCGAACCGATCCACGAAAGCCGCGCCCCAGATGTTTAGCCCGTCCGGCCAACCGTAGTGGAGCAGATCCCAGATGATTTGCGTTTGCGTCTCGCGGGCAGCCTGAAGCATCGGCAGCAGGCTCGAAAAGTCGTAGCGCCAGGGCCGGTTCTCGATCAGGTGCCAACGCACGCCGTCACGCGCGGTGCGCATCCCGACCTCTTGCAGTCGCGAATAGTCTTCAAGGGCAAACTCATCGTGTCGGGTCGACCGGATCACGTCCAGGCGCTGCCCGGCGTAGCGTCCCATCGCTTTCCGTCGGGGCAAGCGGTGCGTCGAGCACTCGAAACCACCTATCCAAAAGCTTTGGAAAACCGAACTTTCTGAATGAATACGGGAATTATCTGTTTCAACAACGGTGCTGCTCATGAGCGCTAATATACCTTGCCGAGCCGCTCATGCCGTCACACCATTTTTTTCAAATGCTCACTTTATTCACGAATCTTGGTGTCGTTAGGCAGCTTGAACAGGTTTGCTGGTGGCGGGTCTGTTTTGATTTGAGTCAGACGGTAAGAACTCTTGCCCGACCGCGAGTCGGAACATTCGATCAGTATCCACGTCTTCAGAGTCGGCGAATACCAACGTTCACATCCGATCTCGATCGGTTTCTCGTTGTTCATCTTGCCCGCCGGGACAGTCATGACGATCCGTGTACCGTCAGTGACGGTGCCTTCGATGTGGCGTTGGCCCAGCGATTCGCGTTTGGCGTTACCTGAAGAAGTTGAATTAGCAGATTTGAGTCCCTGACTCATGTCGATCGTGTTCGGCAGGGGCAGGATCTGTGAATTGGAACTTCCCTGTTTCGTCGCTGCGCTAACTGCCGGCAAGCTCCGCACCTCAGCGCCTGGTTCGCTTTGTGCGAAGAAGGGCTTACGTCGAGCAGTGTTGGCCTTCGGATCGATGATGAACGAAACGCCTGCGGCGGGATCGTTGATAGTAGTCTTCAACACCGCTTCGACCCCCGACTCATCTGGTCCTTTCGTCTCGCCTAGTTCATCGTAACGCGTCCGACCATCGGAGTCGCGATAGACCCTGCCGGAAGTTACCTTGACCGTGTTCTCGCCGTCGCCGGAACGTTGCTCGGTTTGAATCACAACAGTGCCGGACACAGGCACATTCTTCACCAGCGTGTGCGTGAATTCCTGAACGCCGAGATTGGAGAATGATTGAAGACCGGAGCCGGCCGGCGTGCGCAAGGGACTCGCGCTCTCGTTCGCCGAAAGCGAGTCCGAGGACGGCACTCCTTTTTTCATCACAGCGCCTGCGACGCTGATCAGGACCACGAGCGTGATCGCGCCCGCGAGCCAAAGACGACGAGCTTTCGTTAATTTCATGCCTGAAGTCCTTTACTTCATAAATTCCTTGAACGCAGCCTCATTCTTTCGAATGTAGTCACCCAGGATCGCCACCACTTTCTTTTCACCGCGCACAAATTTCGTGCTTAACGAATTGAGCGTCTCTTCGTGTTCCGCCATTACATCCGATAACTCATCAAGATCTTCCGGCGGCTTAGAATTCGGAAACACGGCGACGGCCTGCTTCAAGATCCCTGCCCGCTCCGGCATGCCGACCGTTTCGTACGCACGAACCACCTCGTTAACATTCAATCTGTGTTCGAAGAAATAGAAGAGCGCACCGTTTTCGACGATTCCGAACACGTGCCACACCGTAAGAAGAGCCAACTGTTCTTCCGTCAGCGATTGCGTACCCTTCTTCTTCTCCTTGTTCGCAATCTTGACGAAAATGTCATCAACGAAATAGAAGGCCGGAGTTAGCCCCTCGTAATCGTCATCCTCTTCTTCGTCGTGTAATTCTTCGTCTTCGTCTACCATTTACCTCTACCAGAATCTAAAGACGTCGCACAGCTCCACGAGTTTCTTTGCGTAGTGCTGTATCGTGCCTTTCTCCCAAATTCTTACAGCATCGGTGACCATTTCGTCCGCCTCTCTTCCCGTGTCCCTTACGTAATTGTCGAGAGCCTTCTTCCACCCATGCTCCAAAGCGTCGTCAGCGTAGTAAGCGAACTCAGCTACCGTCAAGGCGACTGCTATGCCCCTCGGGATT
>DATANW010000400.1:0-18778 GCA_036266055.1 Pyrinomonadaceae bacterium | reverse complement strand
ACGCCGAGAAGATTGCCGCCGTCGTGATCCAACCGAGAATGTTGAGACCGCGACTGTTCGTCTGTTTACCCATGATCTTTCGGCTGTTGGTCATCAACATGATCATCAGCAATAGTGGCGGCGTCGAGAACCCTTGCACCACTCCCGAATAGACCAACGCTTTCATCGGATTGAAGCCGAGGAAATTCATTCCCATCGCCAGCGCCGTAAAACCGACGATCGCAAGGTAAAACTCCTTCGCCTGCGACGGTTTCGCGTGCAGACTGTGCTTCCAGCCCATTACCTGCGCGAGATCGTAGGCCGCGCCCGTCGTCATGATCGGCACCGCCAAAAAACCCACGCCGACCACACCCACCGCAAAGAGCACGCCCGCCGCGTCGCCGGCCAACGGGCGCAATGCTTCAGCGGCTTCGGCGGCAGAGTTGATGTCTGTCTGACCTGCCGGATGCAGCGTCGAACTCGTTGAGAGAATGATGAAATACATCACGAGGTTTGAGAAAAACATTCCTGAAACCACGTCCAGTCTCGTTTCCTTGAGTTCTCTTTTCGTTGCGCCTTTTCGTTGCGAAAGTCTGCGACGCCCCATCGCGATCTCTTCTTCCACTTCCTGATTTGATTGCCACGTGTACAGGTACGCTGAGAGCGTCGTGCCGATTACGGCAACCAGCAATGATAGGAATTGCGCGTCAAAACGAATACGGGGAACAATCGTTCCCAGCAATACTTGTCGCAGATCCGGTTTTGCGAGGATCGCCGCGCCGGCGTACGCGAGCAACGTCAACGCCAGCCAGCGAAAGACGTTTCTGATGAACTCGTATGATCCCCAGATCTGCAACGACAGTATCGCGACTGTCACCACGACGATGATGATCGGCATCGGAATCGGCATGAGAATTTGAAGCGCTGCCGCCATGCCGCCGATGTCGGCGCCCGCTTCGATCGTGTTGCCAATCAAGACGCCGATCAGCGCCGGATACAGAATCCAACGCGGGTAGTTGTCCTTGATAACCTGGAACAGACCCTTGCCTGAAACCTGTCCGAGTTTTGCCGATAGATAGACGACGGCGCACATCATCGGAAAGGTGAAGGGCGCGGTCCACAGAAAGGACGGACCAATGGCTGCACCGGCGCTGGCGTACGTTCCGATTGCTGAGGGATCGTCGTCGGCTGCTCCGGTGATCACACCGAGACCGATCGTCCGCAGCATCCGCCTTTCTTGGGGTTTCGGTTCTTTCGGAGCTTCGGATCTGGTTTCTTTTGGCTTGGGTTCTTCAGGCGCGAGCTTTCGTTGAGTTGCCACAGTTACACGTTTACTCCCCCTTGTTCTTAACCGATGAAAACACAAGCGTCGTGCCAACACCTGCTATTGAGACGAGTCATTCGAAAAGACTCGTTCTCGTCTCGAATCACAACGAACGGCGGCGAGCGACGCAAACAATCGGTACACCGATCTTCTGTGCAGTGACGTACAGACATCGCGCTCACTTCAACAGAAAATCGCTTACACCGATTTACCCTCTTCTTGGATTTTGACGATGGCGAAATGTGAAGTTTGCGGCAACGACTATTATCTATCGTTTGAAGTGACCGCCGCCGGTGCTCGTCACACGTTCGACAGCTTCGAGTGTGCGATTCACAAACTCGCGCCCGTCTGCGATCACTGCGGCTGCAAGATCATCGGCCACGGTATCGAGGCGCAGGGAACGTTTTACTGCTGCGCGAATTGCGCGCGCCAGGCGGGCGTCGAAGAAGTGAAAGATCACGTTTGAAACAAGAACCGCAGGTTCGTTTCAACTGCGGGTTTTGCTTTAATTGTCGTTGATGAAGAGACGAGTCGCAGTCAACGACTTGATGCAGTCAAGCTACGTTTACTTCTGCACCGAGCCGGTCGGCAAAAACTTCCATCCTGAATTCAAACCCGAGCTGACGCCGCGCGAGATGCTTGAACTTGGCGTTTTTGGCGGCAAGTACATGACCGACTGCGTGAGCGAGTTTCCTGCCTCGTGGTTTCGCCGCGCGAAACTCTGTCACGAGCGGCACGATCCGAAGTTGAACTACTTCGGCGTCAATGCGTCAAAACCGCTTTCGTATTGGAAGAAAAAAGGCTGGATCTATCATGAAGATCCACGTGGCTGGTTTCAGTGGTACTGCCGCTATTACATGGGCCGTCGTTGCCCCGACGACGAAAGACAGATCAAACGATGGCGCGCCATCCGCCGTCACATTGCACAGCTCCGGAAGAACTGTCCGCCAGGCGAGCTCGAATGCCGGCCAAGGCAACGACAAGCGTTGCTTCACTGGGCCTACGACTCACGTCGCATCTAACACCGCAGTTTTTTGCGTCCAACGAAGCAACTCAAACCGCGTCCACTGAATCTTTGACCACAGCTAACACGGTCTATCCGAGCTCCCCGCTCTCAAACTTGTAGTTCCAAGACAAATAGGAGAAAGGCGATGAAGGTCTATCGTTTCGTCGAGAAGGTCCTCGCGTTGGCCCTGCTCTGCTTGTGTTCGTGGACGTTTGCAGCGGCGCAGGCCAACACATCGGGCGCCTCCGTTTCCCGCACTCGCGCCATCGTTAACTCTGGTCCATACACGCCCCAACCAAACTACCCCGCATCAAGTTATCCCTCGTCAAGTAACTACCCATCGTCACCTTCGTACCCGGCGTACACCAATCCTCCAGTTTTCAAAATACCCGAGGAGATAGTCGTCGAAGAGTTCGTCAACTATCACAAGCACCGGTTGCCGTTGCCGAAGTCCGGTCAGGCGGTGGCCATGGACACGCGCTGGGGCAACTGGGAGATCTCGCGTTCGCAACGCGAAGCCGTGCTGCAAATCGGCTTTACGACTGCCGAGGTCAACGAACGTACCGATCTGCGCCCGCTTAATCTCGTGTTCGTGATCGACAAGAGCGGCTCGATGGCCGGCGACAAGATGGCGCGCGTGAAAGACGGTTTGCGCGCGATGATCAGCAAACTGCGGGCTGACGACATCGTTTCGATCGTCGCCTTCGACACTACCGCCGAAGTTTTATTCCCGGCGCGCGCGATCGACGATGGTTCTGCGTTGAGACGCGCGATTGATTGTCTGGAACCGAATGGTTCGACCAACCTGCACGGCGGCTTGATGCTCGGCTACGTAGAAGCGAAAAAGCATTTCCGTTCCGGCGCAACTAACCGCGTCATCTTGCTCACCGACGGAATCGCGAACGAAGGCGTCGTCGATCCCGGACGCATCGCGGCGCAGTCGTCAGAGTTCAATGGACAAGGAATCGATCTTTCGACGATCGGCGTCGGCATGGATCTCAACAATGACCTGCTGCGGACCCTGGCGCGCTCCGGACGCGGGCTTTACCACTTCATCTCCGACTTCCAGGACATCGACAAAGTCTTCGTCAACGAAGTGCAGAGTCTCATCTCGTCGGTGGCGAAGAAAGTTGAAGTGAAGATCGAGTATGGCCCGGGATTGCAACTCGAAAAGATCTACGGCTACCAGCCGCGTGTTGGCGACGGAAACTTCTCGATCACAATGGACGACATGAACAACGGCCTCACGCAGGTTGTGCTCGCGAAGTTTCGCGCTGAGTCGGTGAAGACGCCGATCCCAGTGAAGGTCCGGTTGAAGTATTTCGACGTCCGGCGCAAGTGCGTGGTGGAAGAAGTGCAGGAGGCGCGGCTGGTGCCGGCCGAGAACGAATCATGCGAGCTACTGACCGACGTCGAAGTGAAGAAGAACTTCACGATCGCGCAACTCGCGGACTCGCTGTTCGAAATGACCGCGTTCGCGCGGCGTGGCAACTACTCGCAGGCACTGAACGCGGTCGAGACGTCGGTTGCGACCGCGTATCGTCGTTATCCGAACATGGAAGACAAGGACATTCGTTTTATCCTCGACATCGTCGAAGGCTACCGGCGCGATCTGAAGGTTTACAACGACTACTCGCGTCCGAAGAGCGACTGCGGCGGTTGTAGATAATTCGTTTATGATCCGTGTTTAAGCTTTACGGCGGATCGAGTAGAGCCGATGTTCCGTTCGTATCAGCAGGCGCTCGCCCACGAGTGCCGGTGACGCCTGCGTGAAGTCGTCCAGTTCATTCACATGCAATAACTCGAACTGCTCGCCGGTCTTGACGACAAACGTCTGGCCTTCTTCGCTGAGACAGAAAAGCTTGCCGTTGTACGCCCACGGCGACGTTGTGAAATTCGTCGCCGCGGGATCGATTCGCGTCTTATACGACTGCGTGCCGGTCTTCGCGTCGAAGCGATTCAGAATTCCCGTTTCGGTCAGCGTGTAGATCGCGCCATCGTAAGCCACAGACGACGGCAGGTAAGTACCACCACGCGGCTGCGACCAAACAACGTAATCGTTTGCGGTCTGACCTTCTTTCAACGTGATGTCGCCCATCGCGCCTGGTTTCAGCGCAAACAACGATCGACCGCGCCCGCCGTTGATGAACAACAGACCTTCGTAAGCGAAAGGCGTCGGGATCGGCGTCGTCGCCATTCCTCCCAGTCGCCACAATTCCTTGCCGTTGAGGTCGTAACTAACGGCAGTGGCCGGTCCCACAGTGACGATCTCGGTGCGTTGCGGATGTCGCCAGATAAACGGCGTGGCCCAACCGGAGCGTTGCACCGGAGGTTGCCGGCCACCGAGATCGCGTTCCGTGCGCCACAGTTGCTTGCCGGTCTTCTTGTCGAAACCGGCGATGTATTGCTGCTTCTGGTTGTCGGCCAAAACCACGAGGAGATCGCCGGCCAGTGCAGGCGAGCTTCCGGTTCCCAGTTCGAGATAAATCGGATTTAACTCGAGCGGCGTGGTCCAGGCCTGCTTGCCTTTCAGGTCGAACGCCCAGAGTCCGAGGTTCGCGACGTAGACGTAAATGAACTTGCCGTCGGTCACGGGAGTTTCGGAGATGAAGCTGTTCTTGCGATGACGTCCGCCCGGCGGTTTACCGGTGAAGAACTCCTTGAACCATTCGACCTTGCCGCTCTTGAGGTCGAGACAGTAAAGAAAGTAGTGCAGGCTGACTTCGTTCGGCAGCTCGATGTCGCGCTCGTTGAGGCGCTTCATGATCTCCGGTCCCGAGAGTCCCTGCTTTTGTAATTCCGCGACGTACTCGTTGCTGTACTCGGTGCCGGTCTGCGGTGCTTTCGACTTACCATCGGTGGTGACGGTGGTCAGGTAAACTTTGCCGCCCGTGACGATCGGAGATGACCAGCCGCGGCCTGGTACCTCCAGCGACCACTCAACGTTCTCGGTCTTGGACCAACGATCGGCAAGTTTTGCGTGAGTGCCGACGGGGTTCGATTGCGGCCCGCGAAACTGCGGCCATACCATGTCCTGCGCGTGGACTGGCGATTCGATGAAAAGCAATGCTGCCGTTAAGGCGACACAAAAGTAGATTTTGTTCATTATCCTGTAGCTCACTGGGTTCGGGTTGTGGCGGTTGAGTATACGATAGATCGGCATGAATGAGTTTCAGCACGACTTGAGAACACCGCGGGACGACGAAGAGTGGCGTGCATTTCACGCGATTCGCCGGAAGGTGCTGTTCGAGAATCGCGGCAAGAGTGAAGCGTATGACGAAAATCATCCCGACGATCGCAAGCTCGGCAACCATCCGCTGCTGCTTCTTTATCGAGATGAGATCATCGGCGTGTTGCGCATCGACATCTCCGCTCGAGTCGACGCGTCCGAGCGTGTGGCAATGCTTCGTCGCGTCGCCATTCGTGACGATCTACAGCGCCTCGGCCACGGTCGCGTTCTGCTTCGACTGGCGGAGGAGT
The DNA here is from genome assembly GCA_036266055.1 of Pyrinomonadaceae bacterium. Taxonomy (GTDB): domain Bacteria; phylum Acidobacteriota; class Blastocatellia; order Pyrinomonadales; family Pyrinomonadaceae; genus PSRF01. The sequence continues at coordinate 12,989 of DATANW010000400.1, read as the reverse complement.
TTGCGAAAGCTGAAGGGTGTGATGAGATGCGATCCAACGCCGCGGTCGAAGCGGTTGGGTTTTACGAGCGCTGCGGCTACACGCGCGATCTCTCGGTGGAATCGCCGGTTAATAGTGTTCGGGTGCGGAAGTCGTTGCGTTGAGCAACCGTTCGTCGTTATGTTTGGTGGCGCAGTTCCTTTATGAAGATCCTGATACTGAATCATGATGAAGTTTTCGAACTTCTGCCGATGAAAGAGTGCATTGCGCTGATGCGCGAGGCGCTCGTCAAGCTCGCGGCCGGGGAGGTGCATCAGCCGTTGCGAACGATTGTGCGGCCGCCGGATGCAGCGGGTGTGATGGGCTTGATGCCGTCGTACGTCGGCGGTGAGCAAGCTGCTTATGGATTGAAGACGGTTTGCATCTTCCCCGGCAATCCGGCGCAGGGCAAAGATGCGCACCAGGGCGCAGTGCTGCTGTTCAGCGCGGAGACCGGGGAGTTGCTGGCGTTGATGAATGCGTCGGCGATCACGGCGATTCGCACCGCGGCAGTTTCGGGTGTCGCGACGGATTTGCTCGCGCGTAAGGATGCCTGCGACCTCGCAATGGTGGGCGCGGGCGTGCAGGCGCGCACGCATTTGGCGGCGATGGCGGACGTTCGGTCGATCAAACGTTGTCGCGTGGTGAGTCGGAACGTTGAGCACGCCCGATCATTTGCTGATGAAATGCGGGAGCGGGTGGCGTTTGCGATTGAGCCGGTCGAGAGTGTCGCCTCGGCCGTCGAGGGCGCGGATCTGATTGCCACTGTCACGAACGCGAAGGAGCCCGTTATTCGACGCGCATGGATCTCGCCGGGCGCTCATTTGAATGTTGTGGGTTCGAGCACACCGACTGCGCGTGAGGTTGATACTGCAACCATGGCTACGGCGGCGCTGTTCGTGGACCGGCGCGAGTCGACGCTCAATGAAGCCGGCGATTACTTGTTTGCCATGCGTGATGGCGCGATCGGACCTGAACACATTCGCGCCGAGCTCGGCGAGATACTTACCGGAGAGAAGCCGGGCCGCACTTCGCGCGAGGAGATCACGTTGTTCAAGTCGTTGGGACTCGCGGTTGAAGATCTCGCTGCGGCGAATTACTTGTATCGCCGGGCGAAAGAGTTGAATGCCGGTGTTTGGGTTGAATTCGATCGCACTTGATGAAATCCGTGTTGCCATCGCTGACTGATATCAACGAGGCGTGTCGAATGATCGCGAACTCCGCGATCCGCACGCCGCTCGTCCGCCTGAACGTCGCCGGCGCACCGGCTGAGATCTATCTCAAGCTCGAGAACCTTCAACCGATCGGATCGTTCAAGATCCGCGGCGCGGCGAACGCGATGGGCCACCTGTCGTCCGAGATGCTCGCGCGCGGAGTGCTGACGGCGTCAGCCGGAAACATGGCCCAGGGCGTTGCGTGGCGCGCCCGTGAGCTTGGCATTCCTTGCACAGTCATCGCGCCCGAGACCGCGCCGGACACGAAGGTTCGCGCAATCGAACGTCTCGGTGGAAGAGTGATCAAAGTGTCGTTTGAAGACTGGTGGCGCGCGTTTGAAGAGCGCGCTTTTCCGGGGATCGACGCAACGTTCATACATGCGTTCGACGATCTGAACGTGATGGCGGGAAACGGCACCATCGCTCTCGAGATCGTCGAAGAGCTGCCGGAGTTTGACGCCATCGTGATTCCGTGGGGCGGCGGCGGACTCACCTGCGGCATCGCCGCCGCGCTGCGTGCCTTGAACGTGAAGGGCACGACGCATTCGACCGCTGGGCTAACGCCGCGGTGCAAAATCTACGCCGCCGAAGTTGCAACCGCCGCACCTCTCACCGCCTCGCTCGCAGCCGGCTCACCACAATCTGTCGATTACCAGCCATCATTCGTGGACGGCATCGGCGCTCGCCTCGTCTTTCCGCAAATGCTCGACCGCGCGAAAGAGTTGATCGACGGCTCCCTCGTTGCGAATCTAGACGAGGTCGCCTCCGCCCTGCGTCTCCTCGCCGAGCGCAACCACATCATCGCCGAAGGCGCCGGCGCCTGCCCTGTCGCCTGTGCCTTATCGGGCCAGGCCGGTCACGGCAAAATCGTGTGCATCATCTCAGGCGGGAATATCGATCCGGGAACTCTTTGCAAAGTACTTACCGCGAAGTCTTGAGGCGATTTGATTTAATCGAATTGGTGTTTCGTGAGGAACGCTTTGGAGCAGACTTCTTAGATCCGTGTTCCTTGGTAAGGTCAACGAGTTTGTTGTTCTTCACGACCCAAACGGGTGTTCCCGTCTTCAATCCGAGTTCCAACGCATTCTTCGCAGCACGACGCAACGCACGCAAGGTGTCCCTGGCTTCGGGTGAAGGTGAACTCAATCGACGGCTCATCGCTTATCTCCAATTGCCTTCCTCGGAAATCAACCGGGGCGTCATGTCGGAATTATCGTACCACTCCCACTTATCGACCAAACCCGTATACACCTCTTTAAAGTTGTGCAAACCAGAATCGAATCGGCGGCGAATTACAGTTTTCGAAACGTTGTGACCCCCTTGTGCCACGCGCGCTGCTACTCGCGCAATCGCGACGTCGGGATTGGGCAGACTCAGGAATACAAGTTTCACGATGTAACCGCTCTTGCGCCACTGTGTAATCAGCCGAGCGTAGACTCGTCCACTCAACGTCGTTTCAAATGCGAAGCTATCTCTCTTTCTAACGCGCCGCTCGATCTCCGACAGCATAATCCGCCCCGCCTGAATCGCCGCGCGATCAGGATCGAACGGCGACAACCCGGCGGCTATCAGATCGACGTTTATAAAATCAGGACAGTTAGCTTCCTTCAATAAATACTCACGCGCGAACGTCGTCTTCCCTGCTCCATTTGGTCCCGCAATAATGATGATCCGCTTGCGTTTGGGCATGGTCCAACCGAAGTCTAATTCCCTTTCTCCCGCAACTCGCGGTACCAGCGCTGCATGACATAGAAGGCCTTCTTCTTTTCGCCACGATTCGAGATGAGGCCTTTGCGGTTCCAATAGTCCTGGATGCCGGGGAGGGGACGCCGGGGAGAACGGAAGTCCATCAGAATCCAAGGTGACGTGCCGCGCAAGAATGGGATCTTGCGAAGCATAACCAACTGATGCTGGTAGAGAGACTCCTGGTATTCCTCCGTCCAGCGAGCCAGCGCGTCGCCGTGATTGCCGTACAACGCGTCCGCACCGAATTCACTCATGATCAGCGGCTTGTCGTACTTCGACTTCCACTCGAGTCGATCCGCCTTATCCGGCAGACCATCGTACCAGCCGACGTACTCATTGCAGCCAAGCACATCAAGAACCTCGCCGAGCGGATCGTCGATCATCTGCGTCGTCGGATTGAGATAGTGACGCTCCATCGCCGCGGAAACCAGGCGGCCGTCATCGAGAGTGCGCGCGTGCGAAATGAGCTTCTTCAAGAACGACAATCGGGCATCACTCAGCGGAGTTTCATTAGCGACGGACCAGATCACAACGGCAGCCCGGTTCTTGTCGCGCGCGATCATCTCGCTCAACTGCGTGCGAGCGTTTTCGAGCGTCGCTGGATTGTCCCAGAGGATGGTCCAGTAGACGGGTATCTCGGACCACAGCAGTATCCCCATCCTGTCCGCCTCACGAATCGTCAGCTCGTTATGCGGATAGTGGGCCAACCGAACGAAATTCGCGCCGAGCTCTTTTGCCCAACCAAGCAACGTCGACGCATCTTCCCGACTGTACGCCCGCCCGCCGCGAACCGGCGCTTCCTCATGCATCGAGATCCCGCGCAGGAAGATCGGACGTCCATTCAACAAGATCTCCGTCCCCCGGGTCTCGATACTGCGAAACCCGATCTGGTCCGGCACTCGATCGGTTTCCGTTTCGACAACGACGTCGTAAAGCTTCGGATTATCGGGCGACCACAACGTTAGATCGGCCTGAAAATCAATGGCGACAAATCCGTTCTCGTCGGCGGTAAACGATCGACTCACACGGATTTCGGGTATTCGCACAGTGACTCGCTGGCGCAGTCGCGATCCATTCAACCGCACCCAGCCACGAACGCGATCCGAAGTTCCTTTCTGAAGCTGAATAAAATAGTCGTGAACAAACGTCGCGGGAGTTTCAATCAGCGTAACCTGGCGCGTGAGTCCGCCATAGTTCCACCAGTCCGTCATCAACGTCGGCACCGCATCGCGCCGCCGCTTGTTATCAACTTTGACAACTAAAAAATTTCCCGTCGGGCGAACCAGACGCGTAATCTCAAAATTGAATGGCGTGAACCCGCCTTCATGCTGCCCGATCTTCTCGCCATTCAAATAAACTTCGCACACGTAATTCGCCGCGCCGAAATAAACGAACAGCCGCGCATCGCCACGCAGCTGATAATCAAACGACTTCTTGTACCAAACAGTCCCCTCGTAAAAGAACAACTGATCAGACTGCGTGTTCCAATCACCCGGAACCTTCAACGTCCCTGACTTGTCAAAGTCATACTCGATCAGTTCGCTCTTATCTCGCGGCTTTGCGTTCTTAAAATAACCATTCGCACTCGGCTGATAGCGGTAATCATAAAACCCCGACTCGTACGGATCGACGATCGTCTGCCACGGTCCATCGAGACTGACCGCCTTGCGGCCCGCGGTGTTTTGGATCACACCAAGCTGCTGACCCTGAACAATCGGAACAACGACACACAACAACGCAACCAGCAGGATTGTTTTCATCAACCACGGAATTTAACACGATTTCACGCCGCGTAACGACGGACCATGCGCGCGCAAAAGTCGGCGTAGTTCGCGAGCACCCGCGGCGCGCTCGTATGGTGAGGCGCGATGCCCTCGCAATCGGGCGTGAAGCAGAACGTGATGGTCAACTCAAACGGCTCGAGTGTCTTGACGATCCGGTCGAACCATTGCTCGTAATTCGGCCGGCAAGTGTCAGACCAACTCAGCCCGGTGCGCACGTACTTAACTCCCAGCCGTTGCAGCCACGCCGCCGCTTCGTCCAGCCGGTGGTCCTCGAAATGAAACCACTGGCAGATTCCAAGCGCCGGCGTGTAATCGCGGAAATGCGCGAGCGCCTGTTTCGGCGTCCCAGCTTCATCCAGCAGTCCCATGTGGAAATGACGATAGTACGACGAGCCTTCAGCTTCGCGATGACGCGTCGTCGCAGGCCACGTCTTCGGCAGATCGTACAGACTGTACCAGTGAATGCGCGGCGCCTTGCCGATTAAGAGCTCCGCCGTACGCCTCAAGCCAAACTCCTGCACCTCTTCAGCGCCAAAACTCGACGCGCCTACCTCCGAGATCCAGATCGGAAGCTTCGTCACCTCGCGTATCTCCTGAATCTTGTCCGGCCACTCATGGATGGTCCAATGGTTCCAGTCGAGCGGAAAACCGTGCAACGCCACGACGTCAATCTGATCGAGCGCGCCTTTTGCCTGAAGGTTCTGAATGAACGACGGATCGATCGGCGAGATGCCGCCGAGCACGCGCGTGAGACGAGGATTCTCAGCCGCCACCGCATCGGTCGCGAGTTTGATCATCTGCGCGAACTTGTTCCATTCCGGATCGATCTCGAAGTCCCAGTGCGACTTGTTATTCGGCTCGTTCCAGAACATTACCGCTTCGATCACTTTTGAATCTCCTTCAACTCAGCGGCCGGATCGAGAACGCCGCTGTGGTCCACCCGCCGGCAAATGAACACCTCTGATTCCGGATGCGCGACGATTTCGAAATTCGCGCTGCGCAACATCGCTTCGAGACACGCGCGATTCGGAATCCACCAGTTCGTCGGATCGCCGCTGAACCGTTGCTCGATGAAGTACATCTGCGGAAACTTCCGATCGTGAAAGATCTCCTGCTCCCAAAACTCGTAGTCGTCTTCTACTTCGGCGACTGACTCGCTCCCGCGCAACATCGATTGGATCACCAGCAGATCTTTCACCGCGTACTCGTGCAACATATCGAGCGCGAGCAACGGATGCCGCAGGTGATACAAGACGCCGAGAAACAGAACCAGATCAAACTTCTCATACAGCCGCTCTAGCTGATAGACGGAAAGGCGACGAAAATCGATCTGCACGCCGCTCACTTCAGCAGCAAATCGCGCCTGCGCCAGGTAAGCGTCGTCCGTGTCAACGCCGACGACTCTGTCGGCGCCGCGCAGCTTCATTTGAATTGAATAAAATCCGGCGTTGCACCCGACGTCCAATACCGTCCGGCCGCGCAGGTCCTGCGGCAGTGCACTCGCGAAGCGCTGCCACTTCGTGTTCGGGTAATCGCCGAGAAAGTGGTCCGGCGCTGTCTTCACTCCGTGTAGATCGAGATTGTGAAACCATTGACCAAGCTCTTGTACACGCTGACGAATTTGCTCCCGGGAAAATGCGTTTGCCATTTCTACTTAATCTTCGTTGTTCAGCACTCGTATCGCCTCGCGATAACCGTGCAACGTTCCCACGTCGACGTACACTTCGCCCGCTCGCACGGCGCGCGCGTGTCCGCCCTCCGCCAGATACGCGTTTACCAATGTTCCGAGATACTCATCGCGGCCGTCGCGTCGCTCCCACAACGCGTGCAGCTCATGAAGAATCGCGCCGGGCATTTTGATCGCGCCCCAGATCCAGTTCGAGGCTGCATCCGATTGCTTCACCTGGATCTCCCGGACCATCCCGCTCTCGTCAGACACGACCGCATCGAAGAGCTCAGGGCGATTTACCGGGAACGCGAGGAACGAAAGCACATCGTCGGGAAGCGTGTTGAAACCATCGATCGGAAACCAGATCGTGTCCGGCAAACCGATGATCACCGCCTCCTCCGGCGCAATCAACGGGCGCGCTCGAAAGATCGCGTCGCATAGACCGACCGGATTGTGCTGCACCGTGTAACAAACGTGCGTGGACGAGATCTCGCCACCGAAGTATTCGACAATGTCTGACTTTCCCGGCGAGACGACAAAACAGATCTTGTCGGCGCCCGCCTTGACCATGCGTTCAACCAGATACTCGCTGACTGCGCGCGGGCGCTCGACCCCGTTTTCACTGCGACTGCCCACCGGCAACAGTTCCTTCGAAAACGCGAGCGGCTGAATGCGACTGCCGCTCCCTGCTGCGGGAACAATTCCCCACACGGATTTACCCTCCTACGGAAGCGCTTAAGTCCTGTGCGACCGGCAAGGGTTCGCGGCAGAACGTTTGTTCGAAAATCGATTCCATTTCGATCGCGCGATGGACTGCTGTGTGTTGGTCCAGTGCCCGCTGACGCGCGGCCGCGCCGATTTTTCTCAGCTCGGCGCTCGAGAGAGTGATCGCTTCGATCGTTTCGTCCACGTCATGGACCACGAGCACTTCTTCGCCGGGTTGAAAAAAGTCGCTCAGCCCATTCCAGCAGTCGGAGACGATCGCAGTGCCGCAGGCTGCTGCTTCGAACAGGCGACCCGACGGGCAGTAACCCATGCGCGCCATCGTCGCGCGTGTCAGGTTCAACGTGAGCAGTGAAGAGCAGTAGAAGTTTGCATGACTCGCCGGCGGAACATGCCGGATGTACCAGATATTGGGCAGCCACGGAAACGTATGCGGATATTTTGAGCCACCGATGAGGAAACGCCGGGCGGGGAGACGCCGCGCTGCGCCAATGAATAACGAGTCGAGCTGCGACTGCCGATCGTCTGCGTACGTGCCGAGGTACGAAAGATCCGAGACGAGATCAGACAAGGGACCGACCGGACGATGAACATCCGGGTCGACGCTGCCGTACAGCGGAACCACGCGACGCGCGCCGAGCAGTCGTTGCAGATCGGCAAGGGCTTCCCCACCGGTGTAACTCAAAACCAGATCGAAATCGACGAGTCGACGTTCGCCGATGTAGGTGAGCGACTGTCCTTGTTTCCACGCCTCGAGCGTTACCGGCGTGTCGAGGTCGTAAAGCACGCGCAGCGACACTTTGGAATCGAGCACGAGGTTCGTAGCGGCGATTCCGTCGGGACAGTACGATGTGATGATGCCGACGTCTGCGTCACGAAGTGCGTTTGTAGCCTCCGGACGCACACTGCTCCAGTCGGCGTAAAGGTGCAGCTCAACTCCGGGAAAGTCGACCATGTCGCGATGCCTGGCGTAGTAAGGAACATCACGTTCGAAGAAGACGATGCGATGGCCGCGTGCGACTAAAGCCTTGAACAGCCCGCGCAACAACGTCGCGTGACCGTTGCCCCACGACGAGCTGATCGTCAGACCAAACATTACGATCTTCATACGTGCACCGACATCGCGCCCGCGCGCGTTCCGGTCAGGTTCAACAAAGTGACCGAACACGGCGGCAGATTGAATAGATCAAAACGATCGAGATCGAGCTGGCCGAAATACGCGAGCGCGGCCTTGATCACGTCGGCATGACTGACGACGGCGACGTCGCCGTGCTCGTGTTCGTACGCCAGGCGTTTGAGCTCGTCGACGATGCGCGCCTGGGCGTCGACGATCGATTCACCCCCGGGGATCGGCGTTCGTTTGCGAACGGTGTTGAAGCTTTGCCACACGGGATCGTCGTCGAGACTCTCGATCGTCTCGCCGGTCCACTCGCCGAAATCGAGCTCGTTGAACGGCTCGCTGATCTTCACCGGCACGTGATCGGCGTGTTTCGCGATCTCTTCGGCGGTTTCGACCGCGCGTTCCATCGGACTGCTGTAGATCGCTGCGAAATGGTTTTGCGCGATGCGTCGAGCCAGAGCGCGAGCAGCCGACTTGCCACATTCGTTCAAATGCACGTCTCGATGCCGGCCCCACAAAACCTGGCCCACGCCGTCGCAGTGCGCATGTCTGATTAAGAAGAACGTAGTCATGCTACTGCTCCGACTAATGCTTCTTCGTCGATGGTCGTTCTGCTGCGGAGCAGTTCCGCGACGTGTCCTTCGAGCTCGCGGACACGATGTTCCGAAGTGTGCTTCGCGAGAATCTTCGCGCGCGCACGCAGACCGATTTCGACTCGTTGAATTTCCGAGATCTCCGACAAATACGAAATGACGTCCGTCGACGTCGAAGCGACGAGGATCTCCTTGCCCGGTGTGAAGAATGTTTCGAGTCCGTTCCAGTAGTCACTGATGATGGGCGTCGCGCACGCCGCCGCTTCGAAGAGACGAACGCTCGGCGAGTAACCGGCGGCGATCATGTCGGCACGCGTGAGGTTCAGCGTGTACCTTTGCGAGTTGTAAAAGTCGCGATGCTTGCCGGGCGCGATGTGCTCGACGTGCTCGACGTTCGCGGGCCAATTCAGATCCGGCGGATACAGCGGTCCGGCTACGATCGCGCGCGCTGGTTTCCCATGACGCGCAGGCGCGAACAACAGTTTTTCCAGCGACGCTTGACGGTCGGCGCTGTACGTGCCCATGTAACCCATGTCCCACTGATACGTCATCGCTTCCGGATAATAGAGCGACAGATCCACCGAACAATAAAACGGGCGTGCTCGCGGCGATCCGTACTTGCGCTCGATCAAACGCAACGATGGACCACCGCTGAACGACAGGTACAGATCGAAGCGTGGAATCAAGTCTGCCGAGATGTATTCGGTGTCGCCGGATGCGAGTTTGGCCAGCGTGATCGGCGTGTCGATGTCGTAGAACGCCGTGATGCCCTTCGCCGTTTGCGTCACCCAGTCAGCAACGACGCAGCCTTCAGGAACATACGATCCGACCATGCACAGATCCGCGTTCGCGACTTCCCACGCATACTTGCTCTTCAGCTCTTCGACACTTTCATACAAACGCAACCGGCCGCTGGGCGCGTGCGGAAGGTCCCGATGCGCGGCGTACCACGGCACATCACGTTCGAGAAAAAGCACGTTATGTCCCCGGTCGCACAACGCACGCATCAGCGCGCGATAGACCGTGGCGTGCCCGTTGCCCCACGAAGAACTGATCGACAAACCAAAGATGACAATGTTCAGTGGCGTTGGCGTCATGCGCTCACCTCTGTGATGGGATTCGGTTTGCGGCGATCGAGCAAAACAGACCCGGCGTGTGCCGCAGTTGAATTTTTGTATTGTCCATTGAGGATCTCTTGTAGTTGCAGCGCGCGATGCGCGTACGTGTGTTCGTTCAGAATTCTCCTGCGCGCGGAGTTGCCGATCGTCTTCGCGCGCTCGACCGTCAACGACTGCAAGTGTTCGGCGACCTGATCGCCGTTCTGCGCCACCAGCACTTCCTTCCCCGGTTCAAGAAACATGTCGATGCCTTGCCAGTCGTCGGTGATCACGCACGCGGCGGCGCCCGCCGCTTCGAAGATGCGCGTCGGCGGCGAGAAACCGTAACGCGCCATGCTTTCGCGATTGACGTTCAAAACCGCTCGCGGTGTGGAGTTGAAGGCGTTGTGATCTTTCGTGTAGACGTGGTTGACGTAAGTGATGTTCATCGTCAGCGGTTTGCCGGCCCAACCACTTCCGCCCAGCACGAATTCCTTCTGCGGGAGCCGCGCCGCTACGTTCAGAAAAAACTCCTCGACGCGCGCCTCGCGATCGGGCAAACGATTGGCCAACAACGCGAGGTCGCAGGCGAAACGCGGATCGGCGGGCACCGGATGGTGCGTGTCAGGATCGAGCGCGTTGTAGATCGGGATGCACGGGCGCGCGCCCAACAACTCGTAAGCTGACACCACCGGTTCGCCGCCGCCGTACGTCAGGATCAGATCGTAACGAGGAACCAGCGCGTGAAACGGATCGTGCGGATTCGAAGCGAGGCGATCGAGTGTCGCCGGAGCATCGACGTCCCAGAACGCGACGAGCGTGTGCGGGGCCTTCAGCTCGAGAATCGCCGACTCGAGTAGTTGGTCGAAGGCGCCGACACCGCTCGTCTTGATTGCGAGGTCCGCGTTCCGAGCGCCGCTCAACGCGCGATAAACATCGTCGGTGGTATCTGTTTGGTAAACAACGACCCGAGCCCAATCAGGATCGGGTATGTCGCGGTGTTTTTGTCGATCGTATGCGTCGGGCTCGTAGAAGGTGACGGAGTGGCCCAACTGGTCCAGCGCGCGAATGATGCCGCGGTAATAGGTTGCGGCGCCGTTCCAGTAAGCTGAGACCAGACTGGATCCGAAGAATGCAATGTTCAACCTGCTTTTCATGCGACCGCCATCTGCCTTTCTCCTTGCGTATTCAACTCCCGGTAGATCGAGAGCAACTCGTCGACGCGATGCGCGCACGTGTGGCGTTCGAGGATTGTGGCGAGCCCGTTGCTCGCCAGCTCTTCCGCCAGACCGCGATCGTTCAGCAGGTCGAGCAGACGCAGACGCATCTCGTCACCGTCGTGGGCCAACAGGTAATCCTTTCCGGAGCGAAAGAGACCATCAGTGTCGGCCCACGGTGAACAGATCAGCGGAACGCCGCAGGCGAGTGCTTCGAAAACGCGAATCGTCGGAATGCCCGGCAGCGCCTGCACGTAAGGCGAGCGCGGAATGTGCAACGTTACCCGCGCGCGCGCGAAGGCTTCGGGGACGCGATAGTTTGCCAACCAGCTGCAGTAATGAAGACCCGCTTGCTCGAATTCTTCGATCGCCTCGCGTGGATAACGCACGCCGTAGACCTTGCCGCTCAGGCGAAGATCTTTCGTGGGTTCGAGCAGGAATTCGCGCAACTCGTGCGTTCGTTCCTCGTCGCCCCAGTTGCCGATCCAGACCAGATCTTCACTACGTTCGATCGCCGGCAACGGATGAAAAACACGCACGTCAGCGGCTTCGTGCCAGGTCCACGCGCGTTGCGCCCAGCCTCGACGCAGGTATCGATCGGTAATCACCGCGCCGTAGGCGAGCACGCCGTCGTAGTTTTCGAGGCTGAAGTTCAATTGATCTTCGCCGGCGAGGCGGTGATGAGTGTCGTGGAAGAGCAGTTTGAAACCGCGCGAAAGACGCTTGTGATTGCCCAGCTTCTCGATCAACTCCGGCTCGTTCCATTCATGGACCAGCACCAGGTCTGCGTCATTCAGCACGCGATCGAGATCGAGTGTTTTCAAGTCGTAGCGAGTGCTCGAGAGCTGCGGAAATGCTTTTTGAAACTCGAGCACCGGACCGTTTCCATGTTCGCGAAAAAGGTTCTCGACGCTCCACGAGTCTGCCGGTTCGTAGACCTCGACCGCATAGCCTCGCGCCAGCAACTCCGCCGCGACACCCCGCAAGAAATGCGCGTTTCCGTGGTTCCAGTCGGAGATCAGCGACTGGTAGAACATGACTATGCGCATGCAGCGACCTCCCGCATGCGACGATTAAGTAGAGCGCGGTAGGCGGCGATGTATTGTTCGGCCATGCGCGTGCTCGTGAACTGGAGCGCGCGCTCGCGGGCGAGTCGTCCAAGGCGGTTCCGGTAAACTTCGTTGCGCATCAACTCGACCAGCGTCTCCCTCAACGCGATGCGGTCCGCCGGGTTGATGAAGATCGCCGCCTGCGCCCAGTTCTCTTTCAACGACTCGATGCCGCCGAGCACCAACGCGCAACCGGACAACGCCGCTTCGAGGATCGTCAGTCCAAACGGTTCGTAACGTGCCGGCAGCACGTAGATCGAGGCGCAGGCGTACCAGTAGCGCAAATTTTCACGCGGCAGATTTCCGAGCGCGTAACAGTTCTCTTTCAACGTTAGCTTCAATTCGCCGCCGTCGATGTTCTGCTTCTCGCCCGCGAGGCAGACGGCCCACGGCAGTTCCCACGCAACGCCGGCCAACGTCTGAATGTTCTTGGCTTCGTCCCACAAACGCCCTGCCGAAAGAACAAACTTCTGCTTCAGCGTTGGCGTGAGACTGTCGACGTCGAGACCGTTTGGAATCACGACGCCTTTTCTGTTGATGATGCCGGGATAGTTTTCGTTGAGCGAGTTGAGCATCGCCCGCGTCGGCGCGACAACCAGATCCGCCGCGCGTAATCCGCGTTGGACCATCGACTTGTATGCGTTCCACTCAGGCGGCGGCTCTCCCGTACGGCAGGCGCGCCACCACGAGAGCAGGCAC
>DATANW010000399.1:0-3016 GCA_036266055.1 Pyrinomonadaceae bacterium | reverse complement strand
CGCTGATTTCGACTTCCGCTTGCGTGCGCGTCTAGCGCATGAATCAAGCAGCGCCGGGTTCCACCTGCGCGCCATGCAGTGGTCCTTCGCGACGAAAAGTTTCGCAGCAGCGACGCTGGTCCTGTTGTTTGTCGGTGGTGTCGTATATGTGCGAACGATCGTGAATCACGACGCAAAGTTGGAGCTTGCGAACCTACGAACTTCTGAGCCGCCTCAGCCCGCAGCCAGGCCGGCTGAACGCCAGGTAGTGGTTCCCGAGCAAACGCACGTTGTAGCTTCCGATAATGGTCCACGTCAGGTCAACCGCAGTGAAAAGCGCGTGGCCGCAAGAAAAGCTCCGCTCGCCGCGGTTGATTTCGGCAGCGAACGCCCGACAGTTATTTCAAATTCGCAAATGCATTCGCCGATCTTCCCAATCGATGCTTCAGTTCAATCACTCAGATTTTCATTCGACGACGGTCGCGGCAACGCACGAACGATCTCGGTGCCGACCATCACATTCGGATCGCAAAGAGTTTTACCGGCGCCAGCGCAGCTTGCACAAAAGCGTGACACAGTTTGGTAACAAGGCGGGTTAAAGGCTTTAAGATGTCTGTAACTATGAGAAGGCAAGTCGCGACAATCACACTATTGTTGTTGTGTTATGCAGCGACGATCGCGCACGCTCCCGCGCAAACTCTCAAGAAGGCTACGGCACCGCGCGTGAGCATGCGCGCGGAGAAGAAGAAGACTGCGCCGCAGGTCGTGACCATCGTTCATCGATTAAATGGTCTCAAGATGTTTCGTGTCCTGCTGCGGTCCGAACGCCAGGCGATGGCTCTTGCCGGCCTCGATGCGGACTTCAAACTCCTCGAAGACGTCCACACAAACGTGATCGCCGGAGTCGCGATGGACGATGGTCAGACGATCGTCGCCTGGATGCCGGAAGCCGACATCGAAATCGCTGCGTCGGATTTTCAGGATTTTGCGACACCTGAGATCCCGGCGGTTCCGGCCGTTCCGGGTGTGCCCGCAGTGCCGTCACGCAAGGCGGTTAATCCGTGGGAGCGAATGAGGGGCAGTTTCTTTCAGCCGCCGGACGTGACGGTGATTGGATCCGACGGCAAGCGTCTTGTCGCCAGATACGTCGGTCTCGATGCGGTTACCGGACTTTCGGTACTGAAGCTGGCGGACAAGAATCCTGCGGCGGCAGGAATGATCAAAGACGAGCCGGTTGATGTCGGCGAAAGCGTGAGGTTGTTTGGTCCTGAACCAGTGACCGGACAACGCGGCTTGTTGAATTCGGGTCTTTACGTGCGCATCGGTGCGACGGAAGGACGAATATTCGACGTACGGCGCTCACCGTCAGGAGGAATTGCACGGTTCAAAGTCGGTTCCCCTCGTCTGTCGCAGTCGATCGTTGGCGGTGTGGCAATCAACGATGCGGGCGAGACTCTCGGAATCGTGAATGGTCTTGAAAATGGTGAAGCGAGTGTTCTGCCAGTGCCGATGATCCTGCGGGCAGCGCAACGTGTGCTGGCGCGACAGGCGAGTGTGCCCAAGCCATATCTCGGCGTGAAAGGCGAAGCTATTGCCGGTCTGAAAATCGATCAGATACTCAATCACGGATGGAAGCCGGAACGTGCGGCGGCACTCGCGGAAGATCACCGCGGCATCCTGCTGACGTCGATCGTTCCCGGCAGTCCGGCCGCGCAGGCAGCGTTGCGCGTCGGCGATGTGATTTTGAAAGTGAACGAGTGGGAGATCGAGAACAGCGAAGATTTCACGTGGTTGTTGGACCAGGCCGGCGCGAGCAGTCAGGTTTCGTTCACGGTTGCGCGTCCGGATCAGCCTGCAGCGGAAGCGCTTGACGTGAAGTTGAGCGGGAAGTTGGATCCGGCGCAGGGTTTCAGCTCGTTCTTTCGTAAACGAGGATCATCCGACGGCTTCAACTCGTTAATGGACCAGGGTATTGAAACGATTACGTTGCGAGCGCTGGTGGCCTCGCAACTCGGAACAACCGCCGGACTGCTGGTGGTCTATGTCGAACCCGCCAGTCCGGCCTTCGAAGCCGGTCTTCAACCCGGCGACGTCATTCAGTCAATCAACGGCAAAGCCGTCTCAAACCGTCCCTTCGCCTCGCCGACAAACGTGCCATTGACGTTCAAGTTCGAGATCTTCCGCAACAAGCAGAAGCGCACCGTGACGGTGACGGCTGCCGCGAAGAAAAGCACGGATAAAAAGGGATAGCTGCGACTCGCAATCCGGTTCTTACACGGATACGACAGGCGTGTGATACCCTTACCGCCCATGTTTCCAGAGGCTGTTGCGCGGTATCACGAACTACTCGCAAATCATCAATTAGCTGAAGAGTCCCGGGCGATGCTCGATGACGGGCTTGAGAGGGCGAAGCTTGTCTTCGGAGGCCGGCGTTTGTCGCCGTACCTGCGGCCGCATTTTGTGACAGAGACAGATTTCGCGCGGATCTGCCGCATTTGCGAGACCGTCTGGTCGGCGATTCAGAAAGTGAAGGATGCGGCCGTTGTGGATCCGAAGGTCGTTGACGACTTAGGGTTGACGGATATCGAGAAGGATCTAGTCGCCATTGATCCCGGTTACACCGCCGTCTCGCCAACTTCGCGACTCGATTCTTTCCTGACCGCATCTGCCTACAGCTTTGTCGAACTCAATGGCGAGAGTCCGGCGGGAATTGCCTACGCCGACGCCGCCTACGACATCTTCTCCAGCCTGCCCGTGATGAAGCGGTTTTCCGAAGACTACAACCTGCGCGCGCTTTACGGCCGGCGCTTTATGTTGGACGTCCTGCTCGAGTCGTACGAAGAATATCTCGGCCGCAAACCTGAACACGCGCCGTGCATCGCGATCGTCGATCTCGCAGACGTGCCGACCGTCAAAGAGTTCGAACTGTTTCGCGAGTTCTTCGAACAGGCGGGTTATCCGGCGATCATCTGCACACCGCAGGCACTCGAATTCAAAGACAATCGCCTGACGGTTGCCGGCCAGAAGATCGACATCG
>DATANW010000398.1:0-14717 GCA_036266055.1 Pyrinomonadaceae bacterium | reverse complement strand
CTTCAAACGCGCGCCGACGCCTTTGTTCTGGTAGTCGCGCGCGACGGCCATCACGTGCGAGTAGCCGTAAATCTCGTCGTTGGGGCGGACGGCGGCGAGATGATGAACGAAACCGACCATGCGGTCGTCTGCAAAGGCGCCGAGCGTCCAACCTCCTGCCTGTCGAGAAACTATGAAATGTCGGCGGGGCGAAATCTCCAGGTCGGGAAGCCCAAACGCTTCGCGCTGGAGGTAAATACAGTTATCAAACTCTTCGATCGTCGTACATTCACGAATTATGATCTCTGCCATCCATTACCTTTTAACATGTTGATGTGTATCACGACTTCGACGGACGTGCGGGAATACGGATCGTCGCCTGAAGACCTCTGGGCGCGCAATTCTCCAGCACGACTCTTCCTCCCATCAGTTCGAGCAGTTTCCGCCCGATGATAATACCAAGTTCGTTGATGTTTGGTTCGTGACCCAGCGGCCCGTGCTCCGGATCGAACGCTTTCGTCGTATCCGAACGCACTTCGCCGTTGTCTTTGACGCGGATCGCGAGCAGCCCTTCCGGATCGATGTCGACACTAACCATCACGGTCTCGCCTGCGGGACTCCGGCTCACGGCCCAGGCGATAAAGTTGAAGATCGTTTGCCGCAGTTTCCCCTGGTCGGAAACCACCGTGGTGATCTCCGGCGCGACTTCGTACTCGATCTTCACCTGCGCCTTCTGCGCCATCCGCGCCGCTGCCGCGCACGATTCCCGCACCGTCTCGCGCAGTGAAAACTCCTGAAGAAAAACCTCCGTCTGCCCGGCCTCGATACGCGAAAGATCGACGAGTTGATTCAAACTCGCTTGCAGTTGAAAGCCCGAATCCTGGACTTTTTGACAAAAGCGGCGCTGTGCGTCCGTCAGTTCCTCCTGATCGAGCAGGATCTCGCTGAAACCGAGAATGGACGTCAGCGGCGTACGCAGTTCATGAGACATGCGCGCCAGGAACAGGGACCGATAGTGTGAAACGCGCCGTAATTCGCGATTTGCCTCTTCCAACTCGGCCGTACGCTTTCGTAGCTCCCTGATTAGAAGGTCAACGCGTTCCTGAGAATTGAGAGCAGCCGCACTGCTAACCGTGTCGCTAGTGTTGTCCGGGTCGCCAGAGTGATAGGCACCCTCGCCGGCTCTTTCATCCATAAAGATCACACCCTGCTTGAAAGTAGTTTCGGATGGGGGCTTAAATTGTTATGTGGCATCAATATAGGGTCAGTGTTCATCCCTGTCTACCCCCTGCCGCGGTCCGCCACAGAATTTTGTTAGATTTCGCCCGTGCGCTATGATGCCGCACCGGATGAACGGGCAACTCAGCCAGCAACCGCTCGCGGAGCTCATTCGCGAAATCTCAGCAAAGTCACAGAGTGGCAGCCTCCGTGTCGAGCAGGATCGAATCAAGATTGCCGTCTATTTTTATAAGGGCCAACTGGTTTATGCCGCCTGCAACCTGCGCGACTTGCGGCTCCGCGCACATTTGCAGCGGGCCAGCCTTCTCTCACCCGAACAGCTTGGAAGGTTTGATGAGAATCTTCCTGACGTCGAGCTTGCAAAGAATCTGTGTAACGCAAACTTGCTAACACACGGCGAGATCGAAGTAGCCCAAACGAAGCAGGTCTCCGGCATCGTGCGCTTCGCGCTTACGCTCACCGACGGCGCCTGGTCCTTTGATTCTCGTTCTCATCTCGACGAAAGTGTGAATCTCGACATCGACGTGGACGCACTGTTGCTCTGGGCGGAACAAAGAGCGCCGGCAAAGCCGGTAGAGGAATCGACAGGCTCCGAGTCCGATCCCGAAACTTTTCTCGAACGATTGCGCACTGCGGAGTCGCACTACGATGTGCTCGGCGTCGAAACCACTGCTATGGCCGAGACGTTAAAGTCAGCGTACTACGATCTCGCGCGTCGTTATCATCCGGACCGGTTTCGCAAAATTGACCCTGCGCTATTGACGCGCCTGGAATCAGCGTTCGCGAGGATCACTCAGGCGTACGACACTTTGCGCGATGACGATCTACGTGCAAACTACAACGCGAAGCTTCAGGCGCGGAGAAAGGCCCAGCAGATCGCCGACGCAACTGCAAAGCCGGCGGCGCCCGCAGCGGAAGCAGGTGCAACACCCGGAGCGACGGACGCTGTGCCGCAACTCTCCGTTGCACAGCGCGCGGCGAACGACTTCAAAGAAGGATTAGCGGCGCTCGAACAGGGTCAGCGCAAACTGGCAGCCGGACTGTTCGCTTCCGCGGCGCGGCTCGTCCCGAATGAGGCACGTTACCGTGCCTATTACGGTCAGACGCTCGCGGCGCAGGAAAACACGCGACGCGCTGCTGAAGCCGAACTGCAAGCGGCGATCAAGCTCGAACCCGGCAACGCAGACTACCGCGTCTCGCTGGCGCTGTTGTTCAGAGATCTGGGATTTTCTGTGCGTGCGAAAGGCGAAGCCGAGCGCGCCGTGGCGGCGGATCCCAACAATCAAAAAGCGCGCGATCTGTTGCGCGAGCTAAAAGGAGTTTAAGATAAGCAGCGATGGTAGCAGTCGACAGTGCTGAACTGATTGAGAGAGCCGCAGGCGACGCGTTTATGCAGCTTGCGAAGACGGTCGATCGTTTCGAGCGGTACGAGAACCCACACGCACAACGCGTCGCCGCGATTGCCGACGAGATCGCGCACGCGTTTCATCTCGCGCGACACGATCGCGGCTCGTTGTACGCCGCAGCTTTGTTGCACGACCTCGGCGAGGTCGCGATGGAGCGCGATTACATCCAGGCGGATCGCGCGTTGGACGCTGAAGAACGGCTCGACCTGACTCGTCATCCCGTGATCGGAGAACGCGAGGCGTCGCGAGTCGGCGCCGATCGCGCCGCACAACTGCTTGTTCGCTGGCATCACGAATGGTGGAATGGCGCGGGCTATCCTGATGCGCTGCGACGTGAAGAGATTCCCTTAGCGGCGAGAATACTTCGCGTCGCCGATTCTTACGCGGCGCTTACCGACGATCGGCCGTTCCGGCCGTCGCTTTCGGAAGAGGCTGCGAGACGCGAGCTTACGAATCGTGCCGGAATCGAATTTGACCCGGCGGTTGTTTCGCTTTTTCTCTCGTTGAATGTGAACTATGCAATTTCATAACGGCTGGTTGGCTTTTGAACTCGGCGTGCTGCGGCGGCTAAAGTTTTTATCGGTCGCGCTCCCGTTCACCGGTGAACCGGAGCTGATCGTCCGGCTAAAAAATTGGCGTGTGCGTATTGCGGCCAACGATCCGATGATCTGGTCGTACACGAAGGCGTTTGCGCTCGTCGAAAACAACACTGAGAAGCTGCGCGAAGATGATCTCGATTTGTTGCTCGACGACGCGTACCTGCCGCGCGAGAAGATGTCGAATCCGGGGTTGCTGAAGTGGTTCAATGAAACCGACGCGTGGTGGTTCGACAACGTGCGTTTCAACGCCGAACAGCTCGAGCCTTACAAACGCGCACTCGCGCTGACCGCAGCGATGATGGTTGGCGATTATGTCCTGTCGTTCAACGAACAAACCCGCACGCTGCGCGAGCCGCTAGCGCTGTCAGAAACGTTTCGCACCATGCTCGGGTGTCTGCCGCAACCGCACGACAACTCGATGCGCAACAAGTCGACCAACCAGGACGTTCGCAGTTTCGTCGCCGAGCGACAGCACACTGACTTGCTGTTCCTGCGGCTGCCGATTCCGATTACGCAGAGCACCGCAGCGCGAGATCCGATTGAGAGTTGGCGCGAAGAATGGTTGCGTGGCGGCGACGAGTTCTGGGTCGATCTCGAGCGTTCGCACAAAGCGCGATTGGGATCGCGGGTGCAGAGCAAGCAACAGTATTTGGGCTTTGTCGAAGACTTGTTGCGGACTGCGTCGCACATTCCGACCTGGGCCATCGCCCACACCGAGAACGGATTCATTTCGAATGAAGAGTTGGTCGAGAAGATCGGCAGGGTCAGAAAAGTCTCGACTATCTATTCGAAAGACTTTTCCGACATGTTGGGTGTGCGGGCGTCGTTGATCATCGCCGGTGGTTAGTCGTCAGTTGTCGCCGCAGCGGCTGTAGCCGAAACAAACTTGTAGCCGACACCTCTCACCGTCAGCAGGTACTGCGGTCGCGAAGGCTCGTCCTCAATATACTTCCGCAAACGAACTATGAAATTGTCGATGGCGCGCGTGTCTGTGTCTTCACGCAAGCCCCAGACATCTTCGAGGATCGCGCTGCGTGAAACGATTCGGCCATCGTGATTGATCAGATAACGCAGCAGCTCAGCTTCCATCAACGTCAAATGGACCGTCTGCTCGCCGGAGCGAAGCTCCAGCGCGTCGAAGTCGATTATCCGGTTGCCGAGAGCGACGATGTTGTTTGCATCAGCCGCCGCCTCCGCCGCTGCAACGGTGCGATCCCTGCGAAGCCACTCACGCCGGCGCAACAGCGCATTAATGCGAGCGAGCAAAACTGAGAGGTCAAACGGCTTCGGCAGGTAGTCGTCGGCGCCCGCTTCGAAACCGCGCAGCACGTCTTCAGCCTGACCACGCGCGGTCAACATCAGAATCGGCACGAACTCGCCTCGCTCACGCAACTTCGACGCAAACAAAAACCCATCCATTCCCGGCAACATCACATCGAGCACGACGACATCGTACGACTTGCGCTTCTCGAGCATCAGCGACGCCGCCTGCTCGGCGCTACTCGCGATATCAACCTCATAGCCCTCGGCCCGCAGGTTGTAGCGCAACCCGTCCGCCAGGTGTTTTTCGTCTTCGACTATTAAAACCGAATCCATTGCTTTCTAAATCCGTCGTTCAAATCCGCGGTAACAGAATCGTAAACGTGCTGCCCTGGCCCAAACCCGGGCTCTCGGCGAACACGCGCCCGCCGTGCTTTCGGACCACTGACTGCACGATGAACAAGCCCAGACCCGTCCCTTTGACGCGCGCCATAAACCGTCCGGGAACACGATAGAACCGCTTGAAGATGCGTTTCAGTTGCGCGCTCGGAATCCCGATTCCTTTGTCGGCCACTCGCACGACGACGCGCTTGTCGTCAGTAGCCGACACCGAGACCGAAACCTGTACTTCCTCGTCTGAATACTTCACCGCGTTATCCAGAAGATTCGAAAACGCGGCGCGCAGCTCGTCAGGATCGCCAGAGACTTTTGCCCCTTTCGCATCAGACGCTTCCGCGTAGACGAGGTGCTGCTCGTTCAAACCATACCGCAATCGGGTCCGTTCCAGACACTCGCGGACCATCTCGTCGACGTCGATCACGGCATTCGCGATGCGACGGCGGCGATGTCGCGTGCGTCCGGCGCGCAACACCTGCTCGACCGTCACCAGCAGTCGCTCGCTGTCGGCGAGCATGATGTTGTAAAACTCGTGGCGCTGAGCTTCGTCGACGTCGCGCGTCTTCAACGTTTCGAGATACAGACGGATCGACGCAATCGGCGTCTTGAGTTCGTGCGTGACTGCGTTGATGAACGCGTCGTGTTGTTCGTTCAGACGTATTTCGCGAATCAGGAACGTCGTGTTGAGCACCAGTCCGAAGATCAGCACGACGAAAAGGATGATGCCGAAGACGAGGAGCGCGATCTCGCCCCAGTTGAGCACAATCCAGCCGACGTTCAACGCGATCGTCAACACGACGAGACTCGCGCCCAGCGTGATAAAAAAGGCCACGGATTTTCTGCGACGGGCTTTAACTCGCATGGTCCGGAATTTTAACAATCGATCCGTGTGATCTCTGTACTGAACACAAACCCAACCATAACATGCCTGACAGCCCGGAAAGCAGGCCAGACGTGATCGTCAACGTTTGGGTCGTTATGTGGTAGAGCGACCAGCCGGCGACCGCGGTCGAGAAGCTCCAGATCATCATCTCGCCCGCGCGATCCGTCGTCGAAACTCGCCCACGCAAGTTGTCCGGCACCAAACGCATTAACAACGTCTCCTGGACCGCGAACTCAGCACCGAGCAACACCCGCGAGATGAAAAGCATGAGCGACGCCAGCAGCAGCGTCGGCATCAGGCCCATGAGCGCGAAGAAAATCCCCTGAATAAACAGACTCCAACCGATGTATGCCATCGTCCGGCTCTTCATGTGGAAGTAGATCCCGACGCGCCGCGCGATCATCATCCCGACGAACAGTCCCAAACCGTTTGCGAAGTACAGCACACCGATTTCCGCGTCCGCACTGTGTCCGCTTTGCGCGGCGAACTCGAACGCGCCGAGACGGTCCAGGATCAGGTTGATCGCACCGCCACCGATGGCCCAGACGATATTGACGAGCAGGATCGTCGCGACCGGCGCATGGGTCACGATGTACGACCAGCCTTCGCGAATATCGCTCCAGTAACCACTAAACAGGCCTCGCTTCGGAGTCGGTTCAGCGCCTGCCGGCCTCGGCTTCTGTCGCGTTTCCGCGTCAGGCACGAGCCAAACGGAATAAGCCGACAGCAGGAACGAAAGCGCGTTGATAATGAACGCAGAAGAGTAACCAACCTTCGAGGCGGTCCAACCACCAAGCGCCGCCCCGACTGACATCAACAAAAACCGCGAGGAAAACATCAGCGCGTTGCCCGCGAGCAGATCTCGTTCGCCGGTGATGTTCGGCACCGCCGCATTCTTGGCCGCTTCGAAGAACGCGCCGAAGAAGGCGAGCAAAGCAGTGCATAGATATGCGATCCAAAGGTCCTCCGGTCGTCGCACGAACAAAAACCCGAGCGCCACGAAGAAGCGCAACACATCGGTAACGATCATCACCGTGCGCCGCGACCAGCGATCGACGAACGCACCGGCGAGTGGGGAGAAAAGCGTGAATGGCACCAGCCGCGAGATCAGGATGACCGTCGTTGCTTCGGGCGCGCCATGCGACACAAGGCGCACCAGTCCCAACGCGGCAATGAAGTTGAACCAGTTGCCGAGCTCCGAAATGACCTGCCCGATCCACAATCGTCTGAACGACTGATTGCGCCGCAGCAGTTGCATGTAGGTTAAGGAGTCCATCCGTGCTATCTGTGTTTCAAAAACTAACCAATAAGAAAGCCGCCCTGATTATCAGCGGCGGCCTCGCGATCTGCTTCGTTCTTTGGAACATCAACTCCCAACAAATCGCGGCGGCCTTTTTTCGAGGAACGACGAGACGCCTTCGACGAAATCTTTCGTCTTGCCGGCCTCGATCTGCGCCTCGCGTTCCAGATCGAGTTGAGCGCCATAGTCGTTCACCGCGCTTGCGTCAAGCAGTCGCTTGATGTGCGCGATGGCGGCCGTTGGCGACTGGGCCAACCGTTCGGCGATCGACATCACCTGGCCCATCAGCTCAGTATCGGCAACGACTGAATTGATCATTCCCATCTCCACCGCCTGCTGTGCCGTGATCAAGTCGCCGGTGAACATCAGCTCTGCGGCCTTTTTCCATCCTACGAGCCGCGGCAGTATGAATGTTCCGCCGCAGTCGGGCACCAGACCGATCTTGATGAATGCCTGGTTGAACTTCGCACTCTCCGCCGCGATCACCAGATCGCAAGCCAGCGCCAGGTTGCATCCGCCACCCGACGCGACTCCGTTCACGGCGGCGATAAAAGGAACGGGCGTTTGACGAATCAACAGGATCGCTTCGTTCAGTATTCGCAACGGTTCATCGAAGAACGCTTCCAGACGTCCTTCGCTCGTAGCCATCTCCTGCATTGCGCGTAAATCGCCACCGGCGCAGAAGGCACGGCCGGCGCCAGTCAGAACGATCGCGCGCGCGCCTTGTTGCAGCGCTTCAGCAACGGCGGCTTTAAAGTCGTTCGCCGTCTCGACGGTGAGCGCGTTCAAACGATCCGGACGGTTCAACGTCAGGACACAAACCTGACCGCGCATTTCCAGTTGAATCGTGTCGTAACTCATTAACCTCTCTAGCCTTGTCGGAACCTAATCCCATCCACGTGAGTGGATGGATTATTCATCTACGACTACAACATCGAAAACCCCTCTCGGGATTCATTGAGTTCGGGCGTGACTCTCGTAGGTTGAAAAGAACAATCTACCCACTGACGGGGGTAGTATTACCGGCATCCATGTTCGCAACTTAATTCAGAGCGATCTTCACCCTGCTCGTTCGCGTCGAGAGATACCGCGTTCCAGAAACTTGCCTTTCTCGAATTGTAGTTTAGTCGATGCCGGCGGCACGAGCCGGCATCAACCTATGTCAGGTACGTTGCGCTGCGCGATTCGCGCTGAAACAGTCGCTGCACAAGACCGGTCTGCCCGACGAAGGCTTGAAGGGCACTGAATCGTTCTTGCCGCATTGGTCGCATGTGATTTCGAATCGTTGACGCTCACCTGTTTGTCCTCGTCCGCCACCGAAGTTGGCCCGCCGCGCATCGCGGCATGGTTTACAACGTTTGGGATGAGTCAGATTACGTTCCCTGTAATACTCCTGTTCGCGTTCAGTAAATGTGAACGGAGAGTTGCACTCCGAACACGTTATCTCGAGGTCTGGCATCGCGGTTTCTCCATGAATGCGGAATCGAGGCACTCCACACTCTTTGCTCTTCGGAGCGCTGGCGTCGCGTTTCTTTCATCCACGAAGTTATGGTCCGAAAGCGCTGTTTCTCAAACACTACGCCGAAAAGCTACGCGTCCCGACGGTTAATTGTCGCGAGTGTACTCCAGCGAATCAGTCCATTCAATAACTTTGTGTGGCGCGATCTCGTCAGGAAATTCCCGATGTGTGGCGCAGACGCAACAGCGCTCGCCTGCGATGTCGTTATATACTCACTTCTCTCCCGGCACATTCCTTGCTCGTTTATAGACCGCAGCATGGATCAACCTGAATTGAAGGCGCCCGACTTTTGATCAAACAGACCACGCTCGGCTCTCCAGTCGAAACCCACGGGATAGGTCTACACACAGCCGTTCCGGTCCATATCCGTCTCGTTCCGGCGCCTCCTGACACCGGCTATGTGTTCCGCCGTACAGACCTTGGTGGTTTTGAAATTCCCGCCACTGTCGAATCAGTCGCTAATTGCGGTTACGCCACGACCCTGATGCGCACCGGTGTGATGCTCTCGACCGTCGAACATCTCCTCGCCGCGCTGCGTGGACTTGGAGTCGATAACGTCTTCATCGAGGTCGACAATCTCGAGATCCCGATCATGGATGGTTCGGCGGAAGACTTTGCCGAGATCATCGAGCGTGCCGGGATCGTCGAACAACCGCTCGCGCGGCGCGCCTTGCTGGTACGCGAGCGAGTGGCGTTTGAACAAGGCAACCGGCGCATCAGCGTTGAACCTGCCGACACGTATCAGATCGATTGCCTGATCGACTTCTCTCACCCGCTCATCGGCGTGCAGAGTTTGTTTGTCGAGTTGAGCGACGGAGCGTTCAGTCGGGACATCGCGGCGGCGCGCACGTTTGGTTTCACCGATGAGATCGAAGCGTTACGACGGGCCAACCTCATCCGTGGTGGGTCACTCGACAACGCGATCGTCTTAACGCCGGAAGGAATGTTGAATCAAACGGGGTTACGCTTTCGCGACGAGTTCGTGCGTCACAAGATACTCGACATCATCGGCGATCTCGCTCTGTTGGGAATGCCGATCATGGGCAAGGTTGTCGCCGAACGAAGCGGTCACATCATGCACGCGGGATTGATGTCGAAACTTCTGCGCGTGCGCTCGGCCTGGGACATCGTCGACATGCCCGTGCGCGTGCCGTCACAAGCCACTGCGCACGATGTCGTGAACGCGAATTAATCCGACGCACACCTGATCCTCATCTACAACGGGCAACACGGAGATTTGTGAAGGTCGATCTTCCATCAAACGAAGTGCGTCGAAGGCGAGGAGGTCGGCTGTTGCGACAGTTGGCTGTCGCGTCATGAAATCGTCGCAGGTGAGTTTCGCGAGTGATTCGCTGTTCGTGCGTTCGAAGGCGCGACGCAAATCTCCGTCGGTAATAATCCCCGCCAATCGCCCGGTTGGATCGACTACGCAAACGGCGCCGAGTCCGCCTTTGCTGATCGCGCGCACAACTTCCACCCAACTCGACCCGACTGCGATCGTCGGGTTCTCGCCGTTGCGATGCATGAGATCGGCGACGCGCAACGTCAGTCGTTTGCCTAAACGTCCGGCGGGATGATTCACGGCGAAATCGTCCGTTGTTAGACCTTTGACTTTCATCACCGTCATCGCCAGTGCATCGCCGATCGCGAGCGCAACAGTGGTGCTCGTCGTTGGCGCGAGGTTCAAAGGACACGCTTCCTGATCGACTGACGCGTCGAGCACGGCGTCGGCGCGGTTAGCGAGCGTCGAATTGAGATTGCCGACGATCGCGACGATTGCTACCTGGCGGTTCTTCAAGTACGGCAACATGCCGACGATCTCGTCAGTCTCGCCACTGTTGCTCAGAACGATCACAACGTCGTCCGGTTGGACGATGCCGAGTCCGCCATGCAGCGCGTCTGAAGGGTGCAGGTAGAACGCCGCGGTGCCGGTGCTGGTCATGGTCGCCGCAATCTTTTGGCCGATAATTCCCGACTTCCCTACACCCAGGATGACGACTTTTCCTTTGCAATCGGCAATTAAGTCGACTACGCGCTCGACCTGGGCAGCATCGAGGCGAGTGGCTGTTTGTGCGATTGCGTTCGATTCGAGCCGCAGCAGGTCCTGAACGTCGGACAGGTGGTTCTTCGTCATTTGCGGCCTTTGATATACGAGTCTGCTCGCATTTGGCAAGTCGCGCAGTCGTAAGTTATAGTCCGGCGACGTTCAGATTAAATTCAGACTAATGTCAGAGGCGACATGGGATTAAGCCTGCTTCCAAAAGAAGAGCAGTATTTCGACCTGTTCACGCAGATGACGCTTTACATCTCGTCGGCGGCGCGCGAGCTGAAGGAGATGCTGGCTGACAAGCACGGCGACTTCAGCGAATACGCGCAGCGCATCAAGGGTCTCGAGCACGCCTGCGACGAGCTGACCCACACGATTTCCACCCGGCTGAACAAGTCGTTCATCACGCCTTTCGATCGCGAAGACATTTACATGATGTCGACGGCGTTCGACGACATTGTTGATCTGATTGACGACGCGGCGCGGGCGATCATCATTTTCGACATCAAAGAGATCAACGATTACGCGCGCGACTTTGCGGATGTGATCGAGCGCATGGCGGAACAGTTGAAAGAGATCGTTTCGACGTTGCAGCGTCCGAAAAACATCACGCAACGGCTGGTCGAAATTCATCGACTTGAGAACGAGGGCGACGACATCTATCACGCCGCCATCGCCGAGCTCTTTCACGAGCCACCGGATGCACTGACGGTGATTAAGTGGAAAGAGATTTACGAGAAGCTCGAGGCGGCCGTCGATCGCTGCGAGAACGTCGCGAACATAATCGAAAGCGTCATCATCAAGCACACTTAACGAGGATCCGTGTTTGCTCTTTCGATCCGTGTCCCTCGAAACCGCGTAACACCATGACAGCAACTCTGGCCTTCGTCATCATCCTCGTCTTTCTCGCACTCATCTTCGATTACATCAACGGATTTCACGACGCCGCCAACTCGATCGCGACCGTCGTCTCAACGCGCGTTCTGTCTCCGGGCATGGCCGTCATCTGGGCCGCGTTCTTTAACTTTATCGCGTTCGCCGTTTTCGGCACGCGAGTCGCGAAAGCGATCGGCGACGGCGTGCGCATGGACGTCATCAGTCCCGAACTGCGTCTTTACGTACTGCTCGCCGCATTGTTAGGGGCCATCATCTGGAACCTCATCACGTGGTATCTCGGCCTGCCGACGTCCAGCTCGCACGCGCTGCTCGGCGGCTACGCCGGCGCCGGCATCGCAGCGCACGGCGGTGTCAGTGGCCTGCTCAAAACAGACGTTTGGTTACGCACGTTGAAGTTCATCGTACTGTCGCCAATGGTGGGCATGTTGCTCGGTTTCACGTTGATGGTGATCGTCTTCTGGGTGTTCCGCCATTTTTCGGCAGCCAAAGTAGACAAGATCTTTCGTCGCGGTCAGCTTTTCTCTGCCGCTGCTTTTTCGTTGGGCCACGGCGGCAATGACGCGCAAAAGACGATGGGCATCATCACCGCAGTGCTGACAGCCGGCGGAGTGTGGGGACTGTCGTATGGACCAAACGGCACACTGCCTTCGATTCCGACTTCCGTCGTGCTCGCCGCGCACGCCGCGATCGCGCTGGGGACGTTATCGGGTGGCTGGCGCATCGTCCACACGATGGGCACTCGCATAACCAAACTCAAACCCGTCGGTGGCTTCTGCGCGGAGAGCGCCGCCGCGCTTACGCTTGCCTACGTAACGCTTACCGGAACACCCGTCTCGACAACGCACACGATCACCGGCTCGATCGTCGGCGTCGGCGCGACGCGGCGATTATCCGCAGTAAAGTGGGGCGTCGCCGGCCGCATCGTCTGGGCCTGGATTCTCACCATCCCCGCCGCTGCGTTCGTCGCAGCTGTCTCCTTCTGGATCGTCTCCGCCATTCACAAACTGGCCGGCTGGTAGCCTTTCAAGATCTGGCTAGTGAGCCGGGTGGATCTCTTCCAAGGCGCCGGTTACCGCTTTCCTAAACTCCTTCTCCAACGTGTCGATGAAAGAAACGGTTTCGAGTTTTCCTGTTGCGGAGAGTCGGGTTGTCTCGGTGGCCCATGGGTCCATTACCACGGAGCGCAACACGGTGAAATGATCGTCGTTGATTGTAGTGATTCCCATCCGCGCCGCGTATTCATTGAAGAAATCAGCGCCATACGTGTCGAGTGTTAGATCGGTGGTGCTGACTATCAGGTCGTATTTATAAATGTCGTCGCCGGGGTTGATGCTCAGACGGTTGTAGATAGCTTTGTTGAGCTTGTTCGCTGACTTCAGATCGTTGTTCACCACCGGCGTACCATCTGCCTCGACCTTCTTGAAGTTAAAAGCATAAGCCAGAATATTCAGGTCAGGACCAAGCTCGGGAAGCAGCGCACTCGCTTCGCTGTCTTGCGAGATTTCGTCGTTCGTTTTCTGATCGATGTGCTCGCGAATATAAGCAATCTTTTCTTCCAGACTGTTGCCTGGGACTTCCGACACTGCCGACAGCCGCGGCACTGGAATCACCGTGAAAACATCTGCTGGTCCAGCCATGCAGAGCAGACGCGTGTAGAGTCGCTTACAACCGTAGAGTGCTTGCCCGATGATCTTTCCGTAACCGCTCTTCGAAGGGCGAATGACACGGTGGCTCAAATAAACAGCCGCGGCTGCGGCGCCCGGCTTTGAACCTTCTATGCCGTAGATACCGATTGTGGGTTCAGCATCGCCGTGGAACACTACCGGGGCGCTGAAGGTCACCAAATCTCGCATCGCAGAATTCCGGTAACAAAGAGCACCGGCTGGGTACGGAATGTAACCTGACTTATGCGGATCGACTGTTATTGAGTCAACTTCCCCGAGAGTGTTGTACTGATCAGTCACGTATTTACTGAGACGAGGAGCGGGCGGTGGAGCAAACAGCAGCTCCGGCGACGGCATATCAAAATCATCTCTGACTACCGAAGCGTGATAGCCACCCCAAGCCCCGTCTGCGTGAACAGTGAAATCCATTCCCTGGGCTCGGAATTCTTCGCGCAGCGCAAGCACCTCCCGCACCGGATCGATTGCACTTTCTTCGGTTGTTCCCATCACGGCGACGACTGTTAAGACAGGTCTTTGCTGTGCGAGACACTCCTGAAGTTTCTGACGCAGCGCTTCAATGCTCAACCGCGCGTCTTTGTCGACCGGTACGTCGATCATGTTTGCCGAACCGATTCCGAGCACTGCGGCAGCTTTTGGAAATGAGTAGTGTTTCGTGCCTGGGACCATGAACACGGGCGCATGCTTTAACCCTGTAAGAAACTGACGTGAGAACTCCTGGATACCTATGTTCTGAAGCGAGTACTTCTCGAGAGCCGCCGTAATGGTTTTCCGGTCGAGATCGAATTCGGTCGAGAGTCTTGCCGGTAAAGCCAGCACGTCGTCAGCGCGAAGATTCAGCAACGCCCATAGGTCGAGAGACAGCAGCGGTTTATTTCCGCCCTGTGGAAGTGCGATGGTGAGGTCTCGGGCTTTCTTTAGTGAGTCTTCATTTTTCAGAGCGGCCTGAAGTGCTACTGCAAACAGTTTTAGATTTCGCGATGACCAAATCGCTTCGATGTTGGCCACGGTGCCGTCGCAGGTGACATGTCCCCACGGCCGAATCGCACTTTCCTGCTTTGGGATTTTGAAGCCGAGCATTCGGCAGAGATCATCGCCGACGAAAATCTCTAACAACGTAGTGGCTGTCGAGCCTTCGAACGCGACGTTGTTCGGGTTGTAGAGCATGGCGGTGAAGTAACCGAGAATGCCAGGTAGGGTTAGGTCCCAATTCATGTGCCCCTGGTAGCGCATGCTGAAAAACGGAACGGACTTCTTCAAAAACGAGAGCAGGTCGCGGAAGCCGTGCTGAAGCGAATCCATCGCTTGCAGGTACTCAGGTGAGCGACGCATTTCTTCGGTGATGTGCGTTGGATCGGATGGGTGGTAGTTTCTTCTCCAAAATGCCTGGTCGCGAATTGCTTCGACGACGAGTCGCTCGAGGACGTCGACGTTCTCGCCCTTCGGGCCGAGAAACCACGCCTCGACCGCCCTCGTTCCCTGGCCGCTGATCTCGGGCACCTCGCCATGA
>DATANW010000397.1:0-6308 GCA_036266055.1 Pyrinomonadaceae bacterium | reverse complement strand
ACAAGAGGCACAAGAGAGAATAAAGAATGGAGCATCTGCTCGTACCAATCAAAGTCCAGGCGCTCGTCGTCGATGATCTGGTAATCAATAAACGAGGCGCTTTGCTTGTCGGCGGCGACTATACCGCGAACAGCGGCCGCTGGGCGCCGCTGTCGCAGGACTACCGCAAACTCACCAGCTCCCTGAGCTCTCCTGGCCCAAAACCGTTTTTCGGCGCGACGCGCACGTTCAACAAAAAATCTACGGACCAACTCATCGCCCCCGAAACGCTTTGGCCAAACGACGACGATCGCGGAGTCTATGTTCACTGGGTACTGCCTCCGGGGCTGCGGCATTCATACAAAAATGGATCACTAGAATTTCCGGCGCTTCCGGACCAGTGGCTGATCGTGCGTTTCTGCCGTCGCGGCGGAGAAGCACAGAAGACGAAGGCGTGGTTCCTCGACAGTGGTCTGCTGGACGATCCCGACGCCGCGAGCGACCTGCTGTTCGAGGGCTCGAAAAAGTACACCGCTCGGAACGTGGGTAAAGCAGTTCCACTCGAAGAATATGCTCCCGCCAAGTTCGGCGGCGATCACGCGACGATTAGCGCCATCGGAAATTCGCAGACCGGCTCACCGACGTTCACTGCTTTCTTAGCTGAGAACCAAAATATCCTTTCGTTCCACGACACGCTCAACGATCTGCGCGCGCCGGCGAACACCGGAAGTGTTCCGAAAGAAACGACGCTGACGTATTTGCTGCTCGGCTGGTATCACAAGGAACAGAACGAACCGCTAAAAGCGATCCGCGCGCAACTCGACGCGCAGCGTGCCGAACTGAACGAAAAGCCTGCAACGCCGGCGGAGGTGTTGAGTGCGATTGGCTGGAGCACTGACTCCGAATCGCCGCCTCCAAACGTGCTCGATCGATCGTGTCTTTTTCACGGCATGGTGGCGCACGTCAACTATTGGAGTTCCAGCTACAAAGGCACGATGCTCGGCTATCCGGGTGCGCCGCCGGTCGAGAATGTCGCGCAGGTTCCGACCGCGGCTTTCAAAGTGGGCGTCGGCAACAGCGCCGAAGACGCACTCGTGTCACTGGTCTCCAGCCCATTCAGCGGTCAAAAGGATCGGCCAAACCTGTGGCGGGCACTCGAGGCAGTTATCTATCGCCAACCTGAATCACTGGTTGGCAGTTGGAACACCGCGCCGCGCGATCACGTGGTCCACCAGCATTGGTTCTCGACAGTGGAAGCGGGAAAGGTCTGGTCCATCCGTCCACGCGCGGGAAATCAGAATGCGTTTCCGGCGGACCCGGCCGAGACCGCCAAACAGACCGAGGCCAAACCAACAGCCGCGCAGCTCAGCGCGCTGAAGCAGCTCAACCAGCAGCAAGCTGATGCGGACGCGCTTAGCCGCGAGATCGCTGCGTTGCAACAGGATCTGTACGCGTGGTGGTGGAAACTTACGGACAAGTCATACGACCCGGAGATGCCGCTTGGCGACGAAACCGACGACTGTCGCAGGCTGGTCGAACGTCTGCGAACGTTACGCAACGAACGCGATGGGCTGCTGAACAAGTTGCGACCGGTGCCAAAACAGCTTGCAGACACGTTGCCGGCGGAACTCGAACTTCGCTCTGACTCTGCGCCACGCTTTTGGTCGCCGGCCGATCCGGTGATCGTGATCCAAAACTCCGGCACGATCACCAAGCATCGCTTTCCGAAATCTCTTCCCTGCCGGTTGCCGGAACAAGTCAGCAAAACTGCCGAGGTTGTGATCAAGGAGAACGCCCCGCAGTCGTTCAACGCCGCGGCAAGCATCAACGAGATCGCCGGCGCGATGAAACACTTTGCGGCGCGCGCAGACGTGCTGACGAGCTTACTCAACGAAGCTTCATTGGTTGAGCAGGCCGTCGCCCATCTTGCGGACAAGACGTTGCCCGCGAACTACAAGCAGTTCTTCACTGCCGGAGACTGGACCAACTGGCTCGAGCGCCTGGTTAAAGACCTGGAACGCAAGCCCGATTTCGAGGATCAAATTCGTTTCCGCACCCGCAATGGCGGCGAGATATTGCCGGACCGTTTAGTCGACCTGTGGGAACGCCAGCCATGGTCGCCGCTGTTTGTCGACTGGCAGATCACGTGGTTTCCGTCAACGCCTCAGCTCGTGCCGCGAACGGGACAAGACGGCAAGGATTTTGGACCAGTCTGGCCGTTTGGCGAGCACGATTTCAAGCCGTTGGACCTCGAATCGTTACGAGCGGTGATCAAGAAAGGAATCACGGTTCGCGGCCGCAGTCTGCTGAGTCCGATTGACGGGCGCATCTTCAAGGAACCGATCGAAACCCTGCGCAACCTGCTCAAGCCCGCCTCCGAAGATCAGCAGAAGCGGCCGTCAGCTTTTCCGGAACAGGTGGCGAAGATCCTGAGAGAATATGAAGTCGTGTGGGACCAGACACTGGCTAAACTCGAAAGCTCAGGCTTGATGGGCCAGGCGTTGACGGGCTTCCACCAGGCACTGCTGGACCGCGACGTCACACTGCCGCGCATCATCCCCGACGCGACGCGTCCCTGGATCGACGAGCCGGAGCTGACCTCGCTTGAACAGGACGTCAGATCAATGCTCGAAACGCCGAACGACGTGACCCAGGGCATCGAACGCCTTGCGCCGCCCGTAAATTCACAACTGAGTACCATTCCGTTTAGTACGATTCGCACCGGCGCTTTTCGTATCGACGAACTCTGGCTGGTCGACGATTTCGGCCAGTACACGGACTTGCTTGGTCCAACTGCCGATCGCAGCAGCTCGTCGGGTCAGGTCTTTCATCCGCGCGTGCGCTGGCATGAGAATCCGGAGTTCATTGCGATGCCGCCGCGCGTGGTCCAACCGGCGCGTCTCAATTTCCGGTTCACCTCGACAGATAACAAAGCGATCGAATCCGGTCCGGCCTTGAGCGCCATTTGCGGCTGGATGTTTTATAACCCGCTCGATCAGGCGTTGGTGCTGTGCGAGCGGAACGGTCGCTTGGCCGGCGAACTGGTTATCATCAAAGAAAAGCAGAACCTCTGGCGCGTGAACTGGCATCCGGTCGAAAGCGGCAAGAAGCTCACGGACATCAGCAACGATGGCTTACGGAAGTTTGCCGAGGCCCTGGAAGAAAAGAATGGAACAGCGAATCCGAAGTTATTGGATCTGCTGAAGCTGGTTGACTTCGCGCTGCAACGCATTCGTCCTGCGAGTGCTCGTCGCGACGTCGCGCTCTTCGGTCGCCCGCTCGCTTTGGTGAGCGCCACCGTCGGTCTGGAACTCTTCGGTAAGGCATGGACCGACCCGACTAAGCGCGCACCCGGCGCACGCCCTGCAAACACCGGCGATCCCTCACTCGACGAACTGCTCCTCCGCGTAAATCTCGGTTGTTCGCACAACACCGAAGACGGTCTCATCGGTTACTTCAAAAACGATAATTACAACCAATTGGTCGTCACTCACTTGCCGGACAGAAGCGCCGACTTGCGTTCCAACTACGTTTCACAAAAGCAGACTGACTCCGTCTCCGTCGGCTTTCGCCCGCCCGTCTCGTTAACGATGTTGATGGATCCGTGGGGCTCCGTACAGGCCGCGTGCGGTCTGGTGCCCGCGAAGACGATCACCCTGGCCCAGGCAGAGCTGGATAAAGTCGTCGCTCAACTCGAAACGTCGTTTCGCGTCGGCCCTGTGCTGCTGCAAGGCGACAAGCTTGCCTTGCCCGCGCCCGCCGGTGACAAAGGCACGTGGAATTTCACTGGCCCATTCACCAACAACGCCGCGGCGGTCATCACACCATTCGATTCCCAATACTTCAGCGATCAGCCGGTCGTCGCCACCGAAGGACGGCTGGTGCTGCTAACGACGAAAGAGAGTTAGAGGAGAGCTACCCCCATGGCGGAAATCGCGACGCTCGACTTCAAAGTCGGTACAGTCACTCCCGATCAGGTCGAGCTGCTGGTCAAAAACATTGGCGCAACACTCGTCGAGCAACTGATGATTGAATTCAAGTTCGACCTGGGTTTGGTCACCAAGCCGGTGGCCGACGCCGTCGAACAAGCTCGCCAGCAGAACCTGATCAACCAAACCACGGCGAGCAAAATAAGTCTCGCGAATGTTGTTACCGGCCCGGCGGGCTGGTCGGTCTGGGCCATGGCCGAGCGGACCGAGTCGCTCGCAGTCATTCGCCTGTTGAATGATCTCGATCAGAATGGAAAGACGTTAGCGGCGCCTGTAAAACTCGATGCAAATGCGCAATTCACAGTGCGTGTTCCGCTGACGCCGCCGCCCCAACCCACTCACGTCGAGCTCCCCTACAGTCATCGCTATCCAAACGTAGGCCGCGGCGGCAAACAGGTAGACGGCAAGCTCGAGATCAGCATCGGGGGCTCTGACACGACTCCGAAAGTCCAGTTTTTCGTGGACCATGCAACTCCAACCGCCATTGCCGCCGGAACTACGGTGAACCTCAAGTGGAAGATTGAAAACGGTGTGAGCGGAACGCTGTATGGACCACTGCCGGGCGCCAGCACGCAGATGACTCTTGGCCCAGACGAAATCGCAACCTACAAGATCAAAGAAGGCTCGCTCCAGATCATCGCGGTCGGCGCGGCCACCTACATCCTGCATGCACAAGTGCGCGGCGCGAGAACGAATGAACTCGTGATCAAATCGGTCCAGATCGACATCTCATCTGTCAACCAGTATGCGTATCTCGACGTTCGTCCTTCGATTGTTTTGCCCCAGAGTATCGTGGAAGTTAACTGGGCGGTTTGGGACGTCAAGCAAGTTTGGCTCTGGGTCGGCGGAGATCATATCGAGCTCACGCTGACGGAACAGGGTCCAAGCGAGATGTTTCAGGGATCGGGGATATGGCGCCTCCCTGCGCCGAAAAAAGACGGCGACGTGTCGGTCTGGATGGAAATTCTACAGAAGGGACAGGAAGAACATAAATATCGGGCGAGAGATGCGCGGTTTACAGTCAACAACTGGATCAAAAACTCTGACTTCAGCGGCAAAGCTATCGGCATGGCTGGCACCGCACCGAAACTCGCATTAATCACCGCTGAAAAATTCTGGCTGGCTGACGTAGGTCACACAGATCCTTCGACGGCTCCCGATTTCAAGGAAGTGCGGGTCGATAACCCGCCAAAGGCGTGGCGGGCCATCGCTGCCTTCGGCGAGGGCTTCGTGGCGTTGCAGCAAACAAAGGAAGACGGACTTCAACTCGCCCGTTATGACGTGAGTGGGAAGCCTGAGGGATTGCCGGTGTCTCTTGGCCCCGAATTTCGGGACGTGGCAAAACTACCAAACGCAATCTGCGATCTCGCCGTTTTGGGTACGCGGGTGTATGTCGTAGTTGATGGTTCTGCCGCTCCGGGGGGATCGTTGCGGCGCTCGGTCTCTGTAATCTTCAACCCGCAAGCTCAAATTCGTGAGGAACCGGACCTCGAGCAGTTTGCTCGCTATCGCCTGTTCGCTTTTGACAATCCCCTTGACAATGCCCTTTACACGATCAATCGCAGTACCGGACGAATGTTTCGCCTTCGTCAAAACAAGGACGGCGAACTCGACCCACCGGCGAAGGCTGCGAGTGCAGTGAAGGACGGCCAGTCGATGGTCAGGAAGGGTTTGATGGTCGTTGTCGGTCGCGTTCTGCTTGTCTTAGGGCCCAGTTCCTGTCCGGACGTCGACGAGCTGGAAGGCGTCGCGATGATGAAATACTCCGCGCCGACGAAACTGCTGGCGGCTCCGTCAATTCAGCAGGACGTGGTTTATAACCCGCAACAGAACCACTGGGTCCCGTGCGGCCACGGTCTGGATATCGAACCAACATCGGTTGTGGGTTTTCGAGCGGGAAGGTCGAAGCGCCTGTGGGTCGTGAATCCCGATCACAAGGTCCATACTGTCGCTGTCGAGGAACACCTGTTTGCTCCCGAATTCGTACAGACCTTTTCACCGAAGACGCTGCCGCCCTATCTTCTTGAAAGGAATCCGAGAAAGAAACGCAAGTTCACGATTTCCAACCAAACGGGACGGGGTTGGGTCCAGATGCCCGAGTCGTATCGTGAGGCGGGTCTCTCCAGTCTCAGTATCGCCGGTCCTGCCGAGATCGTTCGCCTACCGGAGACGATCGGATTCAAATCAACATCGATACTCGAATTCTTTTGTAACGAAGCC
Organism: Pyrinomonadaceae bacterium; assembly: GCA_036266055.1. Taxonomy (GTDB): domain Bacteria; phylum Acidobacteriota; class Blastocatellia; order Pyrinomonadales; family Pyrinomonadaceae; genus PSRF01. Next base: position 120 of record DATANW010000397.1, on the reverse strand, counting down.
GACCCCGTGCCGATGACGCTGCGGTTTCTAGTCGAACCCGCTGACGGAACGTTTTACGATTACATGGTAGAAATCACTTTGGCGGGACAGGGACTGACGGAGATCACGTCTGTAATGAAG
>DATANW010000396.1:0-6514 GCA_036266055.1 Pyrinomonadaceae bacterium | reverse complement strand
TTCGCTGTAGAACTTGTAAATCTTCTTCGGTGAGATCGAGAGTGGCGTTGCCATTCTCGGTCTCATCGTCGCCGGCGTGAGGTCTCAGACCAATCTCGAGTCGCAGCGTCAACTCCATCTCGTATCCGGCTTCTCGCAAACGTTCGATTGCTTCCGCAACTTTCGTCGAGTTCTCGACGGATTCGTTAATCGCGCTGCCGATCTCGCGAACTATCTCTTTTGCGTCGTCATCAATTTCCATTTTGCTGGTATGCTACGCCAGACAAGAAAGATTGCCAACTGCCAATTGTCACTTGCCGATCTGTTTTTTGCGGCCAGCGCTGAAGCCTAAAATTGGCCATCGGCAATTGGCAATCGGCAATGTTAGACTCTGACCGTCCCGTTATGCTTGGAACGATAGGAATTCTGACTGGCGGTGGTGATGCGCCGGGTCTGAATGCGGTAATTCGCGCGGTGGTGAAGACCGCCACGTGTGAATACGGCATGCGCGTGATCGGCGTCGAAGACGGGTTCGAAGGCTTGCTGGGTGCGAGCGCCACGCGTTCGCTGAACGCTTCGGACGTGCGAGGACTTTTGCCGCGCGGTGGAACGATCCTCGGCACCCGTAATCGCGGCTGTTTCGTCGAACGCGACAAAGACGGCGCGCGCATGAGCGTCGAGGCCGTTTACGAGGAAGCTATTGCGAACATGCGCATCCTGGGCATCGACGCGCTGGTCGTGCTCGGAGGCGAAGGCACGCTGACGATCGCGAATGAGTTTCACAAACGCGGCGTGCCGATTTGCGGCGTACCCAAGACGATCGACAACGATCTCGCCTGCACCGAGCTGACTTTCGGTTTCGTCACGGCGTTGGACATCGCCACGGAAGCGCTCGATCGACTGCACACCACGGCGGAGTCGCACGATCGCGTGATGATTCTGGAAGTGATGGGCCGTCACGCGGGTTGGATCGCGCTCCACTCGGGAATCGCGGGTGGCGCTGACGTGATCCTGATTCCGGAAATTCCGTTTACGCTCGATTCAGTTGTCCAGAAAGTGCGTATGCGCGACGCGACGGGATCGAACTTTAGTATTATCGTGGTCGCCGAAGGCGCGATCGAGATCGGGCACGAGCTGGTTTATCAAGACAAGGGTGATAGTTCTCGTGCACCCCGGCTCGGCGGTATCGGCCAGCACTTGCAACACGATCTCGAACAGGTTACGGGGCGTGAGACACGTTGCGTGGTCCTGGGGCACCTTCAACGGGGCGGACGTCCGAACGCTTTCGACCGCATGTTGGCGACGAACTTCGGCTCGTGCGCGGTCCGAGCGCTGGCCAACGGGGAAAGCGGCGTAATGGTCGCGCTTCAGGCTGGTGACGTGGTCTCAGTGCCGCTGGCTGACGCGATCAAAAACATAAAGTCCGTGCCGCCGGAAGGTCAGCTGGTGCGGACGGCGCGCGACACGGGTGTTTCTTTTGGCGCGCCGAACGAGGCCAGCTATCATAGGCCGAGTCAGAACTGAGCCGGCGCTGGAAGTGGAACACGGATTGACTGGAAGTTGGATAGGCAGAGATGTCACAGGCAGCAATCAAAGAAAAGCTTCAAGGTGAACTCGACGAGCTCGAAACGGAGCTGCGCATTCACCTGCCCAAAGAGATCAAGCGGGCGCTCGAGTTTGGCGACCTGCGCGAGAACTCGGAATATCGCGCCGCGCTCGACCGGCAGAACGTCGTGAAAGCCCGCATTGTCGAGCTCCGGCAACGGATCAGCGAGATCGCCTCGATCGACCCGAACAAAGTGCCGCGCGACAAGGCTTCGTATGGTTCGACGCTGGTCCTGTACGACGCCGAGAAGGACGAAGAGGTCACCTATCGGCTGGTGACTCCGGAAGAAAGCGATCCGGCGCAAGGGCTGATTTCAACCACTTCACCCGTCGGCCGCAGTCTGATGGGCAAACAGGAAGGCGACGAGGTGGTGGTACGAACGCCCGCCGGCGCCCGCAACTTCGAGATCCGGCAACTAAAGACATTGCATGACCAAATGTAGTGTCCGCCGACGGACAGTCGGCCGCACCTTTTCCGAGTAAAAACACGGGAATATCCGGGGAGAAACTGAGCTAGCAAGATGTTTGGTGCAAGTATCGGACGGGCCGCCCAGCGGATTATCGATGCCATTGTGCGGTGGCTGGCCAGCGGGCACATCAATCCCAACGTTCTGACCGTTATCGGCGTTGGCATCAACGTCGGCTGCGGTCTTCTTTTTGGGTTTGGTCTTTTCTTCGAGGCCGGTATCGCCCTCGTCGTCGCCAACCTGTTCGACATGCTGGACGGACAGGTAGCCCGGCTGTCGGGCCGAGTGACGAGATTTGGCGGTTTTCTGGACTCTTCCCTCGACCGGCTCTCGGACATGGTGGTCTTTGTCGGCCTGATGGTCTTTTATGCCCGCGACATCCCGGACCACTCGACTCTTAACGTTTTTCTTGCGGGCGCCGGACTAATGGGTTCGGTTATGGTAAGCTACGCCAGCGCGCGGGCAGAGAGCCTGATTCCCAAATGCGACGTTGGGTTCCTGCGGCGCCCAGAACGCGTTGTACTCTTTATCATCGGCGCGCTCAGTACTCATCCTGGTTCGAACAATTTCTTTGCCAACCGGATGCCGGCTGTTCTATGGGTGCTTGCAGTTGGCTCCTATTGGACCTTCGCGCACCGCATGTATCACACGTGGCGCGAACTGGCGAAGGTTGAGGCGGTAAAAACAGAGAACGCAGAACCATTGCCGATTGCGGATCTTCAATTGCCGATTGATCGGGTTAAGCACGCGTCGCCATCAGCAAAGATGACGACTTAACGGCAGAGTAATTGGCAATCAGCCATCGCCAATTGGCAATCGCAGTGGTTCACTGATTGAGGTAAACGAAGTTGACTATATGTCCGTGCTGCGGCTTCAAGTTTGTTGGGGCCTTGAGCAATGGTTGTAGACAATGCGGGGCCCGCTCGGTCGGTGAACCCCTTCCGAGACCGGCCCACGAACTTCCGTCGTACGGACGTTCGCTCGCTTTGGCGGTGGCCGGCTCGTTGACCGTTCTCGTTTTCCTCACGCAAACAATCATCGTGGTGTTTTCCAAGGGCCTCGATCCATTCGGCGCGTGGTCCTGGGTCGCAGCTGGCCAAACGGCCGCGTGGCGTTTGAAATGGATTTCGATTCCGTTGCTGATCGTCACCGCCTGGTTGGGCCGAAAGCTCTATCGTTCGATCAAACAGAACCCGGAAAAGTTTTGTGGTCTCAAACACGCGCGCCGCGGTTTGTTCGCGCAGGCGTTCGTGATCTTGCTGATTGCGCTTTTGATCGGAGTGACTGTTCCCGAACGGTTGCGACAACGCGAAATGGCGAAAGAGGCGACCTTCAAAGCCTACTGGTATACGTTTGAACGCGCCACGCTCGAATACCAGGTGCGTTACCAGACGTTCCCCGCCGAGACGTCAGATCTGCTGAAACGCATTCCGGATCCCGACGGCAGTCTCGCAGAAGCGTTACGGCACATCGATCCCAGTGGCTACCGCCCCAGCGCGGATTTCGCCGCGAACGCGACCGCAAAATCGCAGTCGCTGAAAGGCGCGGCTATCCGTAGAGTCTCAACCGTCGCCACCGACGACCTGCCTCAGGGGCGACTGGCATTCACGACTTACGAACTACAACTGCCGGGCGAAGACAAGATCCTTGGCACCGAAGACGACTGGATCGGCCAAAACGGCGTCCTCAAGCGCGTAACCGAAGTGTCCAAAGGCGGCGTCGGCCGCTCCGTCTCCGGTGTCCTCCAACCATAGCGACGCATGTCGTTTCTGGATCGTTTCCGCAAAAAAGTCGAAGACGAAGCCTCACGAATCGCACGCCTCTCCAAAACGGGGCGGATGACTGACGGAAATATCATCGACGCCGTTTCCGACAACAACGGTCGCATCACTCAAGTCACTTACACTTACATGCTTGCGGGCGTGCTCTACGAATCTTCACAAGCCCTCGACGACCGTCAACAGCAGCGTTCTTTCGACTACGCCCCCGGCAACCAGATCGTCGTCCGCTACGATCCACGTCAACCTGCGAACTCGATTGTGGTTTAATCAGTGGAAATGTTTCGCAAAGTACTGATAGCCAATCGTGGGGAGATCGCCGTCCGCATCATTCGCGGGTGTCGTGAGTTGGGAATCAACTCGGTAGCGATCTACTCCGAAGCGGATGCGGAAAGTGTGCACGTGCGTGCGGCCGATGAGGCGGTTTGCGTCGGACCGGCGTCGTCGAGTCAGAGTTATCTGAACATCGACGCGATCATCGCCGCAGCGACTTCCGTCAACGCCGAAGCGATTCATCCGGGCTACGGGTTCCTCGCCGAGAACGCCGACTTCGCACGAGCTGTCACTGCCGCCGGTTTGACGTTCATCGGTCCGAGTGCGGACGCGATGGACTTAATGGGTTCGAAGACGAGCGCGCGACGCGTTGCGGTTGAAGCGGGTGTGCCGATTGTGCCGGGCACGGTCGAAGAAATCACGTCGTTTGAAGAAGCGCGCAAGACGGCGGAAAAGTTTGGGTATCCCGTCATGTTGAAAGCGGCTGCAGGTGGTGGCGGCAAAGGCATGCGGCTCGTGACGAGTAGTGACGAGCTTAATTCCTCGTTCACAGCCGCGCAGGCCGAAGCTGCCGCGGCGTTCGGCGAAGCAGCGGTGTACCTGGAGAAAGCCGTCGAGCGTCCGCGACACATCGAGATCCAGATCTTCGCGGACACGCACGGCAACGTGGTCCACCTCGGCGAGCGCGAGTGCTCGATTCAACGTCGACATCAGAAAGTGATCGAGGAATGTCCGTCGCCGATCGACGATCCGGATTTACGACAGCGAATGGGTGACGCTGCCGTCAAGATCGGGCAGACAGTGAACTACACGGGCGCCGGTACGATCGAGTTTCTGCTTTCCGATACGACGCGCGACTTTTACTTTCTCGAGATGAACACGCGTCTTCAGGTGGAGCATCCGGTGACGGAACTCGTTACGGGTTTCGACCTGGTGCGCGAACAGTTTCGCGTTGCGGCGGGCGAGCCGTTGTCGTTCACGCAGGACGATGTGCGTTGGGTGGGCCATGCGATCGAATGCCGGATCTACGCCGAGGATCCGGCGAACAACTTCTTCCCTTCGCCGGGAACGATCACGTACTTGCGCGAACCTTCCGGACCAGGCGTCCGGGTCGACAGCGGCGTAGCGAACTTGTCTGAAGTCTCGATTCATTACGATCCGATGATCGCAAAACTCGCCGTGTGGGGACGCACACGGGATGAAGCGATCGAGCGTTTGCGCCGCGCACTGGACGAGTATCAGGTCGCTGGTATTACGACGACGCTGCCGTTCTTTCGCGAGGTCGCCCGTGATGAAGAGTTTGTGGCCGGCAAACTCGATACGGGGTTTATTGCGCGATTTAACGAACGACGCGTCGAGGTCGAGCCGCCGCCGGAGCAGAACGATCTGGCGATGATTGCCGCCGCGCTGCACTACTCGCGATACGAGCAGCCTGTTTTTGTTCAGGGCGGGGCGCAGGTTTCCGACGGACGGTGGAAGATGGCCGGACGCACGGCCGGTCTGAGACGATGGAGGAAGTCGTGAAACTCAAAGCCATCGTCGACGACCAGGAGCATGAACTGAACGTGAAGATCGAAGGCGATCGAGTGAACGCAGAGATCGACGGGCGTGTTTACGAGCTCGAACTGCGCGAACCGGAGCCAGGCAGCTACCTGTTTCTGCGGGATGCTGCCGTGCACGAATGTCGCGTGAGCAAGGCGCACGAGACTTTCCACGTGAATCTACATGGACGCAATTATGCAGTTACAATTGTCGACCCGAAGCGTTTGCGCAGCGGTCAGGGTGCGCACGGTCATCATCACGGGCTGGCTGAGATCACGGCGCCGATGCCGGGGAAAGTAGTGCGCGTGCTGATCGAAACGGGCGACAAAGTAGAAAAGGGTGCGGGGCTGGTAGTTGTTGAAGCGATGAAGATGCAGAACGAGATGAAATCGCCGCGCGTGGGCGTTGTTGTTTCGATCAACGTCAAGCCAGGGGACACTGTGAACGCTGGTGACGTGCTGGCGGTAGTTGAATAGGGAGCACAAAAGGCACAAAACACACAAGAGGCACAAAAGGCAAAACATGGCTTGATAAGTGATTCCCGACATGGGTTGATAAGTGATTTCCTACATGGCTCGCAAGTGATTTCCGACATGGCTTGATAACTGATTTCCTTCTTTGGATTGCTCCCACTTGTTTTCTACCGTCTGTGCCTTTTGTGTCTTTTGTGCCTTTTGTGATTAAAAACACCGATGAGAATCTTGCTTTGGGACATTGACGGAACCTTGATGCGCTCGGCGCGGCCCGGCGGGTACAAGGAGTACACCATTCCCGTGCTCGAGGAGTTGTTCGGGACGTCGGGCCAACTCGCCGACATGCACGTGTCGGGCATGACTGACATGCAGATCTTCATCGAAGCGCTCGGCAATC
>DATANW010000395.1:0-1640 GCA_036266055.1 Pyrinomonadaceae bacterium | reverse complement strand
GTAGCCCGCCACAGTTGCGTCGGCAACATCTTCCGTTTGTTGGAACAGCGTCTGAGCCTGCCGAAAGCGCTCCATAGAAACCGCGACGGGATCTTTTCCCCACCCGTCATGCGCCGACTTCATCAAATCGCGCGCTCGTTTGAGATTTTCCAGACGTGCGGATGATGCCGACGCATAGAACTGCGCCTGATCGATGAAGAACCGGTCGCCTGCGTTTCGGTAAGCCAGGTCGCCCACGACAGACAACCAGCGAAGTTGTTGCGCAGCTTCGTCGCTTGATGTTGCGTGCAGATAGGAGTCAAGCAGCTCTTCAAACACTACGTTGCCGGTGCGGTTGTGATAGCTGCTGACGATCTGCCAGGCCTTCGACTCGTCGCCTGCCGCGTACGCGCTCTGAAAATCCTGCACGATCTCCTTCCGGCTCAGCGCGGTGCTTCTTTTCAGTTCCTGCACGGCGTTGAGATTGTCGCGCGCCTCGGTGGCCCAACCGGAGGTCGAGTCTTTCGAAAGATAAGCAAGCCAGTTCTCCTCCGCTTCCGACGGCAACTGCATTTGCTTGCAGAGGAACGCACGATTGAACACCGCCTCGATCAACGAAGGATCCAACTCGAGGGCCTGATTGAAATGCTGAAGACTCGCGGCAAAGGCCTGAGTGGCGTCTGGCCCCGATTTCTCGATGAGAAGTTTTCCTTTTTCAAGTAACGCGGTGCCGAGATCGTTGTGAGCTTTTGCGTTCTTCGGATCAAGGCCTAAGGCGAGATTGAATTGATCGATGGCTTTTTCGAGTTCGTGCGTGGCGAGATAGTACTGCCCCACGTTGCGATGTGCTTCGGCACTGGGTTGTTCGGTAACTGCACCGAGTAGTAATCTCCCGGCGCGATCAAGTTGTACGTAGTCAACTCTGTCGTGTTCACCGCGCACGACGCGAACCGGCGCATAACTGAAACCCGAAAGGCGAGACTCGACTGGTCGTTCCTCGCGGTAAGCAGATTGGAGAGCTTTAATCCCGTCGTGAGCTGCTGATCGCGTTTTGAAAACTACCCAGAGAATCGCCGCTAAACCGACTAGGACAACGACTGCAGCGAGCAGGTAACGTTTCACAGAAACACGGATTTTCCCAGCCTACATCTTCGGTAGCGTGACGCCGCGTTGGCCTTGATACTTGCCGCCACGATCTTTGTAAGACGTCTCGCAGACTTCGTCGGATTCGAAGAAGACGACCTGCGCGACGCCTTCGTTCGCGTAGATCTTGGCCGGCAGCGGCGTGGTGTTCGAGAATTCGAGCGTGACGTACCCTTCCCACTCCGGTTCGAATGGCGTGACGTTTACGAGGATGCCGCAACGTGCGTACGTGCTCTTGCCGAGACAGATCGTGAGCACGTTGCGCGGGATGCGAAAGTATTCGACGGTGCGAGCAAGCGCGAAACTGTTCGGCGGAATGATGACAGAGTCGCCTTTGTGTTCGACGAAATTTTTGGCGTCGAACTGCTTGGGATCGACGATGGTGCTGTTGATGTTGGTGAAGAGCTTGAACTCGTCCGCGCAGCGAATGTCGTAACCATAGCTCGACGTGCCGTAAGAAACGATGCGTTTGCCGTCAACTTCCTTGACCTGGCCGGGTTCGTAGGGGTCGATCATTC
>DATANW010000394.1:0-1647 GCA_036266055.1 Pyrinomonadaceae bacterium | reverse complement strand
GATCGATCTTTTTCAGATTGTCGCGATCGAGAGCAGACTTGCCTTGCAGACTTTCTTTAAGTTCTTTTCCGAGCTGCTGGATTTCCTTCGCGCGATCGACGTTTTCCTGATGGTCTTTTTCGGCCATCTTGATCATGCGTTTGGCTTTAATTTCTTCTTCGAAGGTTGTGAGTGGAGACTGGTCGTCGTCAGAACCTTTTTTCCCATCTGCACCGGGAACGGTCGGAGGACTTCCCTTGGGAGAAGTCGTTTGTCCGGCTGCCACTGCTACACCGAAAAAGATCGAGAGCGCTGCTGCGAGAGTGCAAGCGATGTATGAGACGCTCTTCATACGACTCTCAGAGTTCACCTTAACAATCGGCACGCCGACCCCTAAACAAAAACTTCAAAGCCTATAGTTGGGAGACTACGGAACGCGCCCGGGGTTGTCCGGCGAATTGATAAACTCTCCGGGCTTACCGCCGCGCTTAACAATGATCGTTCTTGGTTCGACTCGTTCTGGTGTTCGCTTCTTTCCCTGTGCCGACGTGTATGCTACTAGCGCTGACTCTGAATCCGTCTTCAGACCTGCGAGACGAATCGAAGCGAATTCCTGAGCCGATACTTTCAATGAATATGAACCTTCCTGCTCAGGCTGTAGTTGCGTCGGTGTAACCGGCAACGCGCTTTGTTCGAGACCGCCATCTTTTCGCCGGCGCAATTCAAGAACTACTGAAAGACCGTTTAATTCCTGCTTGGAGATGTTGCGCACCACACCGCCAATCGTTGTCATTCCTTTTTCGAGTGTGGGCTCATCGATAACGATGTGAGCCAGCGGTGGACCTTTCGGACCAGCATCGACAACTGGTGGAGGTGTGTTCTCGGCTATAAATTTTTCCGCGTAGCGTTTGCGAATAACGCCGTAGCCGGCAAGAAGCACCGCGGTAACGGCAACGGCGCAAACCACGGCGAGTAGTTTTCGTTTATTTGACTCGTTCTCTCGTGCGAGGGCTTCCTCGGCGTGCGATGGGTCGTTAATCATTGAATACTTTAACTAGAACCTTAACTCAGGGCTGCGGGTTTCGTCCCGGCGGAGCTGCGCCCGTAACAGCCGTTATCAAACCTTCCAGAAATTGATCTTCCGCAAGACCACTGCTGCGCAACGTGGTCCACTCCGCTCCCGTCGCTCCGTCAGTGCGACCTTCAACCTTTGCATTAACTGCGATGTTCGCCGTGTTGCCATCTATCGGTTGAACTTCAACTGTTAACGTATAGCGACCACGTGTCCATGCTCTCGCGCTCTCCGAAGTCACATCGGCATATCTGCTTAGATCAGCCTGCGCGACGACTGCGCCCTTCGTGAAAGTATACGGCTGGCTGACAATGATGCCATCGGCAAGTCGCGAAGCCGACTCGTCGACGACCAATTTCCGATCGCGCATGAGATCCTGAACTGCCGTGATGATCACGTCGCGACGACCGGTTAAGCGATACGGGTTCGGTAGTGGCGGCGCTATGGTTGATTTGCCACTGCCGAAGTCGATGCCACGACCAGCGCCGACGTCTGTCTTGTTGCCGTTGTTTGCGGGCGTACGATCCGAACCAGTATCTCGGACGCGCTCGTTTTGCTTGTCGACACCCTTTGCAGCCTGTGCAAATGCTGGAACT
>DATANW010000393.1:0-7484 GCA_036266055.1 Pyrinomonadaceae bacterium | reverse complement strand
ATCGGGAAGATTTTACAGACCACCACGTAATAATTGCGCCCCGGCCATCCGAAGATAGCCGGGGCGCTTTGTCGTCCAACAGCGTTGCGGCGTGCGGCACCGCAAACGCAGCGGACGATTCTTTGCTTTCCGCACCAAACTCGGCGGCACTGGAGCAAGCAGCCGCTCTCTAGATAAAGGCGTAATCGCGCCCGATTCCGCAGAAATCGTTCCCGCGCCGTCAGGTAACCGGCTTCCTGCGACCGTCATTTTCAGTATCAACCAGACGACTGTTGCCGTTGAGTCGGCGCATGAAAGCGAGGCATTTGTGAGTGATCGACGGCTGGCATGGTCGTTGCACCATGGACCACGGGAAGTTTTGCCGAAATCCGCCTAGTTCCCGCACCGGAGGAGTGATGAGCACCCGAATTACCCGACAGAAAAAACAGCCGGCCCAACACGGCTTCTCGATGATGCAACTCATCATCACGCTCGCCGTCGTCAGCATAGTTTCCGGACTGGCCGTTCTCGGGATCGCGTCCGCCAGACAACGCATCCGCTTGACCAACTCCTCCCGCTTGCTCGCCAGCTACGCCGAAAAAGCGCGCGTCGACTCCGTCCGCCGGCATCCGAGCGATGCGGCTCAGATGTCCGGAATCGAAGTGGTGAACAACAACACCTATCGGGTGAAGATGGATTTCGATGGGGACGGAATTGTTGAAACGCGTGACGTCACGCTCGATGACGGTGTGGTGTTCGCGTCGGATCCGATCGCTCTCGTTTTTGATTGGCGCGGCCGGCTCGTCCAAACGGATACGACCGATATCAAGGTCAGTATCGTCATGCAGTGGGGCGAGGATGAAAACGATCAACGCTTCGTGGACATAACCCGCTCCGGCGACGTCACGCTCGACAGCGACGTTTATCTCGACGACGTAGCAAACGTTAACGCAGTCACCGGCTTGAGCCCCGTTGACAGTGGCTCAACGCTCAACGCCAATAACAATCCGAACCCGAGTCCGTCCCCGTCCGCCTCGCCGTCCGCATCACCAAATGCATCACCATCGGCGTCACCGTCCGCCTCGCCGTCTGCATCTCCGTCGGCGTCTCCATCGGCATCGCCGTCGGCTTCGCCGTCCGCCTCGCCCTCCGCATCGCCTTCAGCATCACCATCGGCGTCACCCTCTGCTTCACCGTCGGCGTCACCGTCCGCGTCGCCGTCAGCGAGCCCGGCGGCAACGCCTTGCACGGTTCAGGTGACGACTAGTCCAAACCCGCTCTCCTTCTCGAAGCACGGCGGCGGCACCGTCGCCTTCACGGTCAACCCAAGCGGGACAGTGGAGTTCGACAGCACCGGCGCCCCGAGTAATTTGGGCGTCACGAGGATATCCGGCAATACCTTCAACGTCGCGTCATTGAACAACGCGCGCGGCAACTTCACGCTCGCTTTCAACACGCCTTGCGGTTCGCAAAACGTGAGTGTCACCGTCACAAACTAAACGGAGATTGTTATGCGCTTGTCTTTTACCGTCGGCGGAAACAAACGTAACGAAAAGGGCTTCACATTGCTCGAGACATCTGCCGCGCTGCTCGTGATGATGATCGGCGGCCTCGGCATCTGCGCAGTGTTTGCCTTCGCGATCAAGAACAACACCGGATCGCGCGATCGCGCGCTTGCACTCGCGGTCGCACAGCAGCAGATGGAACGTTATCGGCAAATGAAGTTCATCGACGCCGGACTGACTGCTCATGCCGCGACCACTCAAACGGTCACCAGCGCCGACAGTCGCACTTACACCGTGCGCACGACGATCACCGACACCACTACTTCACTCAAGACGATCAAGATCGAAGTGACGCCGCTGCTGAGCACCGACCCCTGGGCCGCCGGCACTGTCGAACTCAGCGTCCAACGTTCCACGTTCGCGTTGGGTGCTTATGCAGGTTCGTAAAAAGAAATGCGAGAAACAATGAACAAGCAAACTTCGCAACGCGGTTTTTCGCTGATCGAACTGATGATCGCGATGACCGTGACCGTCGTCATCGCGGGTATTGCGAGCACGCTCGTGGCCCAATCGTTTCGCATGCGTGCTCGTGAAGATGCTCGCTCGGACGCGATCGCCGACGCACAACGGGCGCTGAACATCGTTTCGCGTGAGATCGCGAATTCCGGTTTCGGCATCGTCGATAACGGACTCGTCCTCGGCGACACCGGTCCCAACTCGATCAGGTTTCGCGCGAACCTGAATGCCTACACGCGCGATTCGTCGGGCAACCCCGTCCCGGGCGCCGGAGTGGTCGGCATCGTCGACGAGGCGGCCGACATCATCGATGCCGATGAGGACATCAAGTACTCGATGTATATCGACGATGCGGCGAACCGGCATTACCTCGTCCGTTACGACGTGAGTCTCGGCGGGCGCAGAGGCACGACGGTGCTGGCGAACAGGCTCGACACTTTTCACATTGACTACTTCGACGCTAACGGAAACTCGCTTGATTTGGCGACCTATCCGGACGACGCGAGAATTGTCTGGAAAGTAAGGTTGACCGTGGGCGTGGTCCTGCCGGCCGAAGGCGTACCTGGTTCGCCGGGTTATCAACCGGAGTCCACTATCAATCTCATTTCGGACGTCGTGCTCAGAAACACGGCTCAGATCACTTACTAACTCGACTGAGGTCTATCAGAAATGACGCGTCAGACAAGAACCACTTCGGATCGTCACGGCGAAAAGGGCGCTGCCCTCGTTATCGCCATCCTGCTTGCGACGCTGCTGCTCGCCGTTGCGGGAACCGTAATTCTTACCAGCGGCATGTCGGCGACAACCTCGATCGAGGGCACGGCTGAGTTGCAAGCCTATTACGCCGCTGAAACCGGACTGGAAGCGACGCTGAACGTGCTGCGCGGCCACGTTTCGCCGCACGGAATCGCGGCCACTACAAGAATGAACTTTCGCAATGCCGTCGATCCGGCGAAAGGAAACAAGGGGGGCGATGGCTCCGCCACCTCGCGACTCTCAGCGTGGCTCGACTACGACGATGACGACGGCCGCGTGACACCGACAGGCGTGCTCTACTCCTACAGCGTCGTGGTGAAGGATCCCGACGATTGGGATGGTGCGAAGCGGAATGCGTCTGCTACCTACAAGCCCGAGCGAATCCAGGTCCAATCGACGGGCTATGGTCCAAACGGCTCGGTCAAGCGGATGGAGATGATCGTCGAGAAGACGACTTTCGATTTCGCGCCCAAAGCCATGCTCGTAATGCGCGGCGCGGACAGCGGCGCGGCGATGACGTTCGACATCGGCAGCAGCGCGGCAAAATTCTACACGGGGCACGACAACGCAGTTGCAGAAGGCGATCTGCCGGCATTTGGCGTTACGCATGCGGCGGACAAAGTCGTCGCCGATGACGCAATTACGAAAGGCGCCACAGTCGCGGATACCAAGACCTCTATCATCCCCATGGCTGATCTACCCGAATGGTTGCAGACCGCTGATAAGGCGCGCGAGTTCCTTACCGACTTGCAGCAAGTCGCGCGCAGCCTGGGCCGTTACTACACCAGCTTCAGCGGCATCGCCGGAACTGACGCCGATCCCAAATTCACATTCGTAAACGGCAACGCCACACTCGACGGCGGCGCCGGCTTGATGATCGTCACAGGCAATTTGATCCTGAACGGTAACCCGCAGTTTAAGGGAATCATTCTTGTTCTTGGAGAAGGCACGGTCAATCGCGACGGCGGCGGCAACGGCAACGTGCTCGGGTCCATATACATCGCTAAGTTTGCTCGTTCGTGGCCCTCGTCGGAAAACGGACAGGCCCATCCCTTTCTCGCACCCATATTCCACACTGATGGCGGCGGCACCGCTGATCTGAAATACGATTCCGTGTGGGTCAAAGTAGGGAAAGAAACGATGGGCGACATCATCCGCGACATTCGCGAGTTCTAATTCCAGCGCCAACTAGATCGCCGCTGTTTCATCCGTGTTATCCTCTCACGGATGCCTCGACGTGCTGCGCTCCGCGCGCAATGCAAGATGAAGGAATACGCTCTCTGACCCGGGACCCCGACATCACCACAGACAAACTCCCCGGTTCGGTCGCCGGTGAAACTATCGAACAGGTAGGAACCGCGCCAACCGAACCGCCGCCGCCCGCGAAACCAGCACCACCCAGCACCGGGCGTTCAGCGTTCTTCGTCGGCGCCGGAATTCTCATCAGCCGCATCGTTGGGCTGATCCGCCAACGCATCTTCGCGCACTACTTCGGCCGCTCGGCGGAAGGCGACGCCTTCAGCGCCGCCTTTCGCATACCCAACTTCCTGCAGAACGTTTTCGGCGAGGGCGCGCTCTCCGCTTCTTTCATTCCGGTCTACGCGAAGCTCTTGGCCCAGGAAGACGAAAAAGAAGCAGCGAAAACAGCGAACGCGGTCTTCGGTATCCTGGCATTGGTTACGTCGGTCGTCGTGCTGATCGGCATACTCACGACACCTTACATCGTGACAGTCATAGCTGCCGGCTTCGAGGAAGAACGACGGCAACTGGCGATCACGCTCGTGCGCATCCTGTTTCCCGGGGCCGGCATGTTGGTCTTGTCCGCCTGGTGTCTCGGGATTCTCAACAGCCATCATCGCTTCTTCGTTTCTTACACGGCGCCAGTGGCCTGGAACGTCGCCATCATCGCGGCGCTGCTTTATTTCGGTAGCCGGGTGGATCTCTCCCGGCTCGCCGCAATGACGGCGTGGGGATCAGTTGCCGGCAGCGTGCTTCAGTTTGGCGTGCAATTGCCGACGGTGCTGCATCTGCTTCGTCGCTTCCGTCCCGAGCTCACACTTGCAAGTGTTCACGTGAGACAAGTGCTGCACAGTTTCTTTCCGGTGTTCATGAGCCGGGGCGTGGTCCAGATCAGTGCTTTCGTCGATGCCGGTCTGGCGAGTTTTCTCGGGCAGGGCGCGGTCGTCGCCCTCAACTACGCGCAGAGTTTGTACACACTTCCGGTCAGCCTGTTTGGCATGTCCGTTTCGGCGGCCGAATTACCGGCGATGTCGAAGACGTTGGGGGCAGCGAGCGTCGTCGCGGACACGTTGCGGCACCGGCTTGAAGAAGGACTGAAGCGGATCAGCTTTTTCATCGTTCCTTCGGCCGTCGCGTTTCTGGCGCTCGGCGACGTAATCGCCGCCGTGCTTTATCAGACAGGAAAGTTTACACGCGACGATTCGCTCTACGTTTGGACCATCCTCGCCGGCTCCGCGGTCGGTCTGCTGGCGTCGACGATGGGCCGGCTGTACTCGTCGACCTATTACGCTTTGCGCGACACCCGCACGCCGTTGAAGTACGCCGTGTTGCGCGTCGCATTTGGCGGCGCTCTTGGTTACTTCTGTTCCCTGCACTTGCCGCGGCTCTTAGGCGTCGACCCCAGACTCGGCGCAGCGGGAATCACCGTCGCTTCAGGCATCGCCGGCTGGGTCGAGTTCGTGCTGCTGCGAAGAAGTTTGAACAAACGCATCGGACAAACGGGTCTGCCGGCTTCCTACGCCGCCAAGCTTTGGCTCGGAGCGCTGCTGGGCGCCGCGTTGGGCTGGGCGCTGAAGTTCGTGGTCGCAGGTTGGCACCCGATACCGCTGGCGATCGTCGTGCTCGGCGCGTACGGCACTTGCTATTTCGCCGTCGGCTACCTCCTTGGCCTCCCACCGGCCCGGGCCATCATCGGCCGTCTGCTGCGGTTTATCCCTTCCGTACGCGGTACTTAAATGGAACGCCCCGCTGATTAGCTGTTTTCCTCCTATGGTTTCGCAATCGAACAGACTAGGAGTACAAAGAAATGCCCCGGATTTTTAACCTCCAACGCCTCGTGCTCTCCTTGGCAGCGGCCGTCGTGATGATGGCAGCTTCGTCCAATGCGTGGGCCGATCCAATCACCATAACCGTCGGCAACCCCGGCAATACGGGCACTGACAACGTGCTCTTTAACAACGGATCGCTGATTCACTCCGGTACAGTGGTCCAGGGAGACTTCAACGGCATCGGCGCCGGTTTTATCGTCGACTTCACGTCGGCGTCCGGCAACGGCAACCTCGGCGTTAGCGGCGGACAGGCTGTGCTGGTGGGCGGTACTGGCAACATACCCCTTACCAACGTCACGATGCAGCTCGAAAACGGCGCTACTTTCACCAAACTGATTCTGAACATCGACGTAACCAACGGCCTCGCTCCTCCGACACAGGTGCAGTTCACTGTTAACTACACCCTCTCCGGCGGACAAGTCTTTAACGAGGTATTCACTGTCGATACCAACGGTCAGAACTTCTTCGGCATTCAAGCGGCTGAGGGCGCGGTCATCAATAGCGTGACGATTCAGGCGTTAGGCAACACAAGTTTCGCTGAGATCAATCAGTGGCGCGTTGGCGGCTTTCAGAGTGAAGTTCCGGAGCCGGCCAGCTTGTTCCTGCTCGGCAGCGGACTAGCCGGCACGGCCGGGGTGGTCCGTCGCAGGTTGAAAAACCGCCGCGAGAAATGATATCCATCTCCGGTTGAAAGACGTCCAAGCCCCCAAGGAGACAACACCATGTATACACAGCCGATGATTCTTCCATTGGACGGGAGTGGCCGAATCTATGTGCTGCAAGATGAAAGAGGTCAGGTAGTCGGGACAGGTTCACGGGAAGTTTGCGAGACGCTCATGTACTTGATGGGCGCAGGACTGGCACCGGCCACCGACAAGGGTCAGGCAGTTTCCCACAGCAATGTGCGGGCTGCGATAACGATTTAGAAGCATTAAGCGAAGGAAGAGAGATTCTGGAACAGCCGTGCTCCCTGTTCCAGAATCTTTTTTCATTTTTCTCTGGAGACGGCGGGCGATTAGATATGTAAGTTAAGTATCCTGGAAAGACGGACGGTTGGTGCAGCGGCAGGCACGGCGGGCGGCGGCCCCTGTGGCCGCCATTTTCGTTTTTGGGCCTTCTGATTTCAGCGTAATCGGTCTAATCCGTGGTTTTGGTATTATCGCCTCGTGCTTCCAGTAGTCACAGCCGAGCAAATGCGCGAGATTGACCGTCTCACAACCGAGACCTACGGCGTCCCGTCGCTGCTGCTGATGGATGCCGCCAGTGCGTCGTGCCTCCGCGCCATACAGGACCACTTCGACGGCACTCTCGACGGCGTGCGGGTGCTGATTCTCTGTGGCAAGGGAAACAACGGCGGCGACGGCGCGGGGCTCGCTCAACTTCTCGCGGAGGCGGGTGCTGAGTGTAGTGTCGTGCTGTTGGGCCTGCTCAGCGAGACGCGCGGAGATGCGAGTACGAACTTCGAGCGCGTTACCCAGAGCGCCGACTCGGAACTGCTGAACTTTATCGAGTGCGACGATACCTCGACCTGGGAGCAACTTCCCGAACTCGATTACGAATTCGACGTGATCGTCGACGCGCTCTTCGGAACCGGCCTGACGCGGCCCGTGGACGGCATCTATCGAAAAGCGATCGAACACCTGCTGTCGCTGCGAGAAAC
>DATANW010000392.1:0-8903 GCA_036266055.1 Pyrinomonadaceae bacterium | reverse complement strand
CCTGGTGACGTTGGTTTTTCAGGGTCTGACGCTGCCGTGGGTGATCCGAACCGTTCACCCCGAGGACAAGTACACCGCCATCTCCGAGCATGAACAAGAGATCATCATTCAGAAGAAAACCATCGAAGCCGCGCTGCAACTGCTGGACGAAAAATACGGCAAGGAACGAGGACAGAACGAACACCTGAATAATCTGTTTGCGCGACTCGAAATGGACCTGCGATCGCTTGACCACGAACTTCAATCCCACTCCGACGGCAATTCACTGGCGAGGTATCACACCGTTTACCTCGAGTTGTTGGAGCACCAGCGAAGCTTATTGGACGAAATGAACCAGTCTTCCGACTTCGATGAAGAGTTGATCAGAAAGTATCTGTCTCTAATCGATCTTGAAGAGATCGACATTCGAGAGAAACAACTATCCAACCAGCAATGATAGAATCCCACGGTCGTCGTAATCTTCAGTTGGACCTTCTTCGTTACACATATGCCGCAAACTTTCGACTGTCCCAAGTGTGGAGCGCCCGTAGCGTTTCAGCCTGCCGCTGATTTTGCTCAGACGAGGCCGAAAATACGTTGCGATTATTGTCACAGCCAGTTGATCGCGCCCGATGAGCTCGCAGGTCAACCGGCGCGGGTCGTGCGTATCCAATTCGGGTCTGGTTCAGGGAAGGCGCCGAAATGGCTCTGGGTGTTGCTGGTGATTCCGATCATCGGCGTGATCATTGTCGTGCTCGCCGTCCTCGGCGTGTTGGCGCCGACCATCTATTCAGTCAGCCGCGCGCCTGAACAACCCAGGACTCCGACGCGCCCGAATATTCCAACAAAGGAAAGCCCTAACACCTTCGCGCCTGTCTCGCTTACGTTCGGCAGTGAGGGCATTGGTCCGGGCATGTTTAATGACGGCCGGAGTATCGGTGTTGACGGCGCCGGACGAATCTACGTCGGCGAATACACGGGCGGCCGCATTCAAGTTTTCGATCCGGCAGGGACGTTCGTTAGCCAGTGGAGTATCGGCGACCGGAAGACGTTGCTTCGCGGCATGGCTGTCGATCGTAAAGGTACGGTCTATGCCGTGCACGATGGAACCATCAGTCGTTATTCAGGCGAGACCGGCGAGAAGATCGGTGACTCTGAGCGAGCGAACTATGACGATGTGACAGCGGCCGCTGACGGTGGGCTCGTGGCTGCGGCGCATGGCGGCCGAGACGACATCGTGGTCCTGGATTCAAGCGGCAAAGTGGTGCGGACGATTCCCGCCGCAATCAGTAGCGCCAGTGGCGATTCCGAATTGAGCATGCGAGTAGCGGTTGATGGATCGGGGACCATTTACGCACTCGGCCGGTTCAACGAGGGCGTCTTCAAGTTTGGACGTGACGGCAAGTTTATCAATCGCTTTGGCGGCAAAGGCGATCAGCCGGGTCAGCTTCGGGCTGCTTATTCGATTGCCGTCGATGGATACGGTCGCGTCTACGTTGGCGATATCAAAGGCATTCAGGTTTTCGATACCGATGGCCGCTACCTGGCGCTGATCGATTTGAAAGGCCCGGCGTTCGGCATGGTCTTCAACGATAAGAACGAGCTCTTTGTGATCGCCCGGGACCACGTGAACAAGCACACCGTACCCGCGCCGTGAATTGATCGTGCATTCCGAACCGCCTTGCCCTATGAGTCTGGAATTCCACTCACGTCAGTGGGTGGATTGTTCAACTGCAACCTACACAACAGTTCATCAACTTCTGCAAATCCCACCAACGACAGTTGGTGGATCGTTCATTTTCGGCCCCTAACTTAGGAAAAAAGTGAAACTTCCACCAACTTTCGTTGGTGGGATTGTAAGACCTTTGAACCAGACCCGTAGGCTGGAAGTTAACAATCCACCCACTGACGTGGGTGGGATTTCAGACTTTTGAGTCAAAGCCATTCCGAATCGCTTCGTAGGAGGCATGCCGGCATGACAAAACCAGAAAAGACGCAGGCCCGAACTGGCGGCGAGACCGCTCCCGAACGATTCCTGGACCGGCATTTGGGTAATGCCGTTCACCTGTTCCTCTCCATTCTCGCGATTCTGATCCTCGTGGCGGCTGCTATCGCCACCGTCGAAATAATCATTCGCGACATTCCGATGCTGTGGCGCACCGGCAATGAATACGACGCCCTACACGAGATCATCCAGGACATGTTGATGGTGGCGATTGCGGCAGAGTTGGCGTTGCTGTTTCTGTTTCACAGGACCAGCGCGGCAATCGAGGTGCTCATCTTCGTGATCGCTCGCAAGATGGTGATCTCGGGAATCTCTGGTTGGGAACTGCTGGCGGGAGTCGCTGCGTTAGCCGGACTGGTCGTAATCCGCTTCTACTTCATACAGGGCAAAGCACAACCGCGAGAAGGTGGGTGAAACCCGCGGCGATCGAGACTCCTTTCGCCGCGGGTGCATCCGTGTGGGTTTACTTAGCGGGCCGCGCGAGTATGTCGGCTAGCGCGTGCAGCCGTGTTGCGTCAGCAGTGTTCTGCGTCGTGCCTGCCGTTTGCTCCACCGACGGCGCGAGACTCTTGAGTTTCGCGACGGACTTTGCATTCAGCCGGGCAGTCTCCGCGCTTTGAATCGCCTGCCGCAGCGATGCGATTTGATCGGCCGGCAACCCTTGCGAACGCTCCAACTGATCGAGATACGCCTTCGCCACGACCAACTTGCGCGGCCATACGATCCGTTGCTGGTTCTGCACGTTCAGCTCACTAACCTGGACCGTC
The DNA here is from genome assembly GCA_036266055.1 of Pyrinomonadaceae bacterium. Lineage (GTDB taxonomy): Bacteria > Acidobacteriota > Blastocatellia > Pyrinomonadales > Pyrinomonadaceae > PSRF01. The sequence continues at coordinate 6,152 of DATANW010000392.1, read as the reverse complement.
TTCGCGGCGTCGATCTCGTTTTGCGAAATAAACTTCGACGGCGTCAGCTCGAAGATGTCCAGCCCGCGCGCGATCTCGGAACCGTAAACGTGACCGTTATACCAGTACGCCGACCAGTCACCGCCGAGCACGAGCATGTTCGGATCGATTGGACCACGATCGAAGTAGCCGATCTCCACCGGATGCGCTGCATCCGTGAAGTCCATGATCGAGATGCCTCCCTGGTACCACGCCTGGATCTCGATATCGCGACCGGGAATCGGGACCAGCGATCCGTTGTGGGCCACACAGTTTTCGCTGTCGCCCTGGGCCGCGGGCAGCTTGTAATAGCTTGCAAACTTTAGCTTGTTGTTATCCACGTTGAAGATCGCGTCAGCGCCCCACTTGTTGGGATCGTTTGCCCGGCAGCGAGCACCGAGTCCGCCACCCCACTCGTCGGTGAAGACGACCTTCTTCCCGTCATTTGAAAAAGAAGCGGAGTGCCAGTATGCATAATTCGGATCGTTGACAGCGTCGAGGCGCTTGGGATTCGCGGGATCTTTGATGTCCAGCAAGATTCCGTTTCCGGAGCACGCGCCGGCAGCAAGCCCGAGCGCCGAGTAAACAGTGATGTCGTGGCATTGATTGCTGGGCGACGGTTTTTCCATACCTTCTTTGCCGTGCGTCCCGCCGTTAGTCAGCGCGTTCAAGACGCCGGTCCGCGGATCCATAAACAGTCGCGGACTCGAAACAACCTTGGCGTCCTGCGGAGCTGCAAGTGGCACCTTGATCACTTCAATGCGAAACAGTGCCGTGTTCGGATCTTTCTCCGGTTCCTCGCCTGAACAACCGGCCAGCTCTTCAGCCTGGCGGACGAAGGAAGTTCCCGAGACGTACACGTAGACGTTGTTCTTGTCGTTCGGATCGACGACCAGCGTGTGCGTGTGTGAGCCGCGACAGGTTTGCACGGCCGCTACCTGCTTCGGCTTCGTGATGTCAGTGATGTCGAAAATTCTCACGCCGCGGAAACGATCTTTTTGCGCCGGCGGCGGGTTTGGTTTTTTCTCTTCTCCGGCGGCCGGTTCAGGAGCCGGCGGCGCGGGTGGAAATCCCTGAATGCCACAATCGAGCCGTCCGTTCGGCATCTCTACCGACATGAAGAGCAGGTTTTTGTAAACCGAAACGTCGTTTTGCCCGCCCGGACAGATGACGGAAGTCAGCAAGGTCGCCTTTGCGGGGTTGGAGATGTCGTAGATGCTGACACCGTAAAAGTTTCCCTGAAACAGGTGATTGCCTTGAAACGCGAGATCGGAGTTTGCGAAGGCGAGTTGCGCCGTCGCTAGCTGTGCGGACTGCGGAATCTTCTCAGCCGGGATGCCGAGTAGACCAAGCGTCTTCTGCACCTTGGGGTTTGAGGGATCAGTTGCGCCGAGCTGAAACACGTCGGGCTTCCTGACGAGCAACACGTGCTTGACGCCGAACGATATCTCGCCCGCGTCGAACACGCCGGGTTTCAGATTCGCGCGTGGATCAGTTGGATCGGAACCCGTCATACCTGCCGGCAGTGGACCAGCCGGTTCAGGCGCGAACGGATTTTCCTGGCTGGTAGGTTTGTCCGGGGCCTTCGTGGGTTGCTGCGACGGTGTTTGCGCGTGCATCGTGGTTACGAAACAGACACACAAAACAAACGAAGCGATTAGTAGACGGAGGGCGGTGCCGCGTACTCGACTCATCATTTCTCCTCTTTGGGTTTTTCACCCAGCATTGATTGCATAATTTTGATCTCGGCGCGTTGGCCGCTGTCGACCTCAGTTGCGAAGTTGAATAGTTCAGCGTCCTGACCCGCGCCGGAACTGTCGAACAAGTCTTTGACCATCGTTAACGCGCCGCTGTGATGTTGGATCATACCGGTAAGAAAGAGACGATCAAACTCACCGTCCCTGGCATTCTTGAGCGCGTCCATCTGCTTTCGCGTGAGCATGCCCGGCATCAGCATCTCGTGGCTCGACATGTCCATTCCCGGCATGTGTTGCGAGTGCTGCATGGGCCGCGAAGTTGGTTCTTGTCTGGCCACCAACCAGCGGTTCATGAACTTGATTTCGTCTGACTGCGAACGGCTGATGCGCGCGCCGAGCGAACGGAGATCCTTGTTCTGCGTGTGCGATTCGATCAGCGCAGTCATCTCGACGGCCTGGGCATGATGCATGATCATGTCCTGCATGAACCGGGCGTCAGCCGGTGAATGTGGCGGCAACGTGGCTCTGGTCGAGGAAGGCAGCGTTTTCGTAGGTTGGCCGGGCGCGCCGGGTTGGACCACAACCGGCCGCTTCGGTCCCGGCTGCTGCGCATAAACCGAGAGCGATAACAAGCATCCGAGAATACCGGCGGGCAGAAATCTAGCGCTGGCTTGAAAGCACTTCATCGCGATTGGTCGGGCAACGATTGGCGTTACATTACCACAAACCGGCCGGACTAACAGCTACGTGACGCATGCGTTCGCTCCGGCTTTTTCACAAACAGTGAGAAACTACGGCAATGGTGAGAAACATCAGCAAGCTCGAAGACGAGATCGATGCGCTGTTCACGCTGCCGTTGGCGGAGTTTACCGGAGCGCGCAACATGCTCGCGGCCCGGTTGAAAAAGGAAGGACGCGCGAACGACGCGGACCGTGTCAAGTTACTCGGCAAGCCGTCGATCTCGGCGTGGACCGTGAACCATCTCTACTGGGAACACCGCGACGCTTTTGACGAGTTGATCGCTACGGGTAAACGGTTGCGTCCGGTCCAGAAATCCCGCTCCGCGACGAAGGCGGCCGACATGCGTGACTCGCTCGACGCTCGTCGTGAGGCACTGATTCAACTTTCCGATCTGGCGACGGAGTTGTTGCGCAACGCGGGTCACAATCCGACGCCGGACACGCTGCGACGCGTTGTGACGACGCTCGAGGCGATCTCCGCGCACGCGTTGCTGCCGAATGGTCCCACGCCAGGGCGATTGACTCAGGACGTAGACCCGCCGAGTTTTGAATCACTGGCGTCGCTGATGGCGAGATCGGCAGCAGAGATTGACGAGCCGCTGCCGGCGCGAAAGTCAGACGCGCGCGGTACGGCCGCGCGGCAAAAGACGGCGACGCCGGGTGAGGTGCGGCGTATCGAGGAGTTTCGGCAGGCGAAGATCACCGCCGCGAAAGCGTCTTTGCAGGATGCAAAGAAATCGCTGACCGACGCGCGAGCGCGCGTGCAAAGTTTGGAGTCGGCGCAGAAAAAGGCGAACGCGAAGGTGAAGGAAGTGGAGAAACACAAGCGCCAGGTCGAGTCACTGCTGGAGAAGGCGACGGCAGCTTACGACGATGCGAGGCTGCAGGCCGAGACGGTCGAAGCTGAAGTGCGAGAAGCGGAGCAGGCGGTGGATGATGCGAGGCAAACCGTAGAGGAGGCGACGAAAGACCTGGAGTCGTTGCTGCGCTCCTCGCCGCGGACATAAACCTGACCGTAATCTTCTTCGATTGATTACCTCGCTCGGCGACCTGTTTCTACGGGTTTATTTGTTCTCTGTCTCAGGCCATTGGAAACACAGCGTATAGCCATCCGGATCGCGGAGGTACAACTGCTTTGCGCCCCATGGGGCGACCTTCGGTGCTTCTGCTTCGACTCCATGTGCGAGTAGATGCTCGTATGCCGCGTCGACATTTGGGCAGCCGAAGTACAGGCAGACGTCTCGATGTGCTGCTATCCGTGCTGCGTCCGGGTCTGATGGGCGATGCTCTTGCTCGTACGCGGTGTTCAGCATCAGTTCCGTATCGTTCAGTCGCAACAATCCCCAGTCGAATTGATCGCCTTCGCGCGGCGTGGTCTGAATGACTTCAAATCCCAGTACGTCACGGTAGAACCGAACGGACGTAGGCATGTCGAAAACTTGCAGCAGCGCAAGCACGCCGCGCACTTCGATACTCATGAGTCGCTCCCTATCGCACTATGTTGATGCTGCCGATGTCGGCTGAACACAGATTACACGTTACGGCTTGCGTCGCTCCTCGCCGGGATGGTACGACGCCTCGAGGTTTGCGCGCACTTCGTCGAGTGTGAGCTGCGAAGGTTTGAACTCGCCGCGCGCGTAGAGTGGCGACTGGTCCATGAAGTGCCGGCTCTTCGGATCTCCACTCGCACCAAACGTGTGGATCGAAAGCGCGCGGACCTTCGGCGCAAACTCCACCACACTGATATAAGTCCCACCCGCCACTCCGTAGCGACGCTTTTGTCCACGAGTCGGCGCGGCGTACACCGTGAAGACGGCGCCGTCGTTACCATTCACACCGCTCACGGCAATGCTCGGCCGCGCATCCTGAAACTCTTCGTTCTGACTCTCGTCGCGACGCTGAAGCCGGTTAAGTTCACCCCACGCGACTTTCCACGTTCCAAAGTCACGCTGAAGATCGTCGACGACCTCGATCAACGCCGAGACCTGCTTTGCCGGTGACAGCGGACTGTCGTTTTCCTGTCTCGCCACGCGGTCGTGCCAAAGACTGAACAGCGTCATTGCGACCGAGGAGTTGGTGCTTCGTTCATCCCAGTCAACCAGTTCATCGTGAACTTCGAGCATCCGCGGTTTATCTTCAGGGGGAATCAGAACCGCGATGCTGTGTTTCAGTGCCGTGATGAGCGCCGGCAACCGTTTCTGTGCATTCCACACTTGCGTATCAAACGCGAGCCGCGTCCACTCGTCGAAGTCGAACGTCGACTTACTCGCCAGCAGCTCTCGCGAGATCGCCCCGCGCGGGTTATCGCCTTCCTGGACCATGTACGAGGGGAAGTTCTTCGGATCCGGATTGCCTTCACTCGTCAACAGAAACGGGCTCGTGTTGCAGTTTTGCATCCATCCGGTTTTTGGATTCGTAAGCTGCGGCAGTTCGTCAATGGTGTGATAACCGTGCCATTCCGTCGCCGGGTCGCTGCCGTCGAGAGGCTTGGTCCAATCGAAACGAGGGTCGCGTTTTGGAATCGCTCCGTTGTAGAGATACCACGTGTTTCCCTGACGGTCGGCATACATGACGTTACCAAAGAGCATGCTGAGCGGCGTCATCGCTCGCTTGAGTGCCGTCAGCGAATTCGCACGAGTCATGTCGTACCATTCGCGCAGCCAACCATCCGCTTCAAACTTCGCCATCCGCAGTGACAACATTTTGCCGTCGCGCTCTCCGACAATCGGCCCGTGATGCGTCTTGCGCATCGTGAACTTGCGCGTCTCGATACCCGTGGGCGTCTTAACCCGGATCTCTTCGATCCGTTCAGTCGCCAGGCGGTGTTGCTGGCCGTACTTGTACGCGAGCGGACGGGCCGGGTCGTCAAACGTTTCGAGATAGACGTCCGTCAGATCGGCAGCATTGTCAGTGCTGACCCAACCGCCGTTCTCGTTGTGGCCTACGTAAGGAAGCGGAAAACCGAAGCGTGTGTAACCAGTGAAGTTCCAACCTTCGTCGCTATGCACGTGCCCTTCGTAAACCTGGCCGGGACCGAAGAATGGAAGGTGCGGGTTGATAAAGAGCATCGCGTGGCCGGTCGCACTCTTTGATGGACCAATGACCCAGCCGTTTGAGCCCGTGTGTGGTTTGAGATCGTCGTCGATCGCGGCGGTTTGCAGACCTGTTTGACGCAGGTTCCGATCGCGGGCAAAACCGTTCTGGTAGTAGTTGTAACGAATGAAAGCAAGCGTGTACCACGGTTCGATCTTGTTGAGCAATCGGGGATGCACGTCGGGATTGCGCGCGAGGAAATAATTGAATCCACCGGCGAAGGCGTCGCAGAGCGAGCGCATCTGCTTGTCGAGACGCGCGTATTCCTCGCGGGCGAGTCGAGGAATCTCGAGTGCGTGATTGAGTCGGTCTTCATCAAGCGCTCGTTCGCCGTAAAGTTCGGAGGCGCGGCCAAGCGCGAGAATGAAGTTTTCCTCGACGCGCCAGAAATTGTCTTCCGCCTGAGCGTAGGCAAAGCCGAATACGGTGCTCGCGTCGGTGCGGCCAAACACGTGCGGAACTCCGTAAGTGTCGCGATAGATCGTGACTGTGCGTGCCAACTGCGACAGCTCGTCGTTCTTCGGCCCCTGGTTTTGGGCCAGCGCGTTTAGGTGACAAGACAATAGGCTCAGAACTACGAGCAGGAGAGTTCGATGTGAGTTGT
>DATANW010000391.1:0-18533 GCA_036266055.1 Pyrinomonadaceae bacterium | reverse complement strand
GCGATCGTTATCGCGCAGCGCGCGCGCACCTCGAGTTGGGACGCGCGTATACGAAGATCTTACCCGAGCGTGCCGGTGAACATCTGAGTCGCGCGTTGAATACGTTCCGTGAGTTAGGCGCGAAGATCGATCTCACGCGTGCGGAAGAAGAGTTGAAAGATCTCGCCCGTGCGACTCCGGAACGCGCGCAGGAGCAATCGGCGCTGACGCAACTGTTGACGTTGCGTTTGGCGGAAGCAGTGGCATCGCGTGAGCTTTTGTTACGCGAGCTTGCGGCCGTCATGCGTCAGGAAACAGGCGCGCAACGCGTAGTCATTACCGAGCGTGGCGAACATCAGGAACCGCGCGTCGTCGTTGCGATGGGCTGTACGCCTGCTGAGAGCGTGAAGATTGCCGTCGACCTCGACCAGCTTCAAGATGAATCGGATCGGCACAAGTATTCGCGGAAAAATGATGTCGAATTGATTGTGCTGAAATCCTCGAATGCTGCGGCGGCGCTGATGTATCTTGCGCCGCGCAATCGTTCGACGTTGCCGAAGGGGCTCGCGCTGGAGCCGCTGCTGCGCGTGGTCGAACTCGGCATGGACGTGTGTGCTTTGCGCGCGGGCGCCAGCAAGAGTGGCGGGCACGAGAATGCCGACGAGTTGGCAGGAACGAGTTTGATGCCTGGATTCATTCATTCGAGTCCGGCGATGACGCAGTTGGTGGAAGAGGTCCACAAGATTCGTTCGTCCGATGTGACGGTGCTGGTGACGGGCGAATCGGGAACAGGCAAGGAACTGGTCGCGCGGGCGATTCACGCGATTTCGTCGCGGCGCGCGAAGGTGTTTGTGCCGTTCAACTGCACCGCCGTGCCGAAGGAATTATCCGAAGGTTACCTGTTCGGTTACCGGCGTGGCGCGTTTACCGGTGCGGTTTCAGATTCGGCGGGTGTGATTCGCACTGCGGCTGGCGGGACGTTATTTCTGGATGAAGTTGGAGATCTGCCGCTCGACGTACAACCGAAGTTACTGCGGTTTCTTCAGGAAGGCGAGATTCAGCCACTCGGCGAGCAACGCCCGAGCAAGGTCGATGTGCGGATCATCGCGGCGACGAATACGGACCTCGAAGATATGGTGGCGCAGGGTCGTTTTCGCGAAGACCTTTATTACCGGCTCAACGTGATTCGGTTGCGCGTGCCGCCGCTGCGTGAGCGCCGCTCGGAGATACCGACGATCGTCAATTACTACGTCAATCATTACTCCGCGAAGTTTGGCCGCAAAGACATACAGATCACGCCGCAAGCCGTAGATCTGCTGATGGTGAGCGACTGGCCCGGCAACGTGCGGCAGTTATGTAACGAGATTCAGCGCACGGTCGCGCGTGCGGAAGACGGGGCTGTGATCACGCCCGAGCAGCTTTCGCCTGAATTGCAACGCACGTCATCGCCGACCACGCCTTCAGCGGCGTCAATCGCGACAATGCCGTCGTCATCGAATCTTCAGAGTACCGGGACGTTGGCTGAGGCATTAGCGGAAGTCGAGCGCCGCATGATCGCGGATGCGTTGCGGCGTCATGGTGGGAACATCTCGCGCGCCGCTCGTGAGCTGGGCCTTACGCGCCGTGGTCTTTATTTGAAACTCGAGCGCCATGAGCTGAGCGTCAGCGCCTAAAATGCGTGTATTTGTGGTTCTCAAACAACCGCAGCGGTTTTGCGTTGTGAGATTTCCTGCGCGATGTTGGAGATCTTGTTGATGTCGAACGGCTTCGCGATCACCCAATCGGCGTTGACGGCGTTCCGGGTTTGAACGCTTATCGCGTCGGCCCAACCACTCACAATAGCTAACGGGATCGTCTTCGAACGTTCGCGAATCTCGGTCACCAGTTCCCATCCGCTCATCTCCGGCATTCCGATATCCGTAAACACCGCGTCGAACTTACCTTCATACTGATCGAACAGCGCCAGTGCGACTTCGCCGCTCGGCGCCGAGATCACTTCGCAACCTTCGGACTCCAGCGCCTCGATTAAGACTTCGCGCACGTGAGTCTCGTCGTCGACGACGAGAACACGCATCCGATCGTCGTTCGTTGAAGTTCCGGCGGTGAGCAGGTTTTGTCCGGCGTTTGTGACGGCGGGAGTGACTTTCGGCAGCGAGATCTTGAACGTCGTACCGCGTCCGGGTTCGCTCTCGACCTCGATTGAGCCCTCATGCCGGCGAATAATACCGAAACTGACGGCGAGTCCCATGCCCGTGCCGGCTTTGCCTTTCGTGGTGAAGAACGGATCGAACAATCGCTGTTTGACTTCGGAGGTCATGCCGGTGCCGGTATCGGTGATGCAGAGCACGACGCGATCGCGCATTTCCTGTGTGGCGACACGCACTTCGCCGCCCGACGGCATCGCGTCGACGGCGTTGTAGATCATGTTTACGAGCACCTCGCGGAGTTCGACCGCGTCGCCTTTGACGAACGCCTGGCAATCGGCATGGAGCGCGAAGCGTATCGGCGCGAATTCGGAGCGCGATTCCCAGCGTGGACGGGTCATTTCGCAGGCGTCCTTGAGCAGTTCGGCGACTGAGATCGTTTCGAATTCGCGGCTCGGGCGTTGGCGTGCGAAGTCCTGGATACGTCGGATTATGTGGGCACCGTCTTCGGCGCTCTTGATGATTAGATCGAGACCAGCTTCGACTTTGGCGGGGTCGTTACTGTTGCGCAGGATGAGTTGGGCGCGTCCGAGGATGCCGGTGAGGGTGTTGTTTACGTTGTGGGCGACGCCGAAGGAGAGTTCGCCCAAGGCGGCCATTTTCTGAGCATGAATCTCCTGTTCGCGTTGGGCGACGTGACGAGTGTGGGCGTCGGCAATTTGCTCCAGCGACTTCTTTAGCCGTTCTCTTGTTGCCTGCTGCTGCGAATTAGCTAATAGTTGATTGGCCTGTGCACCGATCTCGCGACGTTCGTCGTCAGGGAGTTGATCGCACATTTCCTCGATGAGTATGAGGAGCGCGCGTCCGGCACTCTCGCGGTCTCCACAGCGCTCTGCCACGCGGCGTGCGCGTTCGATGATCGGCTTGGCCTCCTGCCTATGATCGAGTCGGCACAACACCAACCCCTGCGTCATCAACGCCTCCGCCAACAACGCATCCTCACCGCGATCTTCCAAAATGTTCACTGCAGACCTAATGGCGGATTCGGCCTGCTTGTATTCCTCTCTTGCTATGTAGAGTTGAGCAATTGTCTCATCGACTTGGGCTCGCTTGACTTGGTCGCCAAACTGGCCAAAGAGATCACTGGCCCGGTTAAGATGTGATTGCGCCTCGTCAAACCTGCGAAGAGTTAGGAGTAAGTAACCAAGGTTGTTTTCGACGATCGCAGCGTACCGCAGGTTCCCAAGTTGCTCAAATTCCTGGAGCGCTAAGCGATAATGTTCGAGAGAGTGGCAATAGTATGCTTCGTTTGCCTCAGCTACCCCCAAGTCCCGCAACGTGGTTGCGTGCTCAAGATGAAATCGCCCCTTTATCCAAGGGCGTTGTGACTCAACCAATGGCCACGCTCGGTTCAGTAATCGAACGGCGTCGTGGAGCCGACCAGCGTAGTGTTCAACTACAGCCATCCGAATCAATGCGACGCTTCGAAGTTCCGTTTGCGCGTCGTTTAGTGTCTCGACGCATGAACTTAAGCTCGCGTGCGCGAGATCGAAAAGTCCCTGCCAAAAATAACACCATCCTAGCTCAATCCGGCCTTCCGCAGCGCGATCCCTGCTTCCCAACTGTTCGAATAACGCTATAGAACCACTCAACAGCGCTTCAGCAAGCCTCTGACCTCCCGCAAACTGGTTTGTACTCGCGAGCAACGCGCTTAACGTTCCTGCTGTAAGTAACAATTCTGCGGCGGCACTATTGCTTAGGCCTGCCTGAGTTGGCCATTCTCCAACGCCCCACCACCGCTGCAGCAGGGCAACACCGCCGTCGTAATCTCCAACCTCAAGCATCTCACGTGTGGTTATGCAAGCCGCTTCTACGCGTTCACTTTCGGTGAGATCGGTTTGACCACAATTGTCGATTGCTAATTCCTCTCGCATTGCTTTGAGCGGCCGGGATAGTCCCTATTCCCTATTCAGATATGGATACTAGATATCCAATGCAACATTGCTATACAGTCCGCCCGATACATTTCGTTTTCGCGCGTTCGTTGGGTCGAATTATGATTATCTCTAGATTCTTGTAGGCTCCCGGAGGAAATGTGTACTTAGTAATCAAGTCGAACGTCTTACATCACTGAGGCTATTCTGGGATGCAGTCGCAAGTTAATTCAAGAAATAGCTTAACTTATTAAGATCTCTACCTCGGTGAGCGATTTGGCATGCTGGTTGAAGCGATGTGGACCGTAACGCAATTGATAAATCGAACAGCTCGGCGAAAATAACCGTTCAAGGCGATTTCCGGCTGAGCTACCCCACAACGCTTATTTACTAGGAGAATGACATGAAACGATGTGCGTCCACAGCATTATGTTTAATTCTGGTTTTGACAGTTTCTTTGACGGCATTCGCGGGGAATATTGCTGGTGGTCGCGCTGCTGGCAATATTGCTGGGGGCCGAACTGCCGGTAACATCGCTGGCGGTCGTGCGTCGGGCAACATAGCAGGAGGACGATCCGTGTCTCTCTCAACTCCCTCGATCTCTCGGCCTTTGAACGAGCTTGGCATCGAAAGTGCCATCTCCAGCACATTCGCGGGTCTGTTCCGCATGTTGCTCGAAAGCGGCGCGCTGCTCTAAGGTTGACCGATCAGCGGTCAAATTGCGTGGCTGTCTTTCAAATATCGGTCAAGCTGGCGCCAAAACCGCCGCTTTTAGACCACGCAGCACATAACGGGCAAACCCCATACCGCAGCCGCCGTTCAAGAGGAGACTTGAAATGACATGCGCAATCTCTCTCACTAGTTTTTGCGAATTGCTCGTTTCTCGGGCAAAAGAACCGCTCTCAGGCTTCATATTTCCAACCGAACTTTTATAGTTCGTTTGGCTACCCGTGCCGTATGAAGCCTGGAGAGCGGCCTGTGGTCCTGAGAACCTGTTGTAGGAAAGTGACGGAGTTCCATTTGAAAGATAGTAGGCCCCGGATCGGTTCTTCAAGTTAAGCGCCAGAGCACGTAACCTCGCTCTGAATCCAAACAGTGCAGGGCGGGAGCGGAGGTTCCTTCCCATCGCCGTCACACATTGTCTCGAAGACGATTGAAGGAGTCTTCTTCCCCGCGCACCAATGCCGCAGAACCCTTTCTCTCGCGACCCGCAAACGCGTGAACTCACACTGGAAACTTGCTCAAGGATGCTCTTGATCCAACATGAAGCCTATTTCTACGATCGTTTCTTCGACTCGGCCCCCAAGCGTACTGGGCTCAGCGACTGCGAGTAGCCGTTGGAGTTTTTGCCAAACGTGAAGCAACTCGTCACGCTCTAACTCATCACCCATCTCTTCGAACTTGCTAACTAGCGCACGCCTAGCGCCCTCGCGGTCACCGCACCGCTCCGCCACCTTGTACGCCTCCTCAAACCGGTTTTGCGCCTCGTTGCTGTGGCCTAGTCGACTCGAGACAATTCCACTAGTCGTCAGTGCTTCAGACAGGATCGCCTCCGCATCCGTCATTTCAAGCGTCTGAAGCGCATCTTCGATTGTCTCTTTTGCCAGCGAATATCGATTCGTTGCAATGTACAGTCGGGTAAGCGTTTCATTTACCTGCGCACGTCGGACGAAGTCCGAAATCGCTTCGAAGAATCTTCGAGCACGCGAAAGGTGTTGCTCCGATTCCTTTAGAAAGCCGATGCTCAACAGGAAGAATCCGAGATTGTTCTCAACAACGGCGGCCAACCTGTGATTTCCGATGCCTTCGCATTCCCGAAGTGCATTCGCATAATTAAGCAGTGCCTCATCGTTGTAAGCGTGTTGACCTTCACAGACCGCCAACTCCTTCAACGTCGTCGCAAGCTCAAGTTCGCAACGACCGGTTCCCAACCGACCAGGCGTCTGAAGACTATTAGCTTCTCTTAAAATGGATAATGAGTTCATCAACCGTCCCGAATCTCTCTCAACTGCTCCCAGAAAAACCAGGCAAAGACTCTTGAGTTCGTTTTGATCGAGCGGCAATTCAGACAGAGCCGTGGTAAACGTTTGCCGAGCAAGATCGAACAGACCCTGTCGGTAGTAACAGCGGGCCAATTCCGCTTGCGCTTCAACTGCCCGGCTCTTTAATCCGACGTGTGAGAAGAGTGCAACAGATCCATTGAGGAACGCTTCAGCACGCTTTTGGCCGTTAGGCATTTGCCTCGTGCCGCTAAGACATCCAATTAGGGCACCCAGGGTAAAAAGAAGATCAGCCGCCGCATGCGTCGTCAACGAAGAGATATCAGGCCATTTCGTTTCTGAATACCAAGGCGCCAATATCAACTCCGCCGCCGCATAGTTCGTAATGGCAATTTGCTCACGTGCAACGGCGCAAAGCACTTGTAGGTGTTCAGCGGGCGTGGGTTCTCCGGATAGCACTTGATACGGAAGTTTGCAGGCGGAATCTGTGGTCCTGTTGTTAACGGAAGTTCGAGATTCTTCAAAGATGTCTTTCGCGAGGCTGTAAGCTGCGTACCATTGATGCGCGGCCGGGTAGTCAGTTTTCAGCTCACTTGCGCGACGCAGTTCGCGTTCTGCAGCCTTCCAATCCCATTCGAAACGCAGCTTAAGATTGGCTTTGGTCTGATCAGTCGAAAAATCATCGTACGCATCGCGTGAGTTTCCACCCTTGGTTGGTTCGGGTGAAGTGAAGGCCTCCAATCGCCTAAGGTCTTCTTCTGGTGGCAGATAGTTGGTGGCAAGGCGGAGATAGCAATCAATGATACCGGCGTACGCCAACGCGTAGTTGGAATCGAGTTCGATGGCGTAGCGGAAGTGGAGGATGGCCTTTTCGATGCCCTGGCGCGTGTACTTGCTCCAGTGATAACGCGCTTCGAGGTAGGACTGGTAGGCTTCGGCGCTTTCCGTGTAACGGGCGGTGATGCGCTTCTCTTCGTCGTTGGTGAGGTTGAGTTTGAGGGCGTTGAGGAGTTGGCGAGTGATGCGGTCCTGGAGTTCGAGAATGTCTTTGAGCTGGCAGTCAAAACTATCGCCCCACAGTTGCCAACCCGTCATGACTTCGACTAATTCGACAGTAATGCCGAGGCTTTCCCCCCGCGAAGTGAGCGTGCCGACGAGCACAACGCTGACGCCGAGTTCTTTACCAATCCCACGCGGATCGAGTTGCTTCTTCGCTTTGTAGCGAAACACGGCACTACGCGACATAACGCGGAGCTTTGAGACGCGAGAGAGGTTGTTTACGAGATTATCGGTAAGACCGTCCGCGAGGTATTCGAGGTCGTCGTTGCCGGTCGCGTTGAGGAAGGGGAGCACTGCCACAATGCGCGGCCCCGCAGCCTCATCGACGCTGCCAAACTGAAGACTCAAGCTGGAGCGTTGAACGTTAGACGACCGCGAGTGATGTGAATTGCCGTGCGCGCCGTCTTCGCCTCGCGTGAGTCGCGCAATCATGTCTTCCGGAGCGCCAGGGCTTTGCGAACCCTGTAGCTCAGTCGGTGCGATCACCCGGACGTTCGCGATGAATCGATAACCACGGCGCACGACTGTTTCGATATATCGCGGCGACGGTCGTTCGTCTCCCAGCACCCGCCGCAACAGAAAGATGTTCTGCGTCAGGTTTGACTCTTCGACAAACGTGTCGGGCCACACCTGTTTGAGCAGTTCATCTTTGCCCACCAGTTGACCAGCATTGGCAACTAGCAGCGTGAGAATCTCAGTCGCTTTCGGCGTGAGCGAAACAGCTTCGCCAGTGCGCGTGAGGACTCGTTGGCCCACGTCGAGTCGGTAAGGACCAAATTCGTAAGAGTGAGAGTTGTGATGAGGCATTCTTCCCTTGAGAATGAGCTAATAATTATTTGAGTTTGCTTTAAGGACTTGAGGTCGCCGCGTGAGTATAGTTCGCGCGTCGTCAAGCGCCGCTGCTGTTAACGGGCTGCGAGATTCTATGAGCAAGTCTGAAGAATGGCAAGAATCGAGATTAACTCGTGAGGCGTTTGATCCGGCCCAGTTGAGAGAGGGGGCAAATTCAACTGGTGGGATAGGTGGGTGTCCCGTTGCCGGATTTGGGATCCTCACCCCAACGACCTTCGCTCTTGCGCCTCATGGCAGTTCGCCCAGCAAGGCTGGCCTGAGGCGCAAGACGACGGAGTGGAGAAGATTCAAAGATGCATAAACGCCGCCGCTCGAACGGTCCTAATGATCGCAAACTGCACAATTCAATAGATCGCGGCTCTAAACCGTGATCACATCAAACCCGCGGCTGGCGGGCTTGAAGTTTTTCCAAGACAATCGTTCCCGGGTTGTTGACTTCAATGCGCCAGTCCCGCTTTTAGTCCAAAGCTCACACCCCGTAAACACCGTCCTTTGTCGCGCGCCTCGCACGACTGTTATCCTTCCTGCGCTTCGCAATGTCCGAATCAAACGCCCAACTCAAAGATCGTGTGCGCGACTTCTGGCAGAACCATCCCTGCGGGACGAAGTTTGCCGACGCTCAACCGGGCTCACGCCGTTTCTACGAACTGGTCGAACAACATCGCTACGAAAAAGAGTGGCACATCCCCGAAGCAGCGGGGTTCAGTAAAACCAAGAACCTGCGCGTACTCGAAGTCGGTTGTGGACTCGGCACGGACGGCGCTCAGTTTGCCAAGACCGGCGCCGATTACACCGGCATCGATCTAACGGAAGCCGCGATAGATCTCGCGCGTCGTCGCTTCGAGCTGTCTAACTTACGCGGCACTTTCCGTGTCGCCGATGCCGAAGGTCTCGATTTTCCCGACAACTCTTTCGACCTCGTCTATTCACACGGCGTACTACATCACACGCCCGACACAGCCGGAGCCATCCGCGAAATACATCGTGTGCTGAAGCCCGGCGGACGCGCCGTCATCATGCTTTATCATCGGAACTCCTATAACTATCGGATCAATATCTCGCTGCTGCGACGTGCCGGTGTCCACCTGCTCAAATGGAACCCTGGAATCGCGTTCGTCCGACTCGTCACGGGCGAACCGGAAGACTCACTACGCGAACACGCGCGCCGATTGCGATCGGATTCCGCGTATCTCGGCTCGCAAGAGTTCTTGAGTCAAAACACCGACGGCGCTGGTAATCCGCTGGCAAGAGTCTATTCACGAGACGAAGCGCGCGAGTTGTTTCGCGATTTTTCAAACGTGGAATTGCGTACGTATTTTCTGAACAAGCGATGGATACCAATCGCCGGAGCGATACTGCCGCGTTCGCTCGAGACGCGCCTGGCTTCGCGCTGGGGCTGGCACCTTTGGATCTATGCGACCAAGTGAAACACGAATGAAAAACTTCCTGATAACAGGCGGCGCAGGTTTCATCGGATCGCATCTGGTCGATCGACTACTCGGCACAAGCGTCGAACACATCACCGTCGTCGACGACTTCAACGATTTCTATAACCCCGAAATCAAGCGCGACAACATTCGCCATCACTTAGAAGACGCGCGTTACCAACTCGCCGAAGTCGACATTCGAGATCAAAAAGCGCTCGAACAAGCTCTCGCAAACAAACAATTCGACTGCATCGTTCATCTCGCGGCGCGCGCCGGCGTCCGCCCGTCGCTCACACAACCGCAGCTTTACAACGAAACGAACGTCAGCGGCACATTGAACCTGCTCGAGTTTGCGCGACGCAACAACATCAAACAGTTTGTCTTTGGTTCATCTTCTTCGGTTTACGGCATCAACGCCAAAGTCCCGTTCAGCGAAGACGATCCGATTCGACAACCCATCTCGCCATACGCGGCGACCAAAGGCGCGGGCGAACTGCTCTGTCACACGTATTCGCATCTGTACGGCATTCGTTGCATCTGTCTGCGGTTCTTCACCGTGTATGGACCACGTCAGCGCCCCGATCTGGCGATTCACAAATTCGCGCGCCTGATCAGCGAAGGCAAACCTATCCCGGTGTTCGGCGACGGCACCACGCGCCGCGATTACACCTACGTCGACGACATCATCGACGGCGTCGTCGCGGCGATCAATTACGAGCAGAGCGGCTACGAAGTGATCAACCTCGGCGAGTCGCGCACAGTGGAACTTCGCGAGCTCATCGCGCTACTCGAAAAGGAGCTCGACGCGCACGCCGTCATCGATCGCCAACCGCCGCAACCCGGTGACGTTCCGCAGACCTTCGCCGACATCACGCGCGCGCGAAACCTGCTCGGCTACAATCCGCAAACCCAAATTGAAGAGGGCCTGCACCGCTTTGTTGACTGGTTCAGGGGAAAACTGTTCTAAAATGCGCAGCGAATGAAGATTCTCGACGAACCCCGAATTCTGACACGCGACGAGACCGCGCCATCCAGCGGCGATGCGCCCGAGGTTTCGATTTTTCTGCCCGTTTACAACGAAGAACCGAACCTCATGCCGCTGCACGCCAAACTCGACGAAGCGCTCAAGGCTCTCGATCGCTCGGCGGAAATCGTCTACGTCGACGATGGTTCGACAGACGGCAGCCTGAAAATTTTGCGTCAGATCGCGGAAGTCGATGCCCGTGTTCGCGTAGTCGCGCTGCGTCGAAACTACGGCCAAACGGCAGCAATGGCCGCCGGCATCGACGCGGCCAGCGGAAAAGTTCTGATCCCGATGGACGCCGACCTGCAAAACGATCCCGCCGACATCAAGCGGCTGCTGCAAAAACTCGACGAGGGTTACGACGTCGTTTCCGGTTGGCGTAAGAACCGGCAGGACAAAATGTTCACGCGCAAGATCCCGTCGATGATTGCGAACCGCATCATTTCGTGGATCGGCGGCGTGCCGCTGCACGACTACGGTTGTTCGCTGAAAGCCTACCGCCGCGAGTCGTTGCAGGACGTACGGCTGTACGGCGAAATGCACCGGTTCATTCCGATCTACGCGTCGTGGGCCGGCGCGAGCGTGACGGAACTTCCGGTCAAGCACCACGCGCGCACGATGGGCAAATCGAAATACGGCCTGTCGCGAACGCTGAAGGTCGTCTTCGATCTGATGACGATCAAGTTCATGGCATCGTATCAAACGAAACCGATCTACGTGTTTGGCATGTTCGGCATGTTTGCGTTTCTGATTTCGCTGCTCGCGGGCCTGTACGCGGTGTTTCTCAAACTCTTTCACAAAGCCGACTTCGTGCAGACGCCGTTACCGATTCTGACGATCGTGATGTTTGCGGTCGGCGTACAGTTTCTGTTGATGGGTTTGCTCGCGGAGATGCTCGTGCGCACGTATCACGAGTCGCAGGCGAAGGCGATCTACGCGGTACGCGAACGGCTCGGATTCAAGAACGACAATTCCTAAACAACATGTGCGGAATTACCGGTTGGGCCAATCTCGATTCACAGACGCCGGCACCTGACGGCGCGAAGGACCTGCTGCACGCCATGTGCGAGCGGATGGTCCATCGCGGGCCTGACTCGGAAGGTCTGTACGTCACAACCGGCGCTGCCCTCGGCATGCGACGGCTCGCGATCATCGATCTCGTCACCGGAGAACAGCCGGCTTTCAACGAAGACAGATCGGTTGCCGTGATTCTCAATGGCGAGATTTACAACTATCGCGAGCTGCGCAGCGAACTCGAAAAGCGCGGACACGCATTTCACAGCGCGTCCGACACCGAAGTGCTGCCGCATCTTTACGAAGAGTTTGGCGACGACATGGTCCACAAGCTGAACGGCATGTTTGCCTTCGCTTTGTGGGACAGCAAACGTCGGCGTCTCCTGATCGCGCGCGATCGATTCGGCGAGAAACCGCTTTACTGGGGCGTGTTCGACAACACGTTGCTGTTTGCTTCCGAGCCGAAAGTGCTATTGGCCCACCGAACGGTGAAACCGTCGCTGAATCTTCAGGCGCTGCGACATTATCTTTCGTTTGACTACGTCCCCGCGCCGTTATCGATCTACCAAGGCATCAACAAGCTTCCGGCCGCACACAAGCTGGTACTGCAAGACGGCCACGTCAACGTCGAATGCTACTGGCGCTTGAAGTACAAAACGATCGAGCCAATTCCGAGCGAAGACGACGCAGCCGAGCAGTTGCGCGAACTAATGGCCGACGCGGTGCGCATGAGACTCGTGTCTGACGTTCCGCTGGGCGTTCTGCTGTCGGGCGGGGTCGATTCGTCGACGATCGCGGCGCTGGCGGTGCAGTCGTCGTCGGAAGCGGTCAAGACATTTTCGATTTCGTTTGCCGAGGCCTCGTTTGACGAGTCGGCGTACGCGCGTGGCGTGGCGAAGTTTCTCGGCACGGACCATCACGAAGAGCGATTGAGCGCGAATCTCGCAGCCAATCTCGTCGGCGAGATCGGCGCCTGGATGGACGAGCCATTCAGCGATCCGTCGCTCGTGCCGACGTATTTGTTATCGCGCTTCACGCGCAAACACGTAACCGTCGCGCTCGGGGGCGACGGCGGCGACGAGTTGTTTGCGGGGTATCCCATGTACGCGGGTCATCGCTGGGCGGAAGTTTACAAGCATGTGCCGCGGCTGCTGCGCGCGGGTGTTGTCGAGCCGTTGGTCAGGTTACTGCCGGTGAAAACGAAGAACCTGTCGTTTGATTACAAAGCACTGCGATTTATTAACGGCGCGAAGTACGACGCTGTTGCGCGCCATCACGTGTGGTTCGGTTCGTTCACGCCCGATGAGCAGTGCGAATTGTTATCACCGGAGGTGCGTAGCGCAACTGACGGCGATATCTATGCGCAGGCGCGAGAGTTTGCCGCAGAGTGTGACAACGACGATCTCGTGACGCAGATGCAGAACGTCGACACGCGCCTGTACCTGGCGGAAGACATTCTTACAAAAGTGGATCGCGCGAGCATGGCCGTATCGCTCGAGGTGCGCGCGCCGTTTCTCGATCCACGCGTAGCGGAGTTTGCGGCGGCGCTGCCGAGTAATTACAAGCTGCGCGGACTGAAGACGAAATACATCCTAAAGAAAGCGGTGCGGGATCTGTTACCGTCGTTTGTGACGCGGCGCGGTAAGAAAGGTTTCGGCGTGCCGGTCGCGGAGTGGCTGAAGTTGAACTTGCGACCGCTGGCGCGGGATCTGTTGTCGCCGGAGCGAGTGCGACGTGCGGGAGTATTCAATGCGGAGTACGTCGCTCGATTGCAGGATGAGCACGAGCGCGGTGTCGCGAACCATCGCAAACTGCTGTGGACGCTCTTGATGTTCGAACTGTGGCACGAGAGCTTTGTCGAAACGCCGAGAAGAATTGAAACGCTGGTTAACAGCCGGTGACCGATCTTTTTCAAACTGCGTACGATCAACTCCTCACCTGGTGCCGCGATCGTGATTTCGCGGGACACGATCCGTTCGACGCACTGAACAGCACCGTCTTTCAAGCCACGCCACTCGCGAATTCCCGCAACGCACGTTTTATCTGGACGCAGTTAATAAAAAGATCTCCCATCGATTTGCGGCCTTTAATTCGTGTTCCTGCCGAACGAAACGCTAAGGCGATCGCGTTGTTTGCACTTGCCCTGAAGAATTGCGAAGCCGAAGCCCAGTCGTTGTTGGCCGATTTACTCAATTTGAAAATCGATGGTTTCAGTGGAGCTGCGTGGGGTTACAACTTCGACTGGCAAAGCAGAAACTTTTTCGCTCCGAGAGGCACGCCCACGATTGTTCCCACGGCGTTTGCAGCCCGCGCCTTCGTAGAACACGGATTTTTAGAAACAGCTCGCAGTGTTTGTGAATTCATTTTGCGTGACTTGCCGCGACCGGTAGATACGCCAACGGAAATTTGTTTTAGCTACACACCTAACGACAACACGCAGATCTTCAACGCCAGTCTGCTTGCCGCAGAAGTGCTTGCAAGCGTCGGCAAACTGACCGGCGAAACGGAGCTTTACGACGTCGCCATGCGCGCGGCGCGATACGTCGTCAACCACCAGCGCGACGATGGAAGTTGGTCGTACGGCACGGAACCGACACAGTCGTGGATCGACAATTTTCACACCGCCTACATTCTTTTTTCGCTGAAACGGATCATCGACGCATGTCCCGGCGTGGGCGAGTTTCAATCATCGTTGGAGCAAGGGTTTAGTTACTGGAAGTCGAATTTCTTTCTTGCGGAGGGGTGGCCGAAATACTACCATGACGACCCTTATCCCGCGGATGCGCACGCCGCAGCGAGCGCGATTGTTACGCTGGTCGAGTGTCGCGAACTTGACGAGACTTCGCTGAAAACGGCTCAGGACATTGCTCGCTGGACTATTCAGAATCTGCGTGACGAACGAGGATTCTTCTATTATCAACGCCGCCGGTTCTACACGATTCGCAAACCCTACATGCGCTGGACCCAGGGCTGGATGCTCTATGCGCTGGCGCGTTTGCTCGAGGCGGAACGTTTAGAAAACGCGCGTTTAGAAACACATGCCCGTAGCATCTGACGTAATCATCGGTCCCGGCGTGCGCATCTTTCAGCCCGACTTGGTCAACCTCTACGGCTGTTCGATCGGCGCGGAGACGAGGATCGGCGCGTTTGTTGAGATACAGAAGAATGCGAGCATCGGAGAGCGGTGTAAGATCTCCTCGCACAGTTTCATTTGTGAAGGCGTGACGATTGAGGATGAGTGTTTCGTGGGCCATGGAGTAATGTTTACGAACGACGTTTATCCGAGTGCCGTAAACGCCGACGGCTCGCCGCAAACGGAAGCCGACTGGAAAGTGGTAAAGACTGTCGTAAAAAAACGAGCGAGCATCGGCAGTAACGCGACGATACTCGCCGGCGTTACGATTGGCGAAGGCGCGTTGATTGGAGCCGGAGCGGTTGTGA
This sequence comes from Pyrinomonadaceae bacterium, assembly GCA_036266055.1. Classification (GTDB taxonomy): domain Bacteria; phylum Acidobacteriota; class Blastocatellia; order Pyrinomonadales; family Pyrinomonadaceae; genus PSRF01. The sequence goes on along the minus strand of DATANW010000391.1, from coordinate 3,659 downwards.
CGCGCGACGTTCCGAGTTTTGCGATCGTCGCGGGAGTTCCGGCGCGGGTGGTTGGCGACGTTCGCAAGCGGATGGCATCGAACAGAACAAGCGAATGATTAGAGTCGGCGTTATCGGTTACGGCTACTGGGGACCGAACCTGGTGCGAAACTTCATGCTCGCTCCTGGTTCGGCGGTCACGCGCGTGTGCGATCTGCGCGAGGAGCGACTCGCGCCGTTGCACAAGGTGTATCCGGGAATCAAGACATCCACGCACCCGGCAGACATGATTAACGATCCGGAGATCGATGCCGTCGTCGTGGCCACGCCCGTCTCTTCACACTACGAACTGGCTCTCGCGGCGTTGCGGGCGGGCAAGCATGTGCTCGTCGAGAAGCCTCTTGCGTCAACGTCGGACCAGGCGCGCAAGCTGGTTGACGAAGCCGCCGCGCGAAAGCTGGTGCTGCTTGTGGACCACACGTTTGTTTACACTGACGCGGTGCGCAAGATTCGCGACTTGATTGCGGAAGGCGCGTTGGGCCAAATCTACTACTACGATGCCGTGCGCGTGAATCTCGGTCTGTTTCAACACGACGTCAACGTGATCTGGGACCTCGCGATTCACGACCTTTCGATTATCGACTACGTTTTGCCGGAAAAGCCGGTATCGATTTGCGCGACGGGGACCAGTCACATTCCCGGTCAGCCCGAGAATGTCGCTTACATCACGTTGTTCTTCGCGAGTTCGCAGATCGCGCACGTGCACGTCAACTGGTTAACGCCGGTGAAAGTTCGTCACACGCTGATCGGCGGCAGCGAGAAGATGATCCTGTACGACGATCTCGAACCGAGCGAGAAGTTGAAGGTCTACGACAAAGGCATTCGCGTCACGCCTGGTCCCGAAGACGTTTACCGCATGCTCGTGAGTTATCGGTCGGGCGACATGTGGGCGCCGCGGATCGACAACACCGAAGCGTTGCAGACCGAAGCGCTGCACTTCATCGAATGCATCGAGACTGCGCGCACACCCGAGACTGACGGTCTCGCCGGGCTGCGCATGGTGAACATGATCGAAGCAGCCGAAGCGTCGTTGCGCGACCGTGGACGACTCGTCGAGATCCGACAGTGATTACAAAGAAAGCGGAACAAGTCTTTCTACAGTGATCAGCAATGCGTGTTTGGATCGATCTTGCCAACTCTCCCCACGTTCCTTTTTTCAGAGCGCTTACAAATAGGTTTACCGCCGCGGGTCATGAGGTTGAGGTCACGGCGCGTGAGTTCGCGGAGACTGTTCCGCTCGCGCGCGACGCCGGATTGAATCCTCACGTTATCGGCGGGCATGGCGGACGCGAGGTCACCGGCAAAGCTGGTAACCTGATGAGCCGCGCGTGGGACCTCGCGAAATGGGCACGCAAGCGACGCCTCGATCTCGCCGTCAGTCACAACTCCTATTCACAGATCCTCGCTGCCCGTTCGCTGCGAATCAAAAGCGTGACGTTGATGGACTACGAACATCAACCCGCGAATCATCTGGCGTTTCGCCTGGCGTCGCGCATCATCGTCCCGTCAAGCTTTCCCGCGACAGAATTACGCCGTTTCGGCGCGGGCGTCGGGAAGGTACGTCGCTATCAGGGGACGAAAGAAGACGTTTACCTCGCAGACTTTCAACCCAATCCTGAGTTTACGGCGCGGTTGTGTGAACTTGGCATCAACCCGGATAATGTGCTGGTCCTGATGCGGCCGCCGGCCGTTGAAGCGCTGTATCACCGGTTTCAGAACACGCTCTTTGACGAAGCGTTACAGATGCTGTTGCAGAATGAAAACACGACGGTAGTGCTGTTGCCGCGAAACGAAGCTCAGCGAAGTGAGTACGCGAGCAGCGAGCGTGTGATCGTTCCGCCGGCGCCACTGCCTGGACCAGATCTAATCGCCGCGAGCGATCTCGTAATCAGCGCCGGCGGTACGATCAATCGCGAGGCCGCGGCGTTAGGTGTGCCGGCGGCGAGCATCTATGCGGGCAAATGGGCGGCGGTCGACGAAGGGTTGTTAAATGAAGGCCGCTTGCTGCGCATTTCAAACGCCACGGATTTGAGTAAGTTAGTGGTCCGGAAGAAACCGCCGGCGCAGCCGCGTCGATCGTCATCAGTAATCGATGAGGTGGTCCGTCTCATTTTCGAGTAATGCGAGCTGAACGACAACGACAACGATTCTTTGACGCGAGATCGGTCCGGGTGCCCGGCCGAGCGCCGCGCTGGATCGTGCCTATGGTCAAGATCGGACTGGTGATCGTCGACGCGCTCGCCGCCGCATTCTCTTTCATTCTTGCTTTCACGATGCGCGAAGGGGTTTCGACATTCGCCGGCGAAGGACGTCTCGCATGGAGCGAAGCGTTTGCTCCGTACGGCGCGTTGATGTTGTTCGTCGTCGGCATTCGACTGTTGAGTTTTCGTTACTGCGATCTGTATCGCGTGCGCGGCGAGTTCTCGTTTGTCGACGACGGCATACGCATTTTCAAAGCGACGGCGATCGGCTCTTTGTTGATTGTCGCGGCGGCGTTTCTGTACCGCGGTGGATTTCAGTTTCGCTCGTTCTCGTACGCGCGCAGTGTTTTCGTCGCTGACTTTTTCTTCGTGCTGTTGAGTGTCGGCCTGATCAGGTTGTTCATGCGATCGGCGCAGACGTTTGTTCGCAGCCGTCAGATCAACCTGATTCCGACGCTTGTCGTCGGTCGCGGTCACGAAGCGTCGTTGTTCATTCGCGAGATGCGCGAGCGTCCGGCGCTGGGTTATCGCGTGATCGGCGTGGTTGACACACAGAGCGGTGAGACGAACCGGGCAGACAGTTACGAAGGCGTGCCGGTGATTGGCACGTTGGAGGGGCTGCCGGAAACGATCCGTGACTCCGGCGCGAACGAAGTGATCATCGCCGACAGCCACGTGAACGCCGACGCGTTGTTTGAAGTCATGATGCGTTGCGGACGCCGTCGCGGCATTGAGTTTCGCATCGCGCCGAGTTTGTTCAATGTTCTACCGCGCAAGACGGAGATCGATCAGATCGGCGCGTTGCCGATGATTCGTCTGTTTCGCGAGCCGTTATCGAGTGGCGCGCGCGTCTTGAAACGCACGTCGGATTTGATCATCTCGGCGCTTGCTGTCGCGCTGCTGATGCCGCTGTGGTTGTTGATCGCATTGCTGATCAAACTCGACTCGAGAGGGCCCGTGTTCTACACGCAGGAACGCGTCGGCATGGATGGCCGACTTTTCCTGCTCTACAAGTTTCGCACGATGGTCGCCGATGCCGACGTCGAGTTACATCGCGAGTATCAGCGCGCGTTCATCGCCGGTCGCGCCGAAGCGAATCTCGGAAACGATCAGAAGCCAACGTACAAGCTGCTCGCCGATCCACGGATCACGCGCGTCGGAAAGTTTCTGCGCAAAACCAGCATCGATGAAGTGCCGCAACTTTTGAATGTGCTGCTCGGCGACATGAGCGTCGTTGGACCACGTCCGCCGATTCCTTACGAAGTCGAGGCGTACGAGTTGTGGCATCGCAAACGCCTCGACATGAAACCGGGGCTGACCGGACTGTGGCAGGTGTCGGGTAGAAACCGGCTGCCGTTTGAGGAGATGGTGCGGTTGGATCTGTTCTACATCGAAAACTGGTCGCTGCTGCTCGATCTG
>DATANW010000390.1:0-11317 GCA_036266055.1 Pyrinomonadaceae bacterium | reverse complement strand
CGTTGTAGTCGACGATGGGTTGGCCGCCGGTCGTCTTCCCTTTGGTCGCCAGGGCGAGCTCTTTCTGCGTTACCTGGCTGCGATACCACTCGGCCTTTTCCGGCTGCACATTGAGTGCGCCGAACAAGCCGCGACTGACCTGACCGAGCGGCGCGGCTTCGTTGTCGCCCATCGAGTAGAGCAGATATGTTCCTTCATTCCTGACGTAGAGCGTGTAGATCTGAGTTGCGGGCGGCATCGGACTCGGCGCGGGCGTCGCGCTCGCGAGACTCGAGTTGTTTCGGCCCACAAACGAACCATCGTCGGCGCTGCTGCTGGCCCACTCCATTCCCTGGATGTGCAGCGAAACTTCCTGCGTTCCGACCGGAGGGTTCTGCGGAGTTGACGCTTGAAACGCTGACGGCGGGATCGCGTTAGTAAAAGTGACTTGCAGGCAGTCGTTGACGTTTGCGCGCAAGACGATCGGGCGCGGTCGTTTGCCCGGGCGCAATTGAAGATTGTTTCCCGTGCCGGTCGTGTCTCGTCGCAGCGCGTAAATGAATGCATTGGGAATCGTGGCGCCGAGACGATTGAGCATGATTGCTTTCGGAATCGCGACGACGTCGGCTTTCACGAGTCTCGTACCGGCAGGACACGGAGGTGGCGTTGGCGTGGCCTGTGGCGTCGCGGGCGCAGCTTCAGTTTTCGCCGGCGTGGTTTCAGCGGTCTTCGTTTCCTTTGGATCTGAAACCTTGGGGATCGTCGCGGTTATCTTCGCGGGCGATTCGGAAAGCGGCGTACTCGCTTCAACGATTGGTTTGTCGCCTGCGACATTAGGCGTTTGCGCACGGGCCGTAGTTACAGCAAACAAACTGAGGCCGAGAACTGTTAATGAGGTAACAACGTGAACGGGGGATCTCAAACCGAGCATGTCTAAATCTCCTTTTCAACGCTACTGACTGGCGGACATAAGTAGATTGAGAGAACAACTGAACACGGGCTCGTGCCGAGGGAGGAATCATGAACTTGAGCTGGTGTCAGTTGAGTGGTTACCAGCAGTGAGAAGAACAGACCGACCTTGGAATAGCGACAGTCGCAGCGTAGATTCCTTTAACTTTCCTGTCAAGCAAAATAACTTGCAACATGGAGTTCAGAAACGGTTTCGCCGCGCGTTTTCGATTTACTTCCGCGAAGAAGCGATCTCGATCAGGTCGACTATGGATTTCGGTGAAGACAGTCCATACGTTCTCGTCCAGGAATCTGCGACTTCGTTGCCGATAAGGACCATTGGCGTGTGATCGTTTTTATTCGAGATCGCGACGCCCATCGCCTGAAGGATGGAATCGATCTCGGCTTTGTCGCCCGTGACGAAGGTCCAACCGGGTTCAGCTTTGAACTTCTTCGCGTACTCCTGCAAACGCTCGGGCGTGTCGACGGTCGGATCGACGCTGACGGAGATCAGTTGCACGTCGAGTCCGCGCGCGCGTGCTTCCTGCTGCACGCGGCGAAACGTCGCGGTCAGCGAGGGGCAAATGGCCGTGCAGGTCGTGAAGACGAAATTGATCGCGACACTCTTACCTTTGACTAGATCGTTGTAGAAGTCGAGTTGCTTGCCGTTTTGATCGAGAACGCGGGCGTGGGGGATTTTCGCCGCGCTGAAAGAGTTACTTTCGGTTTTCGGAATCGAGGGATCGGCAACCGGATCTACCGGATTAGTTTCGGGTGGCACCTCCGCGACGACGGTCTTCGTCGGCCGCAAGTCCATGCCGCACTTCCGGCACTTTCCGCGTTTGGTCGAGGTCACGTCGGGATGCATCGGGCAGGCGTAAACGACCTTCGGTCGGCTTTTGTTCGTTGCTGAGCGAGTTGTCTGTGCTGTGACTGCGGGTGAGACGAAAAGAACGGCTGTGATGATCAGTAAAACGGCTCTCATTGCAACTGACATGCTTTACTCCGTGGTTGTGAGAAAAGATCTCGAACACAGCTTACATCAATTAACCACCACCCACCCACTCACCGGCACGAACTTCTTTTCCTTCAAATCAACCATGACGATGTACGCGCCCATTGCGCCGATGCGACGGTTTGGACCATAGGTGATCGGCGGCGTCAGGCCGGTTTGGTAGTTGTAGAAGCCTTCGAGCGCCTGGATCAGTCGTTCGCGACTCAGGTCCTTCCCGGCTCGTTTCAAAGCTTCGATCAAAATCTTCGCGGCACTGTAGGCCGAGACCTGCGCGGCGAGATGTTTCTGCGGTAACTTGTATTTTTCGCCGAGCAACTGAAACTCTTTTATTCCCTCTTCAGTCTGATCGGCGGGCGCGGTTGGGAAAGTGCAGAAGACTTTTCCGGAGAACTCCGCGGGCGCATCGAAAAGCGTCGGACTGGCGGTGCCGCTCTGCATGAAAATCTGCGGAAACCAGTTCGCGTTCCCCGCTTCCTTCATCAGCAACAACAACTCCGGCGCGCTCCCCATGAAGAACACCGCCGTCACATTCGCTTGCTTCAAACGCGCGACCATCTCAGCCGGCGCCAAACTCCCGCTCGCATATTCGACCACTTGCGGCGTCGCCAACTTCTCTTTCTGAGTCTGATCTTTCACAGCGTCAACAATGCTCGCCGCCAGGTCACCCCCTGAATGGACCACTGCGATCGTCAACGGCTTCGACTCAGGCTTCTTTGCCATGAAGCTGAGCAGCGCGCGCACTTGCCCCGCGGCGCCATCCATCACATAGAAGACCTGACGATTGAGCGGCGAACCAATCTTCGGATCGAGCGTCAGCGGTCCAACCAGCGGCACTTGCTGCTCCGCCAACAACGGCACGATCTCCTTCTCAACGCCCGCGATCATCACGCCTGTCAAAGCGAAGACCTTTTCGTCGCGAATCAGCTTCTCGATGTCAGCGCGGGAAACAGCCTTCGATTCGGCCGCGACGGATTTCAGTTCAAGCTGCCGATTGTAAATGCCGCCCTGCGCGTTTGTTTCCGCGAAGGCCGCCGCGACCACGTCGCGCACCGCCTGCGACAATTCACCGATTGGACCAGCACTCGGAAACGCCATCCCGATCACGATCTTGTTTTCCGTAATGCCGGGATCGACGTCCGTCCCCAATCGTTTCAAGTAGACGACCAGGTCGTCGAGATCTTCTTTCGACATCTGGTAGCGCGGCATCGCGTACAGCAACTTGTTTCCCGCGGGATCGAGTCCGCGCGTTACCGCCAGCTCGAGCGCACGCGCGGTGTAAGCCGGATGCTGGCGTCCATTGACGTGCGCCACACCGTACGGCTTCGTCAGTGCTTCCCACGTCACGTTCGATGGACTGATTCCGCCTTCGACTTTTCCCTGCCCCGCGATGCCGTGACAGTTCGCGCACGCCATCACGTTGCCGGGCACCTCGAGTGAGGCATCGCCGACGTAAGCCAGGATGTCTTTGCCGGACGGACTCGTGCCTTGCTGGTAAATCTGCTTGCCGCGAATTTCCTGAGCGGTGAGCGGTTGCTGGGCCGACGAGGTCGGACCACTGAATGCGAGACTGACGACAACGAGTCCGATCGCGATCAGAAAACGTCTGTTCATCGAAATGCGTTGCGGTTCGTTATGGCTTAGCAGGCGATTGATCGTTGATGACGCTGTCGACAACTTTGACGAGTTCCTCGCTCTTCGCGAGTCCAAACGCTTTCTTCCAGAGTCCCGTCTTTTCGTTGCCGATGATGAATACATTGAGATGCGATTCTTTGGTATCGACGAACTGGCCGAGTTTCTTGAGCGCGAAGTCGACGCTCTCCTTGTCGCCAGTCATGAAATACCAGCCGGGTTTTGCCTGGAGCTTGTTCGCATACGCTTTCAACGCCGTAGGCGTGTCGACCGTCGGATCGACACTGATCGAAATGATGCGCGCGTCTTTGCCGAGACGATCGCCGAGCGCTTCCTGCACCTTTTCCAAATTGCGCATCATCGGCAGGCAGCTGCCCTGGCACGTTGCGAAGAAGGAATTGATGATGACTGTCTTGCCTTGAAGCAGATCGCTGTAGAGACGCATCTTCTCGCCGTTCTGGTTCACGAGTTGAACGTCGCTGAAGTATTTCTGCGCCGGCGATTGCTCCGCTTGTTGAGCTCGCGCGGTGACTAAACCAAACGCGAACAGCAGGACTACTGAAAGTATGAATCTATTCATTTGGACTCACTTTACGGCTGAGAGCGTTAGCGGTGTCGACTGATTAAACTCGAGTCCCAGTGAAGCACTCTGGACGAAAACATAGTATACGCCCGGATTCGGCGGCACAAAGCTCATCTCGTAAACTCCCTCGCCCACGGACTTCGTGTCCTCGCGTTGCTGCCAGATGCCCGGCGCGAGAAACACGAGCACGCGCACGTCGTCGAGATCCTTCCGCGGGTTCCCAGTCGTCGTCTCGACCAACCGGAAACGCAGAGCGAAGCGTTCGCCGACTTTCGCGAGTGCCTGTTTCGCAACCGGGTCGATCCTGAATGACGTCTCCGGTCGCTTTGGCGCGGTAGGATTCTCCGCGATCCTGAGATCGAAGCAGTTGATGATTCTCGGCGAGTCGAGCAAGAACGCGACGTCATAATGACCCGCACCGTTAACTCGCAAGGTAGTGGTGTAAACGCCCTGCTGCGTTTCGCGCAGACTGTTATCGAGAACGAGCAGCGCGCGCGGGTCGCGTTTGTAGTTCTGAAAACTGCCCATCGGCGCGGCCATGCCCTCGGTGTAGTAGTAGATCATCTTGTCGGCTGGATTCGCGACCAGCACCGCGCCGTCTTCGGGCGCAGGAACGATCGCGTCCGCGAGCGAAGTCGTGCGCGCCTCGGCAGGCGCTTTCTGGCCCGCGGGAAATCTCGTCACGGCAGCTTCTTTGCCGAGATCCGCGAGCCGGATCATCGATACGAATTCACTTCCCGCGGATCGGATGTAAGCAAACTGTCTGCTGAAGGTGATCTGATCAGCGCCTTCTCCGGCCGCGATGCGGTGAATGACGCGGTTAGTCGAGAGATCGATGACGTGCACGGTGTTCGTGCGAGTGTTGAGTGCGAAGCCGTAACGCCCGTCGGGCGAGATCCGCATCGAACGTAGGCCCGGTTCGCCCTGCAACTGCGCGAGAACATCATGGTTCGCACCGCCAATCGCAGCAATTGCTCCTTCGGTCTCGTCGACGATGTAAAACGCCTTGGCTAACGACGCGTAGGCAACTGCTGCCGGTCGGGTGCCGATCGAGACCCGTTTGACTTCATCGAGCTTGCGCACGTCAACGATTGAAACAAATCCGTTCTCCCTGTTTGTTACATAGGCGAACGTGTCGTCGTCGTTCAGGGCAATCTCGTGGTGACCAAACCCGGTCCTTATACCGCCGACTGTCTGGTTCTTAATAGCGTCGATCACAGTGACCCCGCCGCCCTGATCCCTGGACGCCGCATCGTTACCGACCCAGAGGTACCGCCCGTCATGCTGCAACACGAGTCGACTTGGCTTAACACCCGCATCAACGTTCGCGATCACTTTCCACGATGGCACGTCGATCACCGCGACCTGGTTCACGGCCGGCATCGAGACGTAGAGACGTTTGTTGTCGCTGCTCAAGACCCAGTCTTCACCGGGGCTCTTCAACACGATCAGCGTGTAGAGTTTGCTGCCGCCAAAACCGCCTAAAGGATCGATCACCGAGATATTCGGCTCGTCGTTCAAGGCCAGAATGAAATAAGCGTTGAGATCGACTGTCGGGCGCTTCGTGAACGACGACTGCAGAAACGACTGTACCTTCTCGCGACACGTGCGCGCGTCAGAGAGCTGTTCAGAGGCACGCTGATCGACCCACGCGACCGGACGCAGATTGCTCAACGGGACGCGGCCATTCGTGCCGGTAATCTTGAACCTTATTGTCGCGTCCTCGCCGGCGATTGCTTCTTTCAACGCCGGACGAACCGGCTCCACGTTGAATTCGATCGAGATTCCTTCGGCTGTGAACGTCTGCGGAGTCGCGGCAGGCTTCGGCGCCGTCGTTTTGGACTGCTGCGCGTAAACAAGAGTAAACGCAGTTGTCAGCAGCAGGGACAAGAGGGTGAAGAATTTAATTAACATACTTTTTTAGAACGAGAACGAGTGTTTTAGAGTGACTAGATTGCGAAAAGGCGCGGCAGTTTTGGGCTGCCGCGCCTAATCTAATGTGGTCATCGTCCTCACCCCGACAACCACTTGAATGGAAGGATTCACCAACCATCCTAATTGACCCAGACTATAGCGAGCCTCGCCGGCAAATGCAACCGGCACCCTCAATATAAGAAGCGACTGTGATCATCATCACAAATCATGATGAACCGAAGATGCTGCTCCAGACCCACATCGTGAGAAAGAACCCGTAAAAGAGCGCGAGTGCGACCAGTGCGAGCCGCCGCCACATTGGCGGCCGCAGCTCAACGGGAAGCAGCCGCGTGTTTACGTAAAGCAGGTGAATTGAACTGATGATGAAGACGATCCCAGCCATGTTAGCGCCCAGCGCGAGCAGGATGATCGGCTGAGTCAGCCGCATTGCAATAAAGCCCCACAACGAGATGATCGTCAGCGTCGTGTAATAGACGATGCGAACGTCGCCTCCTCGCCAGGCTCGTATTCGGGTACTGCCCGTCCAAAGAATATCGGTGATCGCCCGTGACATGGCGTCAAGTATGTCGAGTTGGGTCTTGAAGAGGAGCCAGACGCCAAGGAACGCGATAATCAAACCAAAAATCGCGCCTTTCTGAGTAGCAACTGCCTGGGCCAATGCGGCGGCGACTCCGAGTCCGCGAATTTCAGAGCCGGCGGGTACGAAGGTGACGTAGAGCAATGCGGGGAGGGCCATGCCGAGTATCGCGCCGGTGAAGTAGACGCCCCACTGGTCCACGCGCACGAGCCGCCACCAACCCTTCCAGCGCTCCATGTTTGCTTGATCCGGTTTGAAGGTGGCGCCCGAGTGGGCCAGAGAAACTTTCTTGCCGCCAACCGCAGCCGGAATGAACCCCACCGTGCTACTCATTCCATAACCTTTGTCGCGCGCCCAGTTGCTCAAAGTCAGGTTCGCAACACCGCCGCCACCGGCGTACGCCGCGAACGCGCCGAGCAGAAAGAAGTCGGCGCCCGCAGGAACAAACTGGAAATGACCGGTATTCAAATCGAAGCCGGCGAAACCGGCGAGTCCGGCAGCCCAATTGATAGCGGGCACGAACATCAACGCGAGTACGCCGAGTCCGCCGATGATCACTGACACCATGATCCAGTTCAGATATTCAAGTGTGCGCTCGATGCGACGACCCATCATCAGTATCAGCGCACACAGCAGAAACAGTCCCACGCCGATCAGGTAAACCGCTCCCGTTTCGTTCGCCCCCGGCAGACGTTTCGCCCAGAGAAAAAAGACCGCGCCCGCCGCAGCTCCTGCCCAACCCGGCCAGCCCATCTGCAGAAAGAACAGAATCGAATAGAACCACGCCCAGAAAGTCGAATGTGGACGCGTGCGCATGAATCCCGTGAACACCGGCTCGCCGGTCGCCAATGTGTAACGCATCACTTCGACGTTGAGCAGCGTTTGCAACAACGCCGCGACGCCGACGATCCACAGCAGCGACAATCCGTACTTAACGAACGCCGCTGGACCCAGCAGAAACTCGCCACTGCCGATCGACACACCGAGCGCGATCACGCCTGGTCCAATCGCGCTGAACCAGCCGAAGCCACGCGGCGTTGGGGCCGCCGGCATTTCGGCGATGCGCCAGGGGTCAAGACCGGAGCGCGATTCCTGGGACGATTCCGGGTGCGTTTCCGGCCGCGATTTCGGATCGCCAGTTTCGACTACCAGGGGGCTTGTCATATATGATTCGCCTCTGTCTGATTGATAACGTCATGAACCAACCTGTTCAAATCAGGCCCGCTGACCCGTCGGATGCAAGGCAGATAATGGCAGTCATCAACTCCGCCTTTCGCGTGGCGGAGGAATTCTTTTGTTTTGAGGATCGGATCACGCTGGAAGAGGTCGAACGACTCTTCACCACCGGCACATTTCTGGTCGCGGCGAGTGACAGAGTACTCGCCGGCTGCGTTTACGTCGAGCTTAAAGATGGCGATCGGTCGTACCTTGGGCTGCTTTCAGTCGATCCTGCGCAACAGCAAAGCGGGCTTGGTTCGCTGCTGATGACAGCCGCCGAAGAGTACTGTCATGAACACGGATCGCGCTTCATGGACATCTTGATCGTCAATCTTCGCACGGAGCTTCAGCCGTTCTATCGCCGCCGGGGTTACGCGGAAACCGGCACGCGTCCTTTTCCCGCTGAAGTCAAAACGAAGCATCCGTGTCATTTCATTACGATGGCGAAACCGCTGCAAGCTGGGTAATCGTGGCTACGAAGAAGACTGATACCGCCGAGACGCTGACGGTCGATGGACGCGAGGTACGCGTCACTCACCCTGACAAGCCGTACTTCACCAAACAAGTCAAAGTTTCAAAACTCGAGCTGGTCCGTTACTACCTGTCAGTCGCGCCGGGCGCGCTAAACGGCATTCGCGATCGACCGATCGTGCTGAAGCGGTTCGTAGACGGCGCCGAAGGCCAGGCGTTTTATCAGAAACGCGCGCCGGAAAACCGGCCCACGTGGTTGCGCACTGTCACCCTGTCGTTTCCGTCCGGACGTAACGCTGAAGAGATCGTCGTCGACGACGCTGCCGGACTCGCGTGGATCGTGAATCTCGGCTGTGTCGAACTGCATCCGCATCCGGTTCGCGCCGGCGATCTGGACCATCCTGACGAGTTGCGAGTCGATCTCGATCCGGGTCCGGGTGTTGGCTGGGATGATGTTCGTCTCGTGGCGATGGAAGTGAAAGCGCTGCTCGAAGAGATGGGGTTGCGTGGTTGGCCCAAGACCAGCGGTTCGCGCGGCATGCACGTCAACGTCAGAATTCAACCGCGCTGGACGTTCAGCGAGGTGCGCCGTGCGGCGGTGGCGTTATCACGCGAGATCGAGCGCCGTGTGCCCAGGCTGGCGAGCTCGAAGTGGTGGAAAGAGGAACGGCACGGTGTCTTTCTGGACTACAACCAGAACGCGAAGGACCGCACGACGTGCTCGGCGTATTCAGTGCGGCCGTTGCCCGATGCACGCGTGTCCATGCCGCTGCATTGGAATGAAGTGATGGAATGTGATCCGGCAGACTTCACGATACTGACGGCGCCGAAGCGTTTCGCCGAGATTGGCGATCCGCACGCGGAAATGGACCAGGAGGTTGGTTCGCTCGAGCCACTGCTCGAACTTGCGGATCGCGATCAGGAATCGGGACTGGGCGACGCGCCCTGGCCGCCGCATTTTCGCAAGATGGAGGGCGAAGCACCGCGCGTGGCGCCGTCGCGGGCAAAGAAATCCGCGGCGAAGAAACCGCGCGCCAAGATGCCGCTGATCGTCGTCGCCAACTCACCCGACAAAGAAGCAGCGCTCGCCGGCTTGGAACGTTGGAAGAAGAAGCATCGAAAGATCGCGAAAATGATCAAAGTCGAGGACGTGTTGGTCGACTCGATGCGCGGACGATCGTCAACCTGGACGCGCATCCGAGTAAATCTACGCAACGTCCCTGAAGAGCTTCGCCCACCGCCGGAGAAACCCGATCCGGATGACGATCCGACGCGCGAGTGGCGCGAGCATCGAACCGCGGAAAGGGGTTCCCGCAAAGGCGCAAAGTCGCAAAGGTGAAATCAAAGCGAATTCGTGTCTGTCTCGTTTCGCCTTTGCGTGTTGCGTGTTTTCGTCTCTTTCCGTCTTGCGTCTCGCGTCTTTCCGTCTTGCGTCTCGCGTCTTTGCGTCTTTGCGTCTTTGCGTCTTTGCGGGAAACCCTCGTCTCGCTTCACGCTAACGTCCGGCGGCGAAGATCGTTTCGAGTTCGTGTGGTGGCACGACTTCGAGTTGTTCGAAAGTGCAGTCTTCCGGTTTTTTATCAGGACGCCAGCGCCGGAATTGAGACATGTGCCGAAAGCGACCGCTTTGCATGTGTTCGTAAGCAACCTCGACCACCAACTCGGGCCGCAGCGGTTCCCACGACAAGTCTTTCCCCTGGCTCCAACGACTGTGCCCGCCCGGCATTCGGCCTGCCTCCGCGCCCTCGGCGATGGCCCATTCTTTCCACGGATGATTCGCGAGGGCGTTCTTGCGATACGGCGCCAGAAATTTAACTAACTCGAGCCGCTTCTGATCTGTGAAACTCGCGCAGACGCCGACGTGATGAAGTATGCCGGCGTCGTCGTATAAACCGAGCAGCAATGATCCAAGTGCCGTGCGGTCGCCTTTCTTGTGCCAACGAAAACCCGCCACCACGCAATCGCACTCACGCTCGTGTTTGACCTTGAGCATGACGCGTTTGTTCGATTCATAAACTCCCGCCGCCGGCTTCGCAACGACGCCGTCGAGTCCGGCACCTTCGAAGCGGCGAAACCAGTCTGACGCGGTGGTGATTTCCGTCGTCGCCGGCGTCAGATGAATCGGCGGCTTTGCTTTCGTCAGGATCGATTGCAGCTTCTGCCGGCGCTCCGCAAACGGGACGTTTCGCAGATCGCGTGCACCGTGCGCGAGCAGATCGAAGAAGACGACTGATGACGGCATCTGTTCCGAGAGCATTTTGACCCGCGATGCTGCCGGATGAAGCCGAAGTTGCAGCGCGTCGAAATCAAGCACGCCGTCATGTGCGATAACGATCTCGCCGTCGAGCACGCAGCGAGCCGGCAGTTGCTTCAGCAACGGATCGACCAGTTCCGGAAAGTAACGGTTCAATGGTTTGCTGTCGCGGCTCTGAATAAAGACCTCTCTGCCGTCGCGGAAGATCAAAGCGCGAAAGCCATCCCATTTTGGTTCGAAGATCCAGTCGCCGGCTTTGGGCAGTTCGGCGACGCGTTTTGCCAGCATCGGCAAAACCGGCGGGTTCACGGGCAGTTGCATGGCGTCCATCTTATGTCCTGAATTTCCGTGTTCAAAGACCGGCCGGAACTTTTCCCGTGATGCCGCGTCTAATTTCATGCTTAGGAGGTTGACATGAATAGACGCACTTTCGCGCTGCTCAGCGCCGTGATCACCTTCACCGTCGGCGTGGTGTTAGCAAAGCTATCGCTACCCAACTTATTAAAGACACCGCCGCCTGTTGCGAGAGGAATTCAATTCAGCAATTACGAGATCTCCGGACCTTACGAATACGAGAACCTCTCGATCTTTCTGATTCAAGGTCCCGACGCGCCGAACAGCCGGCTTTACACTCCATTACAACAAGCGATGAACGACGGGACCGTGATAGTTCACGAAACGAATCACGTTAACGAGCTCGTGATCGAA
>DATANW010000389.1:0-2998 GCA_036266055.1 Pyrinomonadaceae bacterium | reverse complement strand
TGCGGTAGTAGCCCTTGTCGATCTCGAGGTCAGCACCCAGCAGGCCGACGTTCACGGGATCCTCGCTCGGAATATCGCCACCGCCGGTGAGATACGAGTGGCCCACTGTCAGTTCGCCGCCGACCTGCGCGATCAGATAACCAAGATCGGCGCGATGGCCCACGTAGTCGACCAGCGGGTGATACTTGTCGTAAATGGCCTGCCAGTTCGCGCCGTGCATCTTCGCGTCGTAGAAATAATCACGTTGTATCCGCCAGGTTTCGCGGAAGATCTGTGCCCACTCGGCTTTCGGATCGACGCGCATCTCGAGTGACGCGACGTTGATTGGTCCATCGCCGACCTTCACGCCGGGACGTTCGGTGGACACCACGCCCCAGTTCGCACCGCCGCCGGCACTTGCCTGGTAAAGCAGCTTCTTCTTGTCGCCTGAGAGCGTGTAAGCCCGGATGCCGTCGAGCAGCGGCGCGGCCGTGCGTTCACGGACCGTGTAACGCTGAAGACGAAGCGCGCTTGGACCACCACCCGGCAGCGGTTCCGTGTAGTAGAAACTTCCAGCCGCGCCCGCGGCAAGGTTCGCATACTCGCCCGCGGGAACGTTCACGGTAATAACTCGCTGGCCGATGCCGTTGACGTCGATACGAACGTTCACCGGCGCCGGTGCGGGTGGTGGCGTCGGCGGCGGCGTAGGCGGTGTCGCGGGTTTCGGCGGTGGTTCATCACCGGTTTCGGGGAGCAGCGGCGACGGCTCAGTCGCACTCAACACCGCGAGATAAATCGCGCGGCGTACCGGGCGATCGAGTGAGCTCATCTCGAGCCAGCCGGTGCTTGGTCCATAGTTGGTGCTGGCCAGGAAGTACAGATACTTGCCGTTCAGATCGAACGCCGGCGAGATCGAATCCGCGAGTCCGTCGGTAAGTTGATGGGACTTTTGATCGGCCAGCGAGTAAACAAAGATCGCGCGGAGCCGGCTGGGCAGGTTCTTTGAATAAGCGATCCAGCGCGAATCAGGTGACCAGGTCGCGTCAAACTGTCGCACCGGATCCGGATATTGATCGACGTCGATCTTTGTCGACTTGCCGCTCGCGACTTCGATGGTCCAAAGATTCCGATGATTGTCCTCGATGAGTAACTGTTTGCCGTCGGGTGACCATTCGGGCGCTGCATAAAAAGCAGTGGAGGGAAGCGCGACCGTCCGCGGAGGCGTGATGCCGAGCGGATCGCCGATCATCAGTTGATACTCGCCACTCGCATCCGAAAGCCACGCCAGTTGCGCGCCGTCAGGCGACCAGACGGGCGAACGATCGTGCGCGCCCGGACTCTGCGTGAGATTGCGGTAGTCGCCCTTCTCGGTCGGCACCGTAAAGATCTCGCCACGCGCTTCAAACGCCGCGCGAACGCCCGTCGCCGACAAGGTGTAATTCCGAATCATGCTGGCGACTTTCTTGAACTGCGGACGCGTCCAGGGAAGATCGCCGGTTGCTTCGATGTTGAGCTGGGTCGACTTGCCGCTCTTCGCATCGACCAGATGAATGTATCCGGCTTGCTCGTAGACAATCGCGTCCGCCCCCGCGGACGCCGTCATGATGTCGAAGTCGTCGTGCTGTGTCAGTTGAGTTAATTGTTTCGTGTCGGTGCGATAAGCGAACAGGTTGGCGGTGTGGTTGCGATCGGAAATGAAGTAGATCGTGTTGCCGATCCACATCGGTTCGGTGTCGTTGCTGTTGGTCCAGGGCAGTTTCTCGACCGAGTTGTCGCCCAGGTTCATGACGGAGATTGGATGCGTGCGTCCGCCACGGTAATGCCGCCACATGCTGGCCTCGTACCAGCCGGGAATAAACGCGGTTTGGAATTCTTCGTAAGCGACGCGACGCCCATCGGGAGAATAGGCGCTGCTGAAGGCGCGGGGCATTGGCAGTTGTTCCGGCAGTCCGGCGCCGTCGGTGCCGATGGTCCATAACTTTACGTAGGCTTGTTGCGGCGCGCTGGTGCGAGCAGAAGCGAAGATTACACGACGGCCGTCGGGCGTCCAGCCGCGAACGCGATCTTCGCCGGGATGGTACGTCAGTCGTTTCGGATTGCCGCCTGATGTTGGTACGACATAAACGTCGGTGTTGCCGGCGACGGTGCCACTGAACGCGATCTGAGTGCCGTCAGGAGAGAAGTACGGTTCGATCTCGAGACCTTGAGTCGAAGTAATGCGACGCGCCTGCCCGCCGTTACGCGAGACGAGCCACAAGTCGCCCGCGTATTCGAAAGCGATCTGATCGCGGCTGACCGTGGGATGTCGAAGCAGGCGCGTGCCCTGGGCAAACGCGGGAATCGACGTAAAAAGACAGAGAAGTGCACACAAGACCAAACACGCATTCATATGGAGTCCTCTTTTTAGAGTAAGAAAATCCAGGCTACTAACACGCCTTTTCATTTCTATAAATTTTTATGTGGTCCAGATCGCGCTCAACACGCGCTTGAAGTTGCCGCCGAGTATTCCCTCGATCGCCGCGTTGTTGTACTTGCGGCGAATCAGGCCTTCAGTCAGATCGAACATTCGTTTCGGATGGTTAAGCCCTTCGATGTCGATCTTTTCACGGAACCCGTAGCTGCCTTTGTAACTCGCGCGCAGTTGCTTGTTGGCTTCGGCAGGCATCGCGTCGTAGCCGTAAAGATCCATGTCGCTGCCGACGCCGAGATGCTCGTGGCCGATCAGTTTCGTAACGTGATCGAAATGATCGAGCACGTGTTCGACAGTCGTCGGTTCATCACCTTTCACAAACATGCGCACGCCCGTGATGCCCATGACGCTGCCGGTTTCGCCGACTTTCTTGATCGCTTCGTCTGTTTTGAGTCGTGGATGTCCGGGTACGAGTGCGCGGCAGTTTGAATGAGTAATTAACACGGGTTTCTTCGAGATCTCGAAAGCGTCAAGGGTGGTGCGATCGCCGCAATGCGAAACGTCGACCGCCATGCCGATCCTGTTCATACGTTCGATGATGCTGACGCC
>DATANW010000388.1:0-14260 GCA_036266055.1 Pyrinomonadaceae bacterium | reverse complement strand
TGATCTCTCGTTCGAAGAGTTGAGCGTAGTAATCATGTTTTTTAAGAAATGTAATTAACCGTAACCAGCCACCGATCATCCAAGTCGAGGATCGTTCATCACCTGAACTACTGACTAGGAGCCAAGAAGTCTGTTCTGGATCAAGTTCAAACAGACGGCCAAAAGGCAATGAGACACTCTCATCAAGAGGGGAGGAGCAATAGGCCCGGGAGTTCTTGACTGCATCAATTAGGCTAGAGTGCACAATCGGTTCGGATACATCTGGGGCTTTAGTCTCACACTGGAGCAAGCTCGCTTTCCCGAGGCAAACGGATCCTGGTTTTCTCAAACCTTTCTTAAATAAAGCTTCCCACGGGCTCCATCTATGGTTTCCTGGCGGTTCATTACGAACAAACCGAATAGCCACAATATCGTTCAGCCGATGTAAATAGGCGAATTCATTTTCGCTCGCCCCTAGAGACTTACCGTCTACGACTCTAAGCTCCTCCAGCGCGTTCCGAAGAAATCCGACACTGCCAAACAGGGAGGGAGTTAGTGGAAACAAATCTTCAGCAATAGTCTTTAGTGAAGTCCAGTCGTAGAGAAGAATGTGGATTTGGACGAAACTGGAAAGTTCAGTTCGTGTGAGCATTTCGGTTAATTCTGTTGACGGCTTGCTGGTGCAGGACAGCATTTAGCCGCGATGGCTATCATCCGAGCGTTGCTTGTGTCTACGTAAATAATCCTCATAATCAAGCAGCAGTTTTAACTCTTCGCGTGCCAACGGGCGCCCGATCTTAGCTTCAATCTCTTCCGGTTTCATTAATAGAGCAGGATCGTGCTTTCGCACGCTCTCATGATCCTGGCCCATTGCGAGCAATAATAGGATGAGCAAGGACAACAGTGCCGATTCGAAAAGCATTCCTACCTCCTTCGTTAGTATCTAGAACCGCCGTCGGGTCGAATTATACAGCCTCATTACGGGAGTTCTGTTGCTGCCGTCACATTATTCGATGATGCATCTGAAATCTTAAGATGTCTCAGTAAAATGCATTCGGCGTCCGGCGTAGGCTTCGCCTTTTATTCAACGTTTTCTCTGAAGCGTCAAGGTGTCAGCGCAAATGCAACACAGTTGACAACGGAAAAACGGCAGGTCCAATACTCATGGGAACCTGCCGTAATCGTTTAAGGAAATGGTGAGCCGAGCAGGGCTCGAACCTGCGACCCGCTGATTAAGAGTCAGCTGCTCTACCAACTGAGCTATCGGCCCGTTGTTTGATAGCGGGCAAAATTATACGTGCCAAGATTTAAGTGTCAAGCAAGCGTAATCTGCGCGCTACGACGGCGCGAAAAACGCGTCAATCACTCTGCTGGTTAGCAATCACACCGTCCTGTTTGAATTCGCGGTGTGTAAGGGAGACCGTGGTGAATTCAGATCTGAAGACGATAAACACCGTCTTGAATTTCTCAGGATCCTCCCATGATTCTCGCGATCGTTTCTTGAAGGCCGCGAGAAGAAACAAGAACCGAGCGAATTGCTCCTTGCAGCTTGAAAATCATTAACTGAACTCCGGCGCGTTCGTCATGAATTCGCGGGATTCACATCTGAACGCCGAAAATCATGTCTTGAAGATCGGAGGATCAAGAAATGATCGGGCGCGTTCAGGTTTCGTTCTGCAAGACTGCAACTGCAATTTGTTGACGACAAATAATGATTTTCCGGCAACTATTAAGTCGTCGTCGATTGCAATAGAGTTTTTCGAAACACTCTTTGCATTCTCAGTTAGTTAACAAGATTAGAGACGAGACCAAGAGCCCTGGGGCGCGGATGCGGCATCGAGCGGCAGATCCTGCATTCACCCAGGGCTCTGGTTTGTTGGTCGAATCAGGAAATGACGGAGCGGTCCGCTAACAACTCGCCCTCGACGACGGCAATCTGGCTGTCAACCATTCCGAAGACATTCAACTCACCGCAGCGTGTAAAGGCATAGTGCTTCACCGAGTGTGCCAGCGCTTCCGGTTCCGGGGAGTTCTGAAGTGTCCCCATCAGCACGAACAGCGCGGCCGTAGACTCGTCACCCGCTCCACAGATTATCTCCGCGAGTGCCTCAATCTTCTCGACAGTTGATTCACTGTCGTTGTCCAGTGTGTTTGTGGTTTCGATTTCGTGAGGTGTTTCTTCGCGCAGTGTTGCGCTACCATGAGTAGTCATGAGCTTCATCCTTTCGTTGGAAGGTTGAGGTTCAAGGGCCGATTTTGTGTTGCTTGCACAAGTCGGCCCGCTTCTTCTGTTGAAGGGGTGAGCGGACTATAGCACAGAAATTTTCGGTTGGTTGCTAGAAAGTATTAGCCAGGCAAAATCGGCCAGGCTAGCCAGCCATCAAAACATCATTCGGCAGCGGTGGCGCACTCGCTGTTCGCGAGTAAGTCGTGAACCGAACTTATAAGCCCTTCGATGTTGGGCTTGGCGACGTACGCGGCAGCGCCGGCGGCCATCGCTTCGCGGCGGTGAATCTCGTACGCATCCCCGGTGTAGAAGATGCACGGCACCTCGGGCGTGACCTCGTTCAGCATTTCACACAACTCCAAACCCGTACCATCCGGCAAACGCTTGTCGAGAACATACAAATCGTAGCGGGCCTCCGATGCCATCCGGGCCGCTTCTTCCATCGTCGCCGCGGTGTGAACGTCGTAGTTCTCTTCGGCCAGCAGCAGCTTGAGCATTTCCGACGTATCGTGATGATCGTCGACGCACAGGATGCAACACTTGGAGTTGGACATGGGGAACCTCCTTGTTTCGGGTCGATTACTTTCAGCTTCTTAGAACCGTTGAAGCCGCAAAATGGGAGAGCGAGATTATAGACGTGAGCGGCAGAATCCGCTACCCAAACCGGCTGTTTTTCTGAACGTTAACGTACCACCCAAACGCACTCTGGAAGCGCGCCCGCATTGGCACTTTCACAAAGGTACCTACGTAAGCGGATCGTTCACCTTTCTTGCGATCCAATACTAGACCAGGTGGGCAGCCCTCCTGCCCACCGCCATCAATCCCAGACAGCTATTTCTTCGTAAACGGCGAGCCGCTCTTCATTGCTTTCAGGAGCTGGTTGAGCACTTCGAGATCTTCGTCTTCGGGCTCCAACTCGCGATATTTTTCCAACGTTGCCGAGGCGGCGTCGATGTCCCCGAGCTTGTGATAGACCAGCGAAAGGTTGAAGTAAACGAGCGCGAACCCGGGTTCGATCCCCGCGGCCGCTTCGTAATGAAGTTTTGCGAGCTGAAGATCTCCGGCGTCGTAATAGAGATTGGCGAGGTTGTAGTGCGCCTCGACGTGTCGCGGATCGTTTTTCAACGAGAGCGTAAAGTTATCGAGCGCCTTCGAGAGTTGTCCGCGTTCGAGATTAATGATGCCCAGGTTGCAATACGCTTCGGCAACGTTGTCGCCCTCGTTGATCGCCTCGTGATAATGCTCGGCCGCCGACGCGTCGCCTTGTTCGTGAAGCAGCAGCGCTTCTTCAAACGGCGTGAGCAGTCGCGCCAGACGTGGCGGTGTCTCGACGCGAAACAGGTTGAGCTGCCCTTGAAGCTCGGCCTCGATTTGACGAATGCTGTGTCCCTGCGCGCGCAACTCACGCACGCGCCTGAACTGCGTCAATGCGTTGAAGTCGTAAACAAAATCCGGAGACTGCGACGCCGGCGTCGCCTGAATGATCCCCTGTTCCGTCCAACGGCGAATAGTCTTCTCACTCAGTCCGAAGAGTTGCTTGATCTCTCGGATCGAGTAGGAAGATTTGACACGTTGGTAATCTGCCTTTGACGGGACAGGTGAGGGAAATGAGATTACCTTGGGGCGCGGATCTTTCATTTACTAAAAAAACAGATCACCCGACTTTGCGCTTCTTCGCCGCCCGCGGTTTCACCAGCTCGATTTGCGGTTTCTTCTTCGCTGCGGCTGCCGGCGCTTTTACCATTGGTTTGCGGTTCGAGGCCTGCAAGCTCTTCTTGAGCGCGCTCATGATATCAAGTCTCGGCACTTCTTCAACTTCGAACTCCACCACCTTCTTGCCTTTGATCTTCGAGTCGATGAGCGTACGGAGCGCCTCGTAATAATTGTCTGCCGTATCGATCTCTGAAAGCGACGTCGCCATTTCCTGGACCAACGTCGTGGCGAGTTTCAGTTCGTTCTTGTTCAGCTTGGTGGCGTCGAGTTTTTGCACGTTCTCGAGATCGGGAACGTCTTCCATCTTGCGCAGCTCGTGCGGGTAATGAAGCTTTTGCAAAACGAGCCCTTCGTCGTGTGGGAACACGGCGACGAGATCTTCGCGATCGCGCAACACTACTTTGCCGACGCCGATCTTGCCCGTCTGTTTCATCACTTCGCGCAGCAGCGCGTACGGCTTCTCGGAAACTGCGCCGTCAGGACCAGCAAAATACGGCGCGTCGTAAAACGTGGTAGGGATCTCGTCGCGATCGACAAAGCCGACAATGTCGACGGCCTTAGTCGTCTTGATTTTGATCTTGGCGATGTCGTCAGGCTCGACAATCGCCCAGCGCTCGGGCTCGTACTGGTAGCCCTTCGTAATCTGATCGTTGGTTACGATCTCGCCGCACTTCTTGCAGCGCTTGTCATAGCCGATTGGGCCATAGTCGTCGCGGTGCAACTGGTTAAACTGAATCTTTTCGCTGGTCTCGATGGCGTTGTAGATGCGAACGGGGATGGCAACCAGCAGGAACCGAATGTGACCCTTCCAAATAGATCTCATAATCAGGGGCTCTCCTCGCGCGAAATTATGCGGGCGAAAACTGTCCAAGTAAAGAAGTAATTTTTCACCGATGGGACAGAAGAGGCGGTGTTTCTCAGGTAGCGGCGTGCTGGAGGGCGTTACGCATGGCGGCCGCGCTCTGCCAGCGCTGTGCAGGATCCTTTGCCAGCGCCCGGTCGATTATGTCGCAAACGACGTTCGGAAGGTGCGGCGCCCGCTGCCGGAGCGGCACTGTCGGTTGCTCGAAAATGGCGCGAATCGTCTCGTTGACGCTCGACTTGCTCGTGAGGTTTAGCGCCAGCGAACCCGATAGCAAACTGTACGCAGTCATGCCGACGGCATAGATGTCTGACTGCGGTTTAACGTCACGAAAATTACGCAGCTGTTCGGGCGGCATGTACGCCAGGGTGCCGGCCATCTCGCCTGCCATCGTGACGCCACTCATGCCGGATTGCGAAAAGCTCTTCGCCAGACCGAAGTCGGTCAGCTTAGCGACCAGGTTCGGCGACCGGCCGGAGACGAGGATGTTCTGGTCTTTGAAGTCGCGATGAATGTAGCCCTTGGCATGTGCGAAGGCGAGCGCATCGAGCGCTTGAGCGATGATCGTGATGCCGTCTTTGTATGCCAGACAACCGCCGCTCATCTCGGCGAGTCGCTGAGCGTCGGCGCCTTCGACAAACTCGGTCACCAGATAAACCACGCCGTTGTGCGTCCCGCGATCGATGAACTCGACGATGTTGTCATGTTTCAACGCGGCGGCAACGTCGATCTCACGCAGGAAGCGTTTCATTGCTTTATCGCTGACCGCGAATTCCGGCAGCAAGGTTTTGATCGCCACCGCGCGACCACTCTTTTGTTCGCGGCCCAACATGACGCAACCCATGCCGCCTCGTCCGATCACTTTGACGGTGTCGTAACCGGGAATCGCCTGCGGCGATCGCTTCATTTCGATGCGGCAGTCTTCACACAGAAATGTCAGATGTTCGTCGGGTGTTGATGCTTCCGCGTGCTCTCGTCGCCCGCAGTTGAGACATTCGACCATTACGAGCACGGGACGCGGCGGTAGTCTCTCCTGCGTCGTCTCGGAAAGATCGATCGACGGCGCCGCATTCACTTCAACTAACAGAATCGTTTCACCGCATTGGATCAGATCGCCGTTCTTCAAAAAAGCGTCGCTGACTCGCTGGCTATTCACGAACGTTCCATTCGTCGATCTGAGATCGCGGACGAAAGCTCGGGGCGGATTGATTTCGAGCAGGCAGTGGTTGCGCGAGAAGTAACGATCGTCAGGCAGGCACAGGTGCGCGTCGGGGTTTCGTCCGATCAGAAAACTGTCGTGTTGGGTGAACGAAAAGATGCGGCCGCGGTATGGACCTGCCGTGACTTTGAGATTGACCTGCATGAGCCACAAAAAGGCACAAAACCGCTACGGCGTACGCTCGATCGAGAGATCGTCAAACGAAACTTCAAAGACGTCGCTCGTGTAGAAGCCCACGCGTCCCTTACGGTAGTTCTCTTTATCAACCAACTGTGTCAGGACCCGTCCGTTCACGAGGAAGGTCAGATTGGCGCCTTTGATTTTTATTTCCAGCTCATTTGGTTCCGAGCCGGATTTGATCGCGGGTGATTTGGTGCGTTTGACCAGCGACTGCTGTTCACCAGCCTTGTGCATGACGATTTCATACTCGGGTTCATCAGCGGGATAAATCAGGAGTGCATAATCTTCGAGCTTGCCCGCTCTCGATTGCAGGCAGTGGACCATCAGCCCAAATCCGGCGGAAGGAACGCTGCCGGTAACGCTGCGAGCCGTGACCTTCACCGTCGCGTTCTCGGTGCTGTAGTCGTTGGAAGGAGCGTACATCGCCACGAAGGTTTGCTCCTTTGAACTCATGTGATATTCGTCGTTCAGATACCAACTCTTGCCGAACTGCGAAGTGCCCGTACCCCACTTCGCCTGACTAAAATCGTCGACCAATGAACTTGGTGGGCCAACGTTGGCGTTTGCGTTCGCATTGGCGTTTACGTTTGTGTTCGCGGAGACATTCGAGTTGTTGGTGTTGACGTTGCTGATCCTGATGTTGGAGTTCGATCCCATATTCGCGAACACCAGGAGCATGACAACGAGCCCCGCGCCAATCACGATGATTACCATGAAGACGCCGAGTATCCACCAGAGCGCGTTTGACTTCTTCGGCGGCAACGCGGCCGGGGGAGCCCACTGTGTTTGCGCCTGCTGCTGTTGTGGCGGCGGCGGCTGTGGCGGCGGAGACGTGGGCCGAGGCGGTGGCGGCGGTGGCGGAGCGGCCGCCGGCGTGGGCCGGTAAATCTCGGTTGGCGGCGGTTCCGAAGTGTCTCGCGGCGCCGGATACCGGATCGTCGCGTTGAGATCGGCTGTTGTGGCCGCGTCAGTCGTGAGCGGCGTGCCGTCGTCCAAACAGAAGTTCAGGGAAAGATCGGCATAGGTACGGTTGCAAGTGGGGCAGCGCTTCATTGTCAGGCGCAAAGATTAAAGGAAAGTTGAAACTGGCTCAAGGGCGGATCGGTTTGCCGCAGCGTCCGCAGAACTTTGTACCCGCCGGATAGCTCCCGCCACAACTGCGGCAGAACACTTCCACGGGTTTGGGTTGACGCCACTCAAGCGTCGAAGTTCCGATGGGTATGCCGCATCGTCCACAAAACTTGATACCGGCGGCGTAAGTGGTTCCGCAACGCTGGCAAGTGACTCCACTTGGCGGTGCGGCTGGTCTTGGCGGCGGCGGCGCCTGGGGCAATTCTCCCGTAACCGGTTGAAACGTCGTATTTCCACATCGTCCACAAAACTTCACGCCTTCCGCGAACCGCGACTGGCACTTGGTGCACATAACGACGACAAGCGTTGTCGAGTTGCCGCCGCTTCTGCTGTCGAGACTGCCGCCCCGCGACGGCGTCAGTTGATTACTCGAAACGCCGATCTTGAGTTGCGCCTCGATGATCTGTTCGGCCACGTCGTTGCGGATCTCGATCACGCGCTCGTCGTCGGCCTCTCCCAACTTCGAAACGCGCAGCACGTGTTGTCCGGGCGCAACGGAGGTCAGTATCACACGACCCGATCGGCCCACACTGCCGTAACGTTCGTCGTCCACATAAACTTCGGATCCGGACGGGGCCACGATGACGAGTCGCGAATCGCCGCGTTTCGCTGTGGCTGCGGAGTCTGCGCCCGCGGCGAAGGCGAAACCGTCAAACCATTCCGTCGCACTCGCCGGACGTTGATTGGGGTCGATTGCCAACGCCTTCATGATCGACGCTTCGATCTCTTCGCTAAGGTCTGAACGCAAGCTCGATAAAGGCGGTGGCGCTTGCGTCAACTTCTGGGCGATTAGTTGCGTAATGTTGCCGGTGAACGGAGGACGACCGCCGAGCATGTGATACGCGATCGTGCCGAGCGCGTAGATGTCGGCGCGGGCGTCGAGCGCGCACTCGGGTTGCATCTGTTCGGGCGCCATGTACTCCGGCGTGCCGATGATGCCGCGTGAAGCTGGTCCACTCGCGGAAGTCACGTCGGAACGATCGGCATTCACGATCTTCGCCAGACCGAAATCGCCGACTTTCACGAATCCGTCTTCGCTGCCGGTCTTCCGCTTTTGTTGCATGAGAAAAATGTTTGCGGGTTTCAGGTCGCGATGCAGGATTCCTTCGTCGTGCGCTGCTTCAACGCCGGCGACGACCTGTCGCATGATCCCGGCCGCTCGCTGCGGCGTCACGGTGCCTTCGCGACGCAGCAAGTGATAGAGCGATTCGCCCTCGACATACTCCATCACGAGAAAGAACACGCCGTCAGGACTCTTGCCGAAGTCAGTGACGTCGACGACGTTTGGATGACGAATGGAAGCAGCGGAACGTGCCTCGCGCTCGAAACGCGCGATCGCTTCACCTTCCTGGAGATCTTCGTCGTTAAGGATGTCGGGGCGAACGGTTTTTACGGCGACGCGACGAGTAAGCAGGTTTTGATCGCGAGCCAGGTAAACCTGGCCCATCGCGCCGCGTCCGAGTCGTTTTTCGAGCAGGTAACGCGAGTTGAGAAGACGGCCGCCGGGCAGCGTCTGTTTCGTGCCCGCTTCGTCTTGCGGGCACGTTGCCACCTCGTCTTCATAGCAGACTTCGCAGCGGGGGCATTCACGCATCGTTACGTTATTTCTTTCAGGCTGCGGCCACGGATACTTCGGACGTACATGCGGAACAACGAGTCGCCGCAAGCGGAATCGCCGTCAGGCAGAACGGACAATCTTTGGTATTCGGTGGTGGTGGCGGCTGGGCGCGAAGCCGGTTCACGGCTTTGATGATCAGAAAAACCACGAACGCTATGATCACAAACGTGACGACGTCGTTAAGAAATCGTCCGTAGGCAATAACCGGAAGGCCTTTCAACTGCGCGTCGGCCAGCGACTCCGGACGTTGACCCGAAAGGTCGATGAAGAGGTTCGAGAAGTCGACCTTGCCGAGTAACAGGCCGATCGGCGGCATGATTACACCTTCAACAAGGGAATTAATGATTCTTCCGAATGCCGCACCAATGACAACTGCAACCGCCAGGTCGACAACGTTTCCGCGAGCGATGAATTCTTTGAATTCCTTGAACAAGTCGCCTCCTTATCGTTATTGCCGATTGTTGATTGCCATGTGCCAATTGTTTGCGTTAGCAATCGGCATTGGGTTAATGGCAGTTCTTCGCGAGTTTGAAGCCGGCTCTTTCGGCTTCATCAGTGGTTTTGAAAACGATCTTGTTTGTCTCGGCGATCTCTTTTTCTGGCTTGCACGTGCCGATGTAGTAAGTCCTGGATTTCTTGTCGGCGATGACCTGCGCTTCTTCCGGAGCTTCCGTCGTACCAGCCGAGGCAGCCGCTTCCGCCATCGAGTCCTGTTCTTCCTTCGCCCGTCGTCGCGTCGCGACTGTCTCTTCCGCCGCCACATCAAGCACACGCAAACTAGGGGCACGCGCAACCATCGTGACGATCAACTCGAAGTCTGCACACCGCATATGTTGACCGCGCGATTTCCACGAACTCCAATTCGCGGCTGACAACTGCAACGACTGCGTGATCAGCTTCACGAAATCGACGACGTTGCCGGCTTTGAAGTTTTCGTCGTACCCGATCCAAAGCGACGTCAGTTTTTGGTCCAGGATGTCGAGGGAGATGCTGCGCACGCCTTCAAACTTCGTCTTGTCTATCTTGGGATCGAAGTAAGGATTGATCGTGGTTTTCGAGACGCCGAAGTCGTCAGTGTGGCCGAACTGTGCTTGCGGGACCTGGAGTTTGATTTCCTCCTTCGTCATGCCCAAGCGGAAGCCGAGCAGTTCAGGCGCCGCCGGAATTTCGGCAATTTTCTTGGTGCACTGGCCCGCGGCCAGGCCGGCGAATCCGAGCATTAGCGCCACAGCCAAAGCAGCGTAAGAGAGGCGTAAAAAAGGCATGGGATCGCAACTTAAGGCCAAAGCTCATACGGTGTCAATCCAGGGATGTGTAAGCGCCCGCTGGTTTTCAACACTCTCAAGTCTTCTTGATTCGTGGTTCTGATCGGATGTCGCGTATTAATTGAACCTCTTCCGTAGAAACGACGAGAAATTAACGGCTCAGCATCGGTGAAAACGTGAGCGGGCACACCGCTGGTTATCTTGCACTCAGTACCACTCAGCAACGCCACCATGATGCGAACAAGTACCACGGCGATGAAGGCTGAAACTATATGAACCATCACGGCAACGAGCAGATGCTCCTGTCGGTCGCGTGTCGCTAAAAACAGGTGACGGCACTCGAATGCCATCGACGTTTACGTAAGATCTGCCGGAAGCGGAGTGGGAACTGCCGGGCGCATCAGGCGAACTGGTGGAAGCCGGCGGCGAGACTTTCTGCAGTCTCTGAATTGGCGTTTCAGTTGACTGTTGTTCTTGAGCTGACGTGGAACTCGAAGAATTGGCTTCTGCCGCTTGCAGCAGCGAGATCGTATTGCCATGAATCCAGCCGTCTGCGCCCGTTTTGGTATCGCGAATTCGATACCAGGGACCAATCGACTCCGCAGTCGTCAACGACAAGAGATCGCCTCTGTTGACGGTGCCTACAACAGGCGCCAACTGCGATGGCCTATTGCGTAAGTTTGCCTTCTTTGCTCTAACAATCGCAGAAATGACTTTTGGGTTCTGCTGTTGTTGAGCCTCGTTTGTCCTCGTCTCAACGCCCGTCTCTGGCAACTGACGTGAAGAGCACGCCGAAATTAAAGCGAGAAAAATTGTGAGAACCACGGACAAGCTTTTGCTGTGGGAGTACACGTGAATTCCTTCCTGCGGACCGTTTGTGATTTGCGCAGTGAGCGCGATGCGGTCGAGCTCTGAACTGCTTACGTGAGAGCACGTGCGCGGTGACGCACACATTACGCGCCGAATTTCACGTTGTTAAGAAATTTCGACTAACACACGCTGGAGAAGCAATTGCCTTGCCAAGCCGGCGTTCTGTTCATTCGGTGGCCGATGGCGATCTGATAATGCGCTCAGTGGCTATGGCCGCACGGTCGTATTCGGGCGAAGGTCTGGTCGCGATAGACTGGCTGCGCCGATGCCGCCGATGATGAAGAAAATGATGATGAGGGCTATGCCTAGTACTGTTGGAATGATCCAGCAGAGCATGATTCCCCAAAATACTGCCATGGACCATCCTCCGCCTGGTTCGACCGTAAACGTTCTCGCATACACGCGAAAGTAGCGACCGCATGACGGGCAGGATTCGGCGAAATGTGAGCATCGGTGTTGGCAGTCAGGGCAAGAAAAGAGTCCACCCGTTGTCTCGAGATTTTCGGAACCAGTGATTTTCATTCCAAAGACTCCATAGAGAATTCGGCTGCTAAAGACAGCTCCCCACAACATAATGGCTCGACTCCAAAAGCATTACAGGCTCAGATGTGATGTTTCGTTTCCGCCCGCCACTAAAGGAACGTAAGAGATTTTTCTTTTGAAAGGGAATGGAAATGAAATACCTCATGCCAAGACTACTCATCACATTGTTTCTCGTGGCTGCGTCTGTGCCGCTCGTCACCCTTCAGGACGGCAGCGCCGCGCCGGATAAACAGCAGTCGCAATCACAAGCGCCCGGCAAGGGGCCGGACAACAAGTTTCGCAAGGTGGGTAAGCCCCTGCGAGATCAATACATCGTCGTTCTCAAGGACGACACTCGCGCCGAAGACGTCGAGTTTGTAGCCAACCAGTTGCTCACGCGACATCCGGGTAATACGCGATCAGTCTACAAGCACACGATCAAAGGATTCTCGATTCAAATGACCGAGGCCGAGGCAATGGCACTCAGTCAGGAACCGGCGGTCGCTTATGTTCAGGAAGACGGCATCATCTCAGCCTCGACTACGCAACAGAATCCGCCGTCGTGGGGTCTCGATCGCATCGACCAACGCAACCTGCCACTCAACTCCACGTACAACTTCGCTAACGTCACTACCGGCGCGGGCGTGCACGCTTACATCATCGATACCGGCATTAACATCCTGCATCAGGAATTCCGCAACGCCAGCGGCTT
This sequence comes from Pyrinomonadaceae bacterium, assembly GCA_036266055.1. GTDB lineage: Bacteria > Acidobacteriota > Blastocatellia > Pyrinomonadales > Pyrinomonadaceae > PSRF01. Next base: position 1,962 of record DATANW010000388.1, on the reverse strand, counting down.
GACGCGTGCTTCAACGGACGCAAACTTCGTGTGGTTCGAAGACGGTAATGATTGTGCAGGCCACGGCACGATGGTGGCATCGGTGCTCGGTGGCAATACTCTGGGCGTGGCGAAGGACGTCAGGCTTCACAGCGTCAAGGTCCTTGGTTGCTCGGGCAGTGGCTCGAGCTCGGGCGTGGCCGATGGAATTGAATGGGTGACTGCCAACCACATCAAGCCCGCTATCGTGAATATGAGCCTGGGTGGAAACACCGATTACGCTATCGAAGATGCGATTCGCGCATCAATGGCCCAGAAGGGGATCGAGTATGTGGTTGCAGCGGGAAACGACAACGAAGATGCCAAAGACACCTCGCCTGCGCGCATGCCCGAAGTCATCACCGTCGGCGCGACGAATAGCAGCGATACGCGTGCCCTTTGGAGTGGTGGGCACGGTTCGAACTGGGGACCAGCGGTCGATCTGTTCGCGCCTGGCGATCAAATCACCGTCGCTAGTCGTTTTGACGAGAATGGTAACGGCGTTTTTGATGACACAACGCCGGATCCCGTCAATGGCACATCTTTTTCCGCGCCACACGTCGCGGGTGTGCTCGCGCGTTTTCTTCAGACGCAGCCGAATGTCACACCGGCCGTGTTGCAAGGCGTCATTAAAAACCTGGCTACGCCGGACCTGGTCCAGGACCGCGGTCAGGGTTCGCCAAATCTGTTGTTGTACTCCGAAGTTCACGCTGCGTTTGTGCGACAAGTGACAGCGCCGCCGATTAACGAGTTTGACACAAACGTCGATTCGGGGATCGATCTTGGTCCGAATGAGTTTCTCGCGATCACCGGCAGTGGCATGATCAACGCCGGGGTGTTTCTGGGCGGCGACAACGGTCCGGAAGGTTGGAACTCGATTGATAACAATTCGGCGTTGCCGTTACCGGGTTCGCGTCCGTTCTCGCTGCTGGGAATTCTCGACGGGCAGAAGTTTTATGTCGGCAGGAGTGCAGCGACGACTGAGAAATTTACGACGAATAAGAGGCTGTTTCTGAGAACGAATGACGACGTTCCGGGTAATGGTACAGGTGCATTCAATGCTCAGATGCAGGCGTGGAAACCGTTGCCCGACGCTCTTTCCAATTTCGTTAGCCAGTCGGTGCCGAAGACGATGATGTTGCCGGGTGAAACGATGAATGTGTCGATCACCATGCGCAACGTTGGTCCAACAACCTGGACCGCGGGTCAGGCGTTTCGTCTCGGAGTGATGGGTAGTGAAGGCTGGGGTGTCGGTGGCCGTGCCTTCTTGCCTGCTGATGTGCCGCCGAATACAGACGTCACGTTCAACTTCCAGGTTACGGCGCCGACGACGCCGGGTACGTTTAGTTTCCGATGGCGCATGCTGCAAGAGGGTGTTCAGTTCTTTGGCGACGCGACGACGGACGTGCCGATCACTGTGTTGTCGTGGAGCAACAACTCCCAGTTTGTGTCGCAATCAGTGAAGACGACGATGTACGCCGGAGAGCCGTACAACGTTTCAGTGACGATGCGGAACACTGGCAACAGTACGTGGCCCGCGAATTCCACTTTCAAACTCGGTTCGCAGAACCCTCAGGACAATCTGAATTGGGGATGGAATCGGGTGCAGTTGACGCAGTCAGTTCCGCCGGGAGGGCAGGTGACTTTCAACTTCACCGTCTCCGCGCCTGGTCCAGGCAAATGGGATTTCCGCTGGCGCATGGTGCAGGAAGGAGTGGAATGGTTCGGCGCGTTCAGCGACCTTGTGCAGGTGACCGTAAAGCTGCCGCCTTGTCTGAGATGTTAAGCGGGTAGGAGTGTTTTGCGTCACAACGAAGCCACGGTTCCCGCCGTGGCTTTCGTTGTTAGTGAACACTCTCATAGGCGGCGTTTCCGCACAACGCCGGTTGCCGCGGAGAACACGACGGCACTGGCGGTGGGAATATCTGCAAGTTATCCACATCC
>DATANW010000387.1:0-3851 GCA_036266055.1 Pyrinomonadaceae bacterium | reverse complement strand
GGGAAGGTAATGGTGAAGGCGAGACGATGGGAGACGGTGATGGGGAAAGCGGCAGGATCTCCTGAGTAACTGCGATCGGCGCGCTCGGCGATGGTTGTGCTTTGCTTCTGGTCTTGAATCCGAGGTAAATGACAAACGTGCCTATCGCTAGTACAGCAGCTAAGACAACAACCACGAATTTGATCGTATTGCGGTGTGGTTTGGCTGGAGCATCGATCTCTGAATCGGCGACGACGACCAGAGGCGTTTGATCGAAGTCGCAACGTTCATCGGATTCAGGGTAGATGAAGAGGCATTGGGGGCAGCGTTTCATATCGGGTTAGGTAATTCATGAGGAACACGGACTTAGAACTTGAATGGTTTCTTCAAAATCTTTCCCGTCTTCTTGAGAATTGATTCGACCTTCGAGTCGTCTTTTTTCTTCGGCTCAGGCTGCGGAGGTGCTGAGATGGTGGCCGGTTGTTTTCTTGGAGGCTCCGCGGCGCGCTTCGCAACCGGGGCGGGCGCCGAGTGCGTCTCGCGTGGTGGTTCTTCTTTCGGTGGTTCTTCGGCAGCAGGTGTTGGAGCCGGTGGAACAACTGCCGGCACTTCGGAGACGGTGGTGTTGACGCTTGCGGGAATCAGGTCGGGTGGAGTCGCATTGCGCAACGTCGTTACGTAATACACGGACGCCACGGCCAGCATCAGGATCAAAGTCGCGAACGCAGGGACCATGCGGCTCCGTCGTGTGCCTTTTTCGGGCAACGGCGCGGACACGGTTGCGAGCGCATGAAGATGCGGAAGTGTTCGAGAGTCAAAGACGAGCAGGACGCCATCCATGTCGCACAGACTCTGGTCGTCCTCGTAGATGAACTCACACTGGGGGCACCTCTTCATTTTTTGCGACGCTCCTGGAATGCGGGCTGGTTCGATGGGGCCTGCGGATCGTGAAAGCCGTGAGTGGCTCCGCAGGGCTAAAAGATAACCCGAAAAGGAGTGGAAAACAATGTTTTCCTTTAAATCGCTTGGTTTTCGTGGAAATTCGTGGTTTGCGGCCCTGCCAACACCAGCGCCAGACCCATCAAGAACCAGAACATCATGGTCACTTCGGCGTCGCCATAGTTGTAATTGACGAGCGAACTGGCGAGAAAACCAGTCAGCGCGCCCAGGATTCCGAGGAGCAGGCCGTGCGAGTTGGTGTCGCTTAAATCGCGTGCGGACCTTTCCGCGCCGGCGATGTAGAACCAGAAGGCAATCACCAGCCAGAGCCACAAAACCATCATCGGCAGCCCGCGATCAAACGCCAACTGGAGCGGTGTTGAGTGCAGGTGGATCATGTCCTTTCCCGGAAACCCCCACTCGTTCCAATGGAGCTTCATTGCGTCCATGCCGTGTCCGAAGACGGGATGAATCATGATGCGGGACAGGCCGACGCGGGCGACCTGCGCCCGCAGTGAAGAGCTCGCATCACCCAGCTTTAAGGCATCCTGGGCGCGCGTTTGCGACACGACGACAGCCCCAAAGGCGAGCACGAAGAAGATCGCGAACGTGAACGCCACTTTGTACGCGCCGCGCAACGATCGCCACGCGATTACCGTTGCTCCAATGGCAAAAGCCACGAGCACCGTTCGCATCGCAGTAAACACGATGCCCATCGTTAGCAGCGCCACGGCTAAAATCGCGATTCGAAAATACGTGTTGAATCCGTGATTTCGCAGGTGGGCCAGGGCGAGGCCGAGCGCCAGTTGCGCAATCAGTTGCAGCAACTCGGCGAACGTCCCGTAGTGGCGCGTCCAACCCGACGCCCGGAACCAATGACTGCGCGTGTCTCCTGTGACCCCCGACGGCGATACTTCCCGCTGTTGCTCGGCCGTAACCACAAAATCAGGCCGCTCGACGTTCTCGCCCTGTGAAATGATGCTGACGACCAACGGCGTCGCCGCTGGAACAGTCTTCAAAACGTCGTCGATCTCCGGGGTTGAATAGACGCGCGTCCGGCCGATTCGCCAGATGGTGTCCCCAGGTTGAATCCCGACCCGCTGAAATGGACTACCGGGCGTCAACGATTGCACCACTACGCCACGTCCTCGCGCCAGATCGAACGCGCTGTACAGCGCTCCAACGGAGCCGCTCAGAATCAACAGCGCAACCAGCCCGAGCGCCCAACGTTTCGACACGATTGCCCGCGTCAGATAGAACAGAAACACACACCACAACGACTCCAACTTGAGCAAACTGATGCGCGGCTCTTCCGAAAAGACGGACGAAGCCGCAGTCCAAAGCAACGACAGCAGAATGATCAGGTCAAACTTCGTTCGACGCAGGCCCAGACTCCCCGTCGACACGGTCTTGAACACCCACCCGATCCCCGCGACCGCTACCCCGATCACACTTGCGGCAACGGAATGCGGGGCAAACGCCACATAAAGCACTAATCCGACCAGCGCCGTCCGCTGCCCGAGCACAGCAAGCGGTCGTTGATTATCCGTGGCGGATGACATTTGGGATGGCGTTGAAGAGGGGCCCGAAGCGGTGTTTCGAGTAAGCGTTTCGCTAAAAATTAGGTTCGTTGACACCCTTTATTTACGCATGTTAGCGTATCCCGCGGCTTGTTTGCCGAGTTGGAAGCTGGAGTTTGTAGACAATTCGCTTATCGGAAGTCGCATTGTCCCCGCTGTCCGCTGCTACCATAAAGTCGCGACACCCGTAATGATACAAAAGATTCCTGATGGCTTTCGATAAAGCTAAGGTCCTAAAGAACGCCGAGAAATTCCTTTCCCAGGGGAAGATCAACGCCGCAATCAAGGAGTACCGGCAGATCGTCGACAACGACTCTGACGATCTGACTGCCTTGAACATGCTCGGTGATCTCTACGTCCGCGCCAACAAAAAAGAAGAAGCGGCCCGTTGCTTCGAGCGCATCGCCGAACACTACAGCACGCAGGAATTCACCACCAAGGCGATCGCGATGTACAAGAAGATCGAGCGTATCAGAACGCGCGATCCCATCATCGCCCACAAGCTTGCTGAACTCTACGCGGCGCAGGGGTTGGTCCATGACGCGCGGGCCCAGTATCTCGTCGTCGCCGACGCTTACACACGCGCTGGAGCAAACAAAAAAGCGCTCGACATCCTGCACAAGATTGCCGATCTCGATCCCAACAACACGGAAATCCGGCTGAAGCTCGCCGACGGTTATCTCAAAGAGGGAATGAAGCGCGAAGCGTCCGACGCATTCATTCAGGCCGCGAATCGGTTGCATCAGATCGGGAACAATGATCAAGCGCTCGAGGCCTATTCGAAAACCCTCCAACTCTTCCGCGACGATCGCGACGCGTTGCGCGGCCTGCTTGACACGCACATCGCGCGCGGTACGGCTGATGAAGCCGCCGAAGTGCTGGAACGCGTTGTCGTCGGACGTGAAGAAGATACCGAGCTCGTGTCGATGCTCGCCCGCGCGCATCTGGAAGCCGAAGAACCCAGGGGCGCCGAACGCGCGACTTCGCTGCTGATGGAACGCGATCCGACGAGTTATCCGGCGTATCTTCCGGTCACGCGGCTGTACTTGAAAACGGGCGAAGTCGACGACGTCATTCGCATTCTTTCAACGATCATTGAACGCATGCTCGCCGGACGCGAAGAGCGCGAGCTGCTCGAGATCGTCAATCAGGTGTTGACGCACAACCCGGATCACGTCGGCGCGCTGCGGATGCTCGTGCGCATTCACTGGTGGCAGCGCGACATGGATGCGCTGCGCTCCGCGCTCGAACGTCTCGCGGAATCTGCTGAGGCATCGGAGCTGATCGACGAAGAGCGATATGCATTGACGCAGTTGGTACGGCTTGCTCCGGACGAGCAGCGTTACATGGATC
>DATANW010000386.1:0-19279 GCA_036266055.1 Pyrinomonadaceae bacterium | reverse complement strand
AGCTTCCTCCGGAAGCCTTACTCGCTTATCTCAAGCAACATCTTCCCGAGCTTGACGGGCCGCTGACGGTCGAACAGTTTCCCGCGGGTTTTTCCAATCTCACTTACCTGTTGCGCATCGGTGATCGCGAGCTTGTCTTACGCCGTCCTCCCATCGGCGCGAAGATCAAGACCGCGCATGACATGGGACGCGAGTATCGCATCCTCGCGCATCTTCATCCCGTCTACGCAAAAGTCCCGCGGCCGCTCTTGTTCTGCGCAGACGAAGACGTACTCGGAGCGCCGTTCTACGTCATGGAACGAGTGAAGGGAATCATTCTCCGCGCGCAACCGCCACGCGGAATCGATCTCTCTGCGGACACGATGCGACGTCTCTCGGAGGTCTTCGTCGACAACCTGGTCGAGATTCACGCGATCGATTACGAAGCTGCGGGATTGGGCGGTCTCGGCTCGCCGCAAGGTTATGTCAGCCGCCAGATTTCAGGCTGGACCAAACGTTACTACAACGCGCGGACGGACGACATTCCGGAGATCGAACGACTCGCGAAGTGGCTCGAGGAACATCTTCCCGCCGACACTGCGCGCGGCTCGCTGATTCACAACGACTACAAGTACGACAACCTCGTCCTCGCGCCTGACGATCTGACGCGCGTCGTGGCCGTGCTCGATTGGGAAATGGCGACGGTTGGGGATCCTTTGATGGACCTGGGAACTACGCTTGGCTACTGGGTTGAATCGACAGATCCGGAAGAGTGGCAGCAGTATGGATTTGTGTTGACGAAACTACCCGGGAACTTCACGCGCCGCGAACTGCTCGACTACTATTCGCGCGGTTCCGGCCGTGACGTTTCCGATCCCGTTTTCTATTACGCTTACGCGCTGCTCAAGATCGCGGTCATCGTTCAGCAGATTTACGCGCGTTATCAAAAGGGACTCACGAAAGACTCGCGCTTCGCGCAGCTCGGGAGTCTCGTAAAAGCCTGTGGCGGGCTGGCTCAACGCGCAATCGCATACAACCGAATCGATCGACTCGGCTAGTCGCCCGCCTAGTCGTTGGAATGCTCGCGGCCCAACAAACTCGTGTCCCTGCGCTTCAAGGCCGTCATGAGTTTGGTCCACTCCTGTCGACCCTGGGCCAGTTTCTGGAAGTCGCCCGACTTGTCGAGTTCGAGACCGCTCAACATCTCGTTAGCTTTGCCGGTCGTGATCGCTTTCTCAGCGGCGACGGACAGCGCTTTGAACGCCGCGTTGCGTGAAGTCGGCTTCGACCCGTTGGCCGCTAGCTTTGCTCTTTCATAAGGAAAGCGATAATCGCGCGGGTATTGTTTCTCAACTTTGGCAATCGCCTGGAAAACCTTCGAGCGTTCGGCAGCGGTTTCGCCCGCGCCAATCCGTTTGGCGCGCAGTTTCTGAAGCTCGTCTTCAGGGTTGACCGTCGCTGCGGCTGGTTGAGGTTTCTGTTCGGTCGCGGCAACGGTGTTTGCCGGCTGCGCAGCTGGCGCGGGCTGGTTCACCGGTTGCTCGACGGCCGGCGGCGTTGAATTTGCCGCTTCGACCGGCGAATCCGAACGAGTCAAACCAAACAATCCCAACGCGAGTAGCAGAAATGCCACCCCGCCGATCGCCATCAGCTTCAGTACAGAGCCACGCGACGTGCTCGGCCGGTCGTGCGGTTTCGGCATGGTCCAGGAGAACATGGAATTCTCGCCCCGCCCGCCATTCCCGCCGCCTTCAAGATCGTGCTGCACCGTCATTTCATCGTCTTCGATCGGCAGTGGGAGCGGTTTGCTGCGCACGACCACCGGTCCATTGCTCTGCGACGACATGGCGCTGCCGCACTTCCAGCAGAATGCGTAACGCGACTCGATTGACGCACCGCAACCGTTGCACGTCTTCACTGTTGGCTCTTCTCTGACCGGCCGCACGGGCGGCTCGCTACGAACCTCCACCCTTGGCGGTTCAGGCGCCCGTCGTTCTTCGACTCGCGGGCGTGGTTCTTCGACTCGAGCACGTTGCTGTTCCACGCGAGCACGTTGTTCTTCCATTCGAGCGCGTGGGTCGTCAACCATAAGCTTGGGCGCGACCGGTGGCTGCTTAGGGGTGACGTCGACGGCTTTTCTCTTGGGCTGCTCGCCTATCACTTCGAGTAAACCCGTGGCTTGCAATCTCCAACCAGCGCCCGCTCGACTAACAGCCGCCGGCCGAAGTATGCGCACCTCACCGGCATCCGGGTTTTTGCAGTGGTAGTAATCCTGGTAGTACTCGTAAAAGTCGCGGCGCGTTGCAAATCGCGTGGCACGGGGCAGCACGATCGGCTGATTGTTTGGATCGCCGTTGTTGACGACCACAAACTCGCCGTCTTCAACCGGCACGAACGATTCAGTCTCGTAGTCGAAGGTCACGCTGGTCTTGTGCGCCGACTTCGTTCGCTTGAGGTACTCGGCGACGGTCGACGGAAAGGCCGGCGCGAGGTCGAGACGCTCGTCACAAACCGGACAAGTCGTCAGGCCCGTGATGAACGACGCGCCCAGCGTCTCGCAGTCGTGTTCGTGCTGATCGGCTGACGCTGCTCGCAAACAACCGGGACATGAAGGCTGCGGAACGCCATCGGCGGTCAGGGTGAAGTTCTTGATGTCGAGCGGCGTGTTGGACTCGAAACTGATGACGTGACATTTGTCGCAAAGGTAGAGTTGCGAACTGCGTCGGGTACAGACGGCGCACCGCGTCAAACCTTCCCGGTCGAAGTCGATCGGGCAGAAATGTTCACAGTTGCAGCAATATTGCCATTGGAGTTTAACCGGGAGTTTGCCCTGGCCCTCGAAATCAAGTTCGCCAAGCAGGTGGCCGCGATTCTCACACTTGATCGGGCTTTGACGAGGGGCGAAGAAGCCTCGCTTGTGCTCGGGACAAAATACTCTCATGTTCGTAGCTCCCTTTAGAGATGGATGACCGTTCAGGTTGTAGCTGGCTCTTAGCATACGCACTGATTAAACGAGCGATATGCCGGGGCCGCTCGCGGCAAGTGGGGGAGGGAATTAGATGATCCGAGGCCCATCACGGGATGGACACAAATTAAAAAGAGAAAGAATCGGAGGAGAGCTCGCTGCGGATACGGCGAATATTAATGCGAAGAAGCGCGGAATACAAGTCTTTAGTTCTGGGAACCGCGGGCGGTTCAAATCCGTAAATTCCACGGTCAAAATAGTCAGAAAGGGACCGAACGTATGATAAGCTGTCGCCGCTTGAACCAAATTCCTTTCGTTATCGCTCGTAATTCCAAACTTCTATGAGTGACAAGAAAAGTTGGGGTTCGACCGTGGCCGGCTGGTTCATCGAACGCGACGAACCACCCGCAACGGAGATACCCCACACCGGCGAAACCCCACAGTCGCCTTCGTTGGACACGTTTGCTCCCGCAACCGAAAGCTACGCCACGCCTTCTCCGACTCAGACGGTGTTCCAGACTACGCCACCGCGACCTGCCGGCGGACAAGTTGATTTTGCCGCCGTGTTCGCCGCGGCCGGCGTCGACACGGAGGAACAGCAACGCGTCGCGCGGACGACCGAGTTGCTCCGCAGTTTGCCTGCGGGAACCGACGCCGCGATCAAGAAACAGATTGTCGAAGCCTCGCTCAAGGCGTTCGGAGTTCCGATCGAGAAGATCATCGAAGCGACCGTCGAGGAGATCCAGGCGCTGGACGGCTACATCCGCAACGGCGCCGCCGACAACGAAAAACTGATCCAGGAGTCAGACGCGCGCATCAAGCAATACGAAGAAGAGATCAAGAACATTCGCGCCGTGATGCAGGAGAGCGTCGACGAACAACAGAACCTCATCAAGGTGTGCAACGACAAGAAGCTCGAGGTCCAACAGGTGCTGGAGTTTTTTGGCCAGGACAAAGTCGCCAGTGTGGTCAAGGCTTCACCCAAGCTCCACGATCCTTCAGAACAGGCAGCGGGAAATCCGTCTAGCTAAAGAAAGGAAGAAAAACCATGTGGAAACGTTTGACTAATCTTTGGAAGGGTTTCCTGTCGCTGTGGATTTCCGACATCGAGAAAGAGCATCCGGAGATCGCCTACGAGAACGCCATTAATTCGATGGTGGCGAAGTATTCGAAACTGAAGACCGCCACAGCCGGGATCATTCGCCGTCGTGAAGATCTGGACGAGCGTTACAAACGCGCGACGACAGAGTTGGCCCAGACCGAAGCAGAGCTGGAAACTGCAGTGAGCACCGATCAGGACGACCTGGCAGTGATCCTGATCCAGAAGAAGAACCAGCTTGCTGCCGACGTCGCGGAACTCAAGGCGGAGATGGAATCGGCGCGCACCGATGCCGACTCCGCCAAGACCTCGCTGTTGGGGGTGCAGTCCGAGATCAGAAAATTGCAGAGCGAACGCGATTCGATGCTGGCAAAGATGCAATCGGCACAGGCGCGCATCAAGGTGCAGGAACAGTTGGATGGACTTTCAGTGGATGCTGAAGTGAAAGCGCTCGACAACGTTCGTCAGCACATCAAGACGACGATCGCGGAAGCGAACCTCGGCAAAGAGCTGTCAGAGTCCTCACTCGACTCGCGACTCGCCGCGTTGCGCAATCAGACCGGCGACGTGCAGGCCAAGCAAGAGCTGGCAGCGCTGAAGGCCAAGAAGGCCGCGCAGCAGGCGCAGACCAACAAGAGTATGTAGTTTCGGCTTTGCCGCCTGATGTGCGGCGCTGGCTGTGCCGCGCCGTTGGTTATGCACTCAAGCATTTGGGCTTCGCCCTTGGTTCGGGCTCGGCCCTAACCGTTTAGGCCAAAGGCCGAACGAGGGGCACAGCCCGGTCGAGAGCAAAACGGTTTACGGCGAGGCATAGCCGTCGCCGCACATCAGGCGGCAAAGCCGCTGAAGAAGCAAATCGTAACGAGAAGCAAGTCGTCGAGAAGCGAATAGCGAGAAGCAAATCGTAGAGAGAAGCAAATCGTAGAGAGGTGACCCGATGAAATTGACTCCCCTTGCCAAAGCTTTCATAGCAGTCGTGGTGTTTGCGGTTATCGGTTTCGCAACGTGGCATTACAAAGGCGAAGCCATCAAACAGTGGGCTGGTGGTGAACGAGCCTCGAATGAAGACGCTAAAGGCGACTTCGACAAACTGAACAACGCCCCCGGCGATCCGGCGCGCAATGCCGGTTCGACCGGAGTCAGCTCCGCGTCGATCGGCAGCGGCAAGTTGAACCGGCCGCTGGTCGTCGGTATCAACACGTGGGCCGGACATGCGCCCGGCATCGTCTTCAACAACGGCATGGATCCAAACGGTGGGTCGCAGTACAAGACGAAATACGGCATGGACGTGAAGTTTGTGCTGCTCGAAGATCCGGCAGGGAAGCTCGCAGCGTTTAAGACCGGGCAAGTCGATATCATGTGGAACACGATCGACAACTGGGCGCGCGAGGCATCGTTGCTCGCCTCTGACAATCAGCAGGCGAAGTCGATCATCATGCAGGACTGGTCACGCGGCGGCGACGGCATCGTCTCGCTTTCATCGATCAAGTCAATTGAAGACTTGAAAGGGAAGAAGATTGCTTGCACGCAATTCACGCCGTCACACTTCCTCCTGCTCTATGTTTTGTCACAATCAGGCCTGACGCCCGAAGAGCGAGGCGAGATCGAGAAGAACATCGTCTTTACGACAGATGCGCCGGCGGCCGCCGCTGCCTTCACGGCGAAGCAGGTTGATGCCGCGGTCACGTGGGAGCCTGATCTTTCAGCAGCCGTGACGAACCGGGCAGCAGAGGCACACATTCTGGTCTCCACGCAGGCCGCAACCAACATCATCGCCGACACGCTTTGCGCGCGTCAGGATCTGATCAATCAAGCACCCGAAACGGTTCGCGATTTTGTGCGCGGCTGGCTCGATGGCATCGAGATGATTAAGAACGACCCGAACGGTTCTTACGCCGTGGTCGGAAAAGCGTTGAAACTCGACACGGACACCGTGTCAGGCATGTTGTCGGGATTGAAGCTGACGCCCTATGCCGACAACGCGCAGTTTTATGGTCTTACAGGTTCAAAGGCGCACTACGAAACACTCTTCGATACGGCGTACGTCATCTGGCGTAAGAAAGGCCTCGCGCCTAAGGCCGTCAACGCGAAAGACTGGGCCGACACGCGGTTCCTGCAAACAGTTGCTTCTTATTATCCGGGGCAGAAAGTAGAAGAAGCGCAAGTGGTGGCCAAGGCGCCGTCGTCGAAGGACGTGCCGATCCTGCATCAGCAGATCCAGATTCAATTCACGCCGGGTTCCGACCAGATCATGCCGGGCTCGTACCTGTTGCTCGACAAGTTGGGCGAGACGATGACGTCGTTCGGTAACACGGTACTGCGCATCGAAGGCAACACCGACAGCACCGGTACTCAGGCCGTCAACCAGCCGCTCTCTGAAAAGCGAGCGCAAGCCGTGAAGAACTACATCGTCCAAAACTTCCCGCACATTCCGCCGACGCGCTTCCAGACCATCGGACGCGGCGCGGCGAATCCGATCGCGGAGAACACGACCGAGGCTGGACGCCAACAAAATCGGCGTACGGACATCAAAGTCATACTGGCGACCAACTGAGCTTTGAGCTTTGAGCTTTGTACTTGGTCTTTGGTCTGAGGGCTTTGGTCTTGGGCTCGAAGTCAAAGCACTAAGTACAAAGACCAAAGATCTAAAACTTAAGACCCAAGACTTAAGACCCAAGATCTAAGTACAAACTTTGTCTCGCAAATCCAGCTTCTGGTCAATTCGCTCGCCGCTTCCAAAACGGACGGCTCTTGTGCTCGGCCTCGTGGCGCCGGCGCTCGTCCTCGGTGCGTGGTGCGTGCTGACGTACGCCCACCTGGTCCAGGAGAGTTTCCTGCCGAAGCCGACCGAAGTCATTCGCGGCACTCTGCAACTCTTCATTCAATACGATCTCGCAAGGGCGATCCTCGTCTCCACGCGACGGATCGCCATCGCGTTTTTACTTGCCTCGGCCATCGCGTTACCGCTCGGCGTTCTGATGGGTGCGTTCGACCCGATCAATCGTTTCTTCGAGCCGATCGTCGCGCCGCTGCGTTACATGCCGATCTCGGCGTTCATTCCGTTACTGATCCTTTGGTTCGGAATTTACGAGTCGCAGAAGATCGCGTTTCTGTTTCTCGGTGTGTTTGTTTACCTGCTGCCGGTGGTTGTTTCGTCGATCCGGCTGGTGCCTGAGGAGTTGGTCCAAACAGCGTTAACGCTCGGCGCGTCGAGGTTTCAAGTGGTGCGGACCGTGCTGGTTCCCGCTGCGCTGCCGGAGATCTTCGATAGCTTTCGCGTAATGAACGCCATCGCCTGGACGTACGTGATTCTCGCCGAAGCGGTGAATCCTGAATACGGTTTGGGTTACATGGTTGAGCTGGCGCGCACGCATCATAAGGCGTCGTGGTCCTTCGCCGGTTTGCTCGTGATCGGCGGCATCGGACTGCTGACTGACTTTCTAATTCGTCTCCTTTCGAACGTGCTGTTTCGCTGGCGTGAAGCGTCCTGAAACGCAAATAACTGGAATGTCTGATAATCAAGGTCCAACAGTGCTGCCGCAGTCCGGCGAACCAGGCACCCTTGCCGTCGACGTCGCGACTCAGCAGCACCCGAAAGTCACGTACGAGGCCGACCAGGGCGGGGTGCCTCCAAAACTGCGTGTCAGCCATCTGAGCGTCACGTACATCGACCGGAACGGTAATCACACCGAAGCTGTGCGGGACGTTTCGTTCGACGTGATTGACAAGCCTGACTCCGGTGAGGTCGTCGTGTTTCTTGGTCCATCCGGTTGCGGTAAGTCGACGATTCTCAAAGCAGTGGCCGGATTGCTGCCGCCGACTGAAGGTGAAGTGCTGGTCGACGGCACGCGGGTTACTGATGTTGGTCGCGATCGCGGCATGGTGTTCCAGGCGTACACGTCGTTTGGTTGGCTGACGGTGCGAGACAACGTCGAGTATGGTCTGAAGCTTCAGGGCATCAAGAAAGCAGAGCGACGAAAAGTTTCTGACGAGATTCTGAAGTCGGTTGGCCTGGCTGATTTTGCGAGTCGCTATCCGAAGGATCTTTCCGGGGGCATGAAACAGCGCGTGGCAATCGCGCGGACGCTGGTGAACAAACCGCGCGTCGTGTTGATGGACGAGCCGTTTGGCGCGCTCGATCCGCAAACGCGTTGGGGCATGCAGAGCCTGTTGCTCGACATCTCGCGCGCCGAAAACAACACGATCCTGTTCGTGACTCACGACGTCTCTGAAGCTGTTTACCTGGCCGATACGATTTACGTGCTCTCGCCTCGTCCGGCGAGAATTCTGCACCAGGTGGACGTGCCCGCGTTTCCGGTGCGCGACATTGCGCTAAAATCAGCGCCGGAGTTTCGCGCGATCGAGAAGAAGTTGCTTGACCTGATCTACGCCCCCACCAAGTCGTGAGAGAGGATCTCCCTTTGCCTATGCGGCGTTCGCCATCAGGCTCGTCCGACGTTTCGGCTTCGCCGCCTGATGTGCGGCTGGGCTCTGCCCTGCCGTCCTATGTGATCTATGGGTAGCGAGAAGCAGCATTTGAATAAATCGCCGCAACCGGCGGTGCGGAAAGACGGCGTGCCCGTGAACGTCACGCCGCTGCGTGACGATACGCTCGCGGCCACTCAGGCTTTCGTCCGGCAGAAGATCTACGAAAAGCGTTCTTACGTAAAGAAGGCGTTTGCCAACCCGTACAATCTGTCGCTGCTCGCCGGCGGCCTCGTTGCGTCGGTGCTCACGTTCAATCCGTTGCTGGCCGTGGTCACGGTGGGTCTTGAAGTCCTGTGGATGTCGAATGCTCCCGGATCGAAGAAGCTGCAGGAGTGGCTCTGGGATCCGCAATACGATGCCGAAGACCAGGCGCGGGAAGACGCTGCGCGAGCTGAACGGTTGAAGCACCTCGAAGAAGGCGATCGACAACGCGTGATCGACCTGCTGGCGCGGCAACAGGAGATCGACTCACTCGCCGCGCAGAACCCGTCGTTCACCGGCGAACTTCTGCGTACTGAGTTGACCAAAACCGACCGTCTCGTCGAAGCCTTTATCGAGATGGCCACGACTTGCAGCCGCTATGAGTACTACCTTGAATCGGTCGACGTTAGTGAACTCGAACGCGAGCGTCGTCGCTGGGAAAATGTCTGCAAGACCCAGGACCCAAAGGCGGCCGAGAGTGGCATCGCGGGTAAGAACCTCGCGATCATCATGAAACGTTTCGAGAAGATGAAGGAGATCCGGCAGTACCTCATGCTGGCGCGTGGTCAACTCGATCTCATCGAAAACTCGTTTCAGTTGATCGCCGATCAGATCGTGACGATGCAGTCGCCACAGGAGTTGACCGGACAGCTTGACGAGCTGCTCGACGGCGTCGAGTCGATCAAACAGACCGCCGCCGACACCGAACGTCTCTTGAATCCGATGGGCCTAAAGGATCTCAACGTATGACCGAAATGCGCGTGCTTCCCGCGTGGGCGGAAGACCTGCGACGCCGCTACCTGCGTGGCGAGGCGTCGATGTTTGTGCTGCACGGCAACGTTTACGACGTCGTGCTTTGCGGCCGGAAGATGATGTCGCTGACAGAGTTTTTGACTGACGTTCTGCTCAAGGATTCGAAAGAGACGATTGCTGTTTACAACGTTGCCACTGGCGCGCGGTTTACAAAACGCACGAGTGGTGTAACCGGGCTCGAGGATCTGTTGCTCGCGACCGAAAAGGAAAAGGTCTTCGCGGCGTTTGAGCGATTGCTGATTGGTTCGACGAAGACGGCCGTGATCATGGAGTACGCGGAAGCGATCGTGCCGGCTGGTGATCCGAACTTTCAGAGTGAATCTGATCGGGCAGCGATCGTGACGCTGCATCGCTGGTCGTCGCTGCCGGAAATCGAGCGCGGCGACAATGTCGTGCTGCTGATTTCCGAGAACCTGACCGAATTAGCGCCGAAGTTGATTTCGAATCCGAAGGTCGCGGTCGTTGAAGTGCCGATGCCGGATTATGAGACGCGACGCGAAGCAGCGCGGCTCGCGGACGCGCGTCTAACGGACAAAGATTGTGAACGTTATGCGGGTATGACCGCTGGTTTGAAGGCGATTCAGATCGCGTCGATCCTGACGCCGCAGGCTGCGGCTGAAGAAGAGGTGGCCGATCGTGAAGCGTTTATCACGGGTCTGTTAGGCGGTGGCGCTGACGTCGCGGGACGCGCGCACAAACTCGCAACGCTGACGAGCAACCTGAATCGCGACGAGATCAAGGAGCTGGTAGCGCCGACCGCGACGACGCCTGCGCCCGATCCTGAGCTGCCGACGCCCTATGAACTCGCCCGCAAAGAAGCCGATCGCCTGATCGCGAAACGCAAGCGCGAGATACTCGAGCGCGAGTGTTTTGGTCTGGTCGAGTTTGTCGAGCCGGCGCACGGGTTTGAAGTCGTGGGCGGGATGGATGAAGTGAAGAAAGACCTGCTGGTGATCGCCGAAAGTATCCGCGAAGGACGGACGAGTCGTGTGCCGATGGGCATACTGTTCACTGGTCCAATGGGCACGGGAAAGACGTTTGTTGCCGAGGCCTTCGCTAAAGAGTGCGGATTGACGACGATCAAGTTGAAGAACTTTCGCTCGAAGTGGGTTGGCGCGACCGAAGGCAATCTCGAAAAGATTCTGAACGTGATCCGGGCAATTGGTCAGGTCGTGGTGATCATTGACGAAGGCGATCGCGCGTTTGGTAACACGGATGGGGAAGGCGATGGCGGCACGTCGTCGCGCGTGATTGCGCGCATCAAGGAGTTCATGTCTGACACCTCGAATCGCGGGCGGATTTTATTTTTGGTGATGACGAACCGTCCCGACAAACTCGACGTCGATCTCAAGCGGGCGGGACGGCTCGATCGGAAGATTCCGTTCCTATACGTGCAGTCGCCGGAAGAAGTCGAATTGGTGGCGAAGGCGTTGTTGCGCAAGAACAAGATCAAGACCAATGTGGACATCGCAACGATCCGCGATGGTTTTTCAAGCAAGCTCGTGGGTTACAGTAACGCCGATATTGAAGCTGTAATCCTGTTGGCCAATGACGACGCCGCACGTGATGAGAGCCCTGGGGCGATTCGTGAGAATGGTGAGCCCGTAGTTCGCGAGGGTCACTTCCTGAGCGCCGCGGTTGATTATTTCCCGAGCCGCGACGTCGAGCTGCTGGACTACATGGAACTGCTGGCAGTCTTCGAGTCCTCGAGCCGTCGTTTACTGCCGGCAAAATACGCCTCCCTGACTCCGGAAGACCTCGACACCCGTCTGCGCCACCTTCGCGCAATCGTCGGCAGCCGGCGGTAGACAGTAGCGCGAAGGCGCAAACGTGGTCCGCACTCTTGCAGTTAATTTCAACTTGCGATAAATATCCTTCCCCCCAACAATTCAGTACGGAGGCCTCAATGCCGAAGATCCAAGCAAACGGGATTAACATCTACTACGAACAGCAGGGAGTCGGCGAACCGCTGATCCTGATTCCTTACTTATCCGCCGACAACGCTTGTTACGCGTTTCAAGTCGCTGATTATGCGAAACACTTTACCTGCATCTTGCTCGACTTGCGCGGCACTGGCAAGAGCGACAATCCGGATGGCGACGTTTCCGTCGAAATGTATGCCGACGATATTGCAGCATTTATGCAGGCGTATGGACTGCCGCAAGCGCACGTGTTCGGTTTGTCACTGGGCGCGGCCGTCGGAATGTGGGTCGCGGCCAAATATCCCAACCGAGTCAAGTCGTTGTCGCTGCACAGCGGATGGGCCAAGACTGACGACTACCTGAAAACAGTCGTGCAGGGATGGCAGGCAAGTGCGAAGGGTTTCAACAGCGTCGCGGAGGCAGTGATCCACAGCATCTTCCCCTGGTGCTTCACGCAGGAAATGTACGCTACGAGGTATGACGAGATTCGAAACCTGGGCGGGTTTGTTCGCAACCGGCCGGTGATGTCAGTTCCGGCCTTTATCAAACAATCAAATGCCGTAATCGCGCACGACGTGGAGGCGCAACTGGGCCGGATCGTCGCGCCGACGCAGATCACCTGTGGCATTCGCGATCGAGTGACGTCGTTGCGCTTTGCCGATCAAATGGCAAACAATATTCGCGATTCAGAGTTGGTCGTTTTCGACGACTGCGCGCACGCGATCATTTACGAGAACGTCGCGGAGTTCAACGGAAAGACGCTCGAGTTTCTGAAACGGCAGAGCCAGTCGATGACCGCGGCCATTTGATCCGTGGTCTAACAGACGACAGATCCCACAGATAAATTCAAGATCGCGCCGTAATTTGTTTTGATTTCATGCGAGCAAAGGAAAGGAGTGGAGATGCCGGAAAAAGAGACGCTTGAACGAGCACGTCAGGACAAACGCGAAGGAAAAGCGCCGAGCACACAGGCTGGCGAGTTTGTCCGTGAAGAGATCGAACACGTTCGGGAAGGGAAGCATGGCGCCCGCTCAACGAAACAGGCTATCGCGATCGGATTATCGAAAGCGCGACGGGCCGGAGTGGAACTGCCGCCATCCGAAAGCAGTTCGAAAGAAACCAAAGAGCAGGCACGGCGCGACTTACGCAAAGCTGCGAAAGGTGGAACGAAAAAAACTTCGGCCAAACGATCGCGAGCAACACGCGCCGCGCTAAAACGTGAAGGCCATAGTGCAGCGTCAAAGACGGCCTTGTCGCGGCAGGCCCGTTCCGCTGCGAAAAGACGCTCGGCCGCCGACCGTTCGCGTTCTGCGAAGAAGGCGGCAAAGACGCGAAAGAAGTGATTATGTGAATGCGTGGTTCGAATCCGTGGTTCAAGATTGAAATCTCAGGTTGAAACACGGATTTGATGAATGTTAATCTGTTATCCCGTGAATCAGACGGGCGACAATACCCCCAAATCCTCCTCGAAAAAGACCGTCGCCATCATCCCTGCTCGTTACGCTTCTACTCGTTTGCCTGGTAAAGCCCTCATAGAAATCAACGGAAAGCCGATGGTTTGCTGGGTTGCCGAACGCGCGCAGGCCGCGCGAAACGTCGATCGGGTTATAGTCGCCACCGACAGTCAGCAGATCGTTGACGCCGTTAGTTCAAGAGGTTTCGAGGCGCGACTGACTGACACGAATCACACGAGCGGCACCGATCGCGTCGCGGAAGTCGCGAGCGCGATGCCCGACGCCGAGATCATCGTTAACGTGCAGGGCGATGAACCGTTAATTTCGCCCGAGACTATCGAAAAAGCCGTAGATACAATGGCGCACGAGATGTCGAAACAAAACGGCGCCGGCATCGTTACAACGTGCGAACCGATCGAGTCGCTGGATGAGTTGTTGAATTTCAACCTGGTAAAAGTCGTAATAGACGACGACGGCAATGCGGTGTATTTCTCCCGTTCACCGATACCGTTTCCCGCGGACGCCGCAAAAAGGTACGGTGGTGAACCTGACAGAGCGCTCGAAGCGGAGCCGGAACTATTCAAGCTCTTTCGCAAGCACACCGGATTGTACGTGTATCGCCGCGACGTGCTGCTGGAATTCACACGCTGGCCGCCGGCGAAACTCGAAGTAATCGAAGCGCTGGAACAATTGCGCGCGCTGGCGCATGGCGTCAAGATAAAGGTCATCGAGGCGTGTTCGGCTTCGATCGGCGTCGATACAGCTGAAGATCTCGAACTGTTGAAAGCCCAGATGGCGCAAACCGCATGAACGACTGGATTGGATTAGCGGTTATTGGTTTTCTCGTGATTTGCGGGTTGGTTGGACTGTCTCTGCTCGGCAAGCCTTACGACGTCTCTGTCGAGGAGTTCGAAAAACGCGCGCACGAAGGTCCGGGATTGCTCGGCGCCGGCCTCGTCGGACTGCAAAAAGCACTCGATCCCGCGATGGAAAAAGCAGTCGAGGCGCAGGAAGATCTAAGGCGCGGAAAGTACGATAGCGAAGACGACGAAGGCGATCCGCCCGACGCGGGTGACGATCGCCGGGGAACGTCAAATGACAACACAGGCGAACCAGCCTGAATGTAAAGTGAATCGTGATCCAGGGAGAATGAATGCCTAAATACATCTTCGTCACTGGCGGCGTGGTTTCGAGTCTGGGTAAAGGTCTGGCGGCATCGTCGATCGGCTGCCTGCTCGAGAGCCGCGGTCTTCAAGTCGCGCTGATCAAGCTCGATCCGTACATCAACGTCGACCCGGGAACGATGTCGCCGTTCCAACACGGCGAGGTCTTTGTCACCGACGACGGTGCGGAAACAGATCTCGATCTGGGTCACTACGAACGTTTCACGCAGGCGCATCTTTCGCGCGCCAACAACTGGACCACCGGGCGCATCTATCTTTCGGTCATCGAGAAGGAACGCCGCGGCGACTATCTCGGCAAGACGATCCAGGTCATCCCGCACATCACGAACGAAATCAAGGAAGCAGTCCGCAGCGTTGCGGAGAAGGACAAGCCCGACGTGGTGATCGTCGAGATTGGCGGCACGGTCGGCGACATCGAGTCGCTGCCGTTTCTCGAAGCGATTCGTCAAATGGGCAACGAAGAAGGCGCCGGCAACGCCGTTTTCGTCCACGTCACACTAGTGCCTTACATTGCCGCAGCCGGTGAACTGAAAACAAAACCAACGCAACACTCCGTACGTGACCTGCGCGAGATCGGTATCGCGCCGGACATTCTTCTGTGTCGCTCGGAGAAGCCTTTGTCGCGCGAGTTGCGCAGCAAGATCGCTTTGTTCTGTAACGTAAAAGAACCGGCCGTGATTAGCGCGCAGGACGTGGACACGATCTACGACGTGCCGCTCGCGTTTCACGAGCAGGGGCTCGATGATCTGATCGTCACGCAGTTGAGACTCGAATCTCACGCGCAACAGGTTGACCTCGCAGAATGGCGCAAGCTGGTCGAGACGATCCGCGAACCATCAGGCGGCGAGACGAAGATCGCCATCGTCGGCAAATACGTCGAGCTTGAAGACTCCTACAAGTCCTTGCGTGAAGCGCTGACGCATGGCGGCGTCGCGAATAATCTGCGCGTGATCGTGAAGTGGATCGAATCGGAAGAGTTGATGGACGACGATTCCTACGAGAACCGGCTGCGCGATTTCGACGCGATTCTCGTCCCGGGCGGTTTCGGCAAACGCGGCGTTGCGGGAATGATTCGTGCAATTCATTACGCCCGCAAAACGCGCACTCCATATTTCGGCATCTGTCTCGGCATGCAGACCGCGTGCATCGAGTTTGCGCGTAACGCGTGTGACCTGAAAGACGCCGACTCGACGGAGTTTGATCTGGAAACGCCGCATCCGATCATTTTCAAATTGCGAGATCTCGTAGACGTAGAAGAGCTCGGCGGCACGATGCGTCTCGGCGCCTGGACCTGCCAGTTAACGCCGGGTTCGTTGGTCCAGGAAGTTTACGGCGGCGCCGATGAGATCAGCGAACGTCATCGTCATCGTTACGAGTTCAATCCCGAGTATCGCCAGCGACTCCAACAGGAAGGACTGGTGTTCAGCGGCGTCTCGGCCGACGGCAAGTTTATGGAGATGATCGAACTGCCCCGCGAGTTACATCCCTGGTTCATCGGTTGCCAGTTTCATCCCGAATACAAGTCAAAACCTCTCAAGGCCCATCCGTTGTTTGCGTCGTTCGTGCGCGCGGCCTACGAAAATCGTTTGCAATCTGAGACCGCTATGGAGAAGAATGGCGAAGTGGATTTGGTCATGCACGACCGTCTCAGCGCCACCAGCGGCGATTGACGCGAAAACAAGTAGTCTGCCCAGACAAAACCTCACGCCAAGTACAAACGCGTGCGCACTCTGTCTTTGTGTAACAGCAGATGGCTATTGCCGAACAAACTGACGACTCGCTGATCGGTCAAACACTCGATGAGAAATATCGCATCGAGCAACGCCTGAGCGCCGGGGGCATGGGTGCCGTGTATCGCGCGCGCCACTTGTCGATGGACCGTCCGGTGGCGATCAAGGTGCTGCATCAACGTTTGCTCGCGGATGAAGGGTCGCGCATTCGTTTTCAACGCGAGGCGCGGGCCGCAGTTCGTTTGCAACATCAGAACGCGGTGAGCGTGACTGACTTCGGTGAGACTGCCGATGGTTATGTTTACCTCGTGATGGAGTTGCTCGAAGGTCCAACGCTACGCGAGATTCTCGTGAAGGAAGCTCCGATCGAAACCGCGCGGGCCATCTCGATCATGTTGCAGACGGCGGCCGCCGTTGCGGCGGCGCATGAAGCCGGGATCATTCATCGCGACCTCAAGCCGTCGAACATTCTCGTCACGCAGAGTCCTGACGTGCCGGCGGTTGTGAAAGTGCTCGACTTCGGCGTCGCAAAACTCGCGGCGCATACGCTCGACGACGATGAAGGAGCGATCACGCTGCGACAGGCTGGCGCGTTGATCGGCACGCCGCGTTACATGGCGCCGGAGCAGTACAACGGCGATGAGTTGACGCCTGCTGCCGACGTTTACAGTCTTGGCGTGATGCTGTACGAGATGTTGACCGGCATGGCGCCTTTCACCGGTTCGTCGTTGGTGGAGATCGCCGCAAAACACGTTTCTGATCCACCGCAGCCGCCGCGCAACATCGTCGCGGCTATTCCGGAAGACGTCGAACGCGTTGTGCTGCACGCGCTCGATAAGTCACCCGAGGATCGACCCGCCAATGCCGGCGAGTTTCGTCGCGAGTTGTTGGAGACGGCGGAACTTCTCGGTCTCGAGCATCACGCGCTGACGAGTGTGCCCGACATCGAAGCGTTGCGTGGCGAGGGTGTCGAATCACCCTCGGGCCGGCTCGTCGTCGATATCGCGCGCGTCCGGGCGCTGAGCTCCGGATCGAATGAGATCAAGATCATCAGTAACAACAAAGACGCACGTGCGACCTCCGAGCCCCGCGACTCGCTTTCATTTCTGGACAAGGTCAAGCGTATACTCGGGCGTTCATGAAGACAGACCTGAAGCCCTTCTCGGTAGGAAATGCGACATTTGGCGACGGACGACTCACGGTAATTGCCGGACCGTGTGTTATCGAGAGTTACGACCACGCATCGATGATGGCGCGCGAGTGTCTGGAACGGACGCGCGCCGCCGGTCTCGACTACGTCTTTAAAGCATCGTTCGATAAGGCGAACCGGTCTTCGATCCAGAGCTTTCGGGGTCTCGGCATGGAAGCCGGACTCGAAGCGCTGCAACGCATTCGCGAAGAAGTCGGCGTGCCGGTGCTGACTGACGTGCACGACGTTTCACAGGTCGAAAGTGTCGCTGCGGTGGTCGACGTGTTGCAGATTCCGGCGTTTCTTTGCCGGCAAACGGATCTGATTCTCGCGGCGGCGCGATCGGGCAAGGCCGTCAACGTGAAGAAAGGTCAGTTTCTCGCGCCGCACGACGCGCGAAATATCGTCGAAAAAGCGCGGCAGGTGGGTTGTGAAAAACTGCTGCTGACGGAGCGGGGCGCGACTTTTGGTTACAACAACCTGGTCGTCGACATGCGTTCGTTCCCGATCATGCGCGATTTCGGCGTGCCCGTGGTGTTCGACGTGACGCACTCCTTGCAACTTCCGGGCGGGTTGGGTTATGCAACTGGCGGACAATCTGAATACATCGAACCTCTCGCGCGCGCGGGAGTGGCATGCGGTGTCGATGCGGTGTTCATGGAAGTTCACGATTGTCCGGAGAAAGCATTGTCGGACGGTCCGAACGCGTTACCGCTGAACCGGCTTCAGTCGCTTCTGTTTATGCTGCGCGATATCCATCAGCTTGTTGGGCCACGGACCTAGAAGGCGGACCGCGAGTCCAAGAGAAATTAAGCGAACCATGAGAATTCTTTTTTTATTGTCTCTTCTTGTGTGCCTGCTCGTACCGGCGCGTGCCCAAGCTCCGAACCCGGCGATCTGGCAAGTCACTCTCTTTGACGTCAACGCCAACGTTCAACAAGCCGAGCGCACGCTCGGTGTGACTGCGACGATCAATGCGACGAACGTCGGCGGCAGTCCGACTCGAACGCTGACTGTGCGTCTCAATTCAAAGGCCAGCGTGAAATCGGTCGCAGTGGCAGGCGCACCCGGCACTTTTAGACCAGGCGCCGAGGCGCGTGGAGATCTGCAACGCATCGAGATTACGTTACCAGCGCCGGCGACTCCGGGTACGTCGACAAGTGTGACTGTAAACTACACGCTGCCGGTCGAGACCAACACCGGTCTTTCTTCAATCAGTCCGATCGGCACTCAATTCCTCCCGCTCGCTTTCTGGTACCCAACGCCGAACACGCCGTACACCGTTCGTGGCGCTGACAGCGCACCGTTTCGTTTGACGGTCAATATCGCGAATGTGATCTCGTCAGGGGTTGAGAAGAGTGGCACACCGGGATCGATCTCGTTCGATCAGTCGATACATGGCCAGCCATTCTTTGTGCAGGGAGAATGGGACAAAGCGGACGGTGCAGGCGACGGCAAAGGCATCTCGGTGCTGCTTGAAAAGGGTGCCGCCGCCGATGATCGCAAGCGAGCAGATGCATTGATCGCGTTTGCGGGTGCTGCGCGTTCATTCTTTGCGGCGTCGCTTGGTCCAGCGCCGGATGTTCCGGTACGGATCGTTGCCGTCAGACGCGGTGCGGGCTTCAACGACAGTGGCACTGTTCTGATCGATGCGGATACGTTGCATTTGCCGAAGATGGACGCGGCGACGGCGTTGTCGGTGACGGAAACGATCGCGCGATTGTGGGTTGGCGGTCAGTCGGCGGTGCGTGGCGAAGGTAGTGGCGTGCTGCGCGACGGGTTGGTCCGCTATCTGGCGACTCAGTTTCTCGAGAAGCAGTTTGGACGCGATGCCGTCTTGTCGGAGTTGTACCGGCAAAGAATTGCGTACGCCGCCGTCGCGCAGCGCGACGCGCCGCTGGCGCGCGCGAACCAGATCGACAGCACGTATTTTGGTTCGGTGCCGAATCGTGGCGCGATGTTCTGGCGGTTGGTCGAGAAACGAATGGGTCGCGACGCATTCATGGGTGTGCTGCGAGCGGTGCTCGACGCTGGTAAAAAAGACGTCGGCGTTACGTTGAGTGGCGTGCGAGAAGCGCTGGTCGCTCGCGGCGGCGACACGTTGAAATCGTTGCTGGACCAGCAGCTCGATCAAGTGGTTGACACCGATCTGATGGTTGGTTTGCCGACGCAGCGTGGTGCTGACTGGGTTTCGGCGCTGCGTAACATCGGCTCGATCGACGCTACCGTGACGGTCGCGGCGACGACGGATCGCG
>DATANW010000385.1:0-22166 GCA_036266055.1 Pyrinomonadaceae bacterium | reverse complement strand
TCTTGCGTTCGGTTCCATCAACCAGACTTACATCCACCTGAGACTCATCGCCCAAACCGTTCGGCAAAGTGCTAACCACTCCTCGCACGTAAAAGTCCGGCTCACTTGAACGCTCAAAAACTCTGGCCAAAAGACCTTTGGCGCCGGGCATGAACATGAGGAACAGTATGCCCTGCTTTGCTTTATTGACTTCTGCCTGAAGTGCAGCGAGATCTACCTGCTTGGTCGTGCGAGTAAACCACACGACACATCGTGGTTTGCCGGAGGCCTCTTTGCCAACCGGCTTTGGTTGACTGTTTGCAGCGACAAATGGTTTCGGAAACGCACTCCTTGCCTCTCTCAGTGCATGCCACTGCTCGAGGTAGACTGCGGCGACGGCGGGGTTCTCGATCAAAATTCCGTTGTTCACCTGAGTGCATAAACCTGTAGGCGCCCAATTTGTGCTTCCGGTCCAAACGCTGATGGGCTTCCCTTTCTTGTCGGTGCGGACCAGAAACTTGTTGTGACCCAGGGCGCCCGGTGAAATAAACCGGTTGTCCTTTTCGACTTTTACATCGACGCCTTTCTTGAGCAGCCGTTTGCGAGCGGCCTCATTTTCATCGCGCCGCCTTGCATCGGCGCTGGTTTCGCCTTTCTCCTTTTGGACGGAGCCATTCGCCAGCACAACGTTCGCGTTGCCTTTAAGTTTTCCCAACGCTTCGATCAATTCGTCGTCGCTTAATTCGAACAGCGCCGCGAAGACCTGACCACGTTCCTTCGCGGCCGATTCGAGTTCGTTTAGCAGTGCGAGGCGCAAATCTCCCGAGAGAAAGTGCCGTATGGTGCGGTCGTCTTGATCGCGAATGAGCTTCTTGAATTCAGGTAACGTCAGCTTCCGTTCTTTTAGAAACCGCGACATGAATTGCGACATAACGAAACCACGGTTGAAGAATGGTTTGAACTGTCCTTTCGTGATGCCCAGAGTACGGTCTGTGCTCCATTCGCTCGCCTCCGCTTCCTGTTGTTCCAGATCGCCGTTCGCGTTTCTGATCATTGGTATGACGCGATAAGAAACGATGTCACCGGTCTGCGCGTCATGGTCCGTCCAGGAGAATCTCTGAAAGGGCCATTCGGTTGAGGGCTTTGTCCCTGGCGGCTTTCCGTTCGTTTTATCATCGTTCTCGAAGCCCGTACGGTTGACCAGGAAATCTTCTTCCGTCTTTTTCTTGCCTTTTCGCTTGATGTGCCGTTGGATAGCGAATCCGCGACATTCGGGAATGGGTTTAGGAATACTCCAGAACAATAGGGCGTCGTCTTCGTTCACGTAGACTTTAAGTCTGATAGGCATGGGAGGCTCCTTAGGAATGAATGACAGCGGTCATGAGCGTGACCGCGCGTAAAGAAGTTTGAGCTCAGTGATGTTGCAGGCGAAGCGTATGCCTGCGATGAGGTGCTGTCAAGGTTTTGCCCGCCTTACGCCCCGTTACTTGTTAACCCATGCTGGTATCATTCTCATATGAAACGCGAGAAGCTTGATCCTCCCATCGACCCTGAACGTGACCACGTTCTCGGACCACCCGATGCCGAGTTGACGCTGGTTGAGTACGGCAGCTACGCGTGCCCACACTGCTGCGCGGTTCACGAGGTAATTGAGAACTTGCGGAGTCGCTTCGGCGAGCGGATGCGATTCGTGTTTCGGCACATGCCCGTCACTGGCAACGGCGACGCGATGCGCGCCGCCGAACTCGCCGAGTACGCAGCGGAAACCACGGGCCGTTTTTGGGAAGTTCACGAGGCATTGATGGAGCGCGGCCCGGCGTTCTCGGCCGGCGACTTCCCACAGATCGCACGCAAGTTAAACTTGCCGAACGCGGCGCTCGACAATGCTGCGCTAGCGGCCGCTCAGGCGCGAGTGGGCGAACACATCGCGAGCGCGCAGCGCAGCGGCGTGAAGATCGCGCCGACCTTCTTCATCAACGGCCGTCGTTACACGGGCGCCTGGGACGAAAGTTCGCTGGCGGACGCGATGCTCGGCGCGTTGGGCCATCGCATCCAGGCTGCCGCTTTCGAGTTTGTTCGCTGGGGACCTTCGTCGGGTCTGCTGCTTGGACTGGCGACGGTGCTCGCACTGGTGCTCAGCAACCTGGCGATCGGGCCGGCATTCCTGGCGTGGTGGAATACAACGCTGGGACTTCAGTGGGGCGCATCCTCATTCGCTCTATCGTTGCTCGACTGGGTCAACCATGGCCTCTTGACCATCTTCTTCGTCGTTGTCGGGCTCGAGATAAAACGAGAGTTCACGGTGGGCCACCTCTCGAGCTTTCGATCGGGCGCGCTTCCGGTGGTCGCTTCGCTCGGCGGGATCGTGCTACCGGCTCTCATCTACGCCTTCATCGCGCCGCCACACCTCAGGCACGGGTGGGGAATTCCGATCGGCACCGACACTGCTTTCGCGGTCGCGCTGATCGTGTTGTTGCGTGATCGCGTCCCCATCGAGCTTCGCGTATTCCTGACTGCGGCCGTGATCATCGACGACATCGTCGCCATTGCGGTAATCGCGCTGTTCTACACGAGCCAGATCGCGATCGGTTATTTGATCGCGGGGCTCGCGGTGACGCTGCTGCTGATCGTGCTCAACCGGGTTAACGTGTACGCCACTCTTCCATACGCGGTGTGCGGTATCGTCCTCTGGTTCTTTCTTCACGAGGCCGGTTTACATGCGACGCTGGCGGGCGTGATCCTGGCCGTGCTGATTCCGACGCGTCCGCCGGCGAACCTCAATGCGTTGCTGGCGCAGGCAGCGACGGTGATCCATCAGGAAGACCTGCACCGGGATGAAGCGATGCGACCTGGTCCGTCTGAGCGGGCAATGCGAACGCTGGATACGATCCACGCCCGGATCGAATCACCCGCCGATAAGCTGCTTCGATCAGTTGAGCCATGGTCCAGCTACGTCGTGCTGCCGATCTTCGCGTTGGCTAACGCAGGTGTCGTTTGGTCGGCCGGCGTATTCCAGGAGCACGGTCGACTGATGGCGGCGATCACGTTGGGTTTGGTAGTGGGAAAATCGATCGGCATCGTAACGGCGGCGTGGCTCGCGGTGTGGAGCGGAATTGCGGTGAAGCCCGACGCCTACTCATGGCGTCAGTTGATCGGGGCCGGCGCGCTCGGCGGAATCGGTTTCACGATGTCGCTGTTCATCGCGAGCCAGGCGTTCTCTGACCCTGCCGAATACGCCGCCGCAAAAATCGCAATCTTCATTGCGTCACTCGTGGCAGCGATGTTGGGGACGATTATTCTCTATCCGCGTCGAGAGGAAGAAGGAGAAGAGGCAGGCGAGGAAACCAGCGCCGTTGCCTCCCCCGTTTGACTTACCAACGACGGGTGAAGACGGAAGTGGACATGACGTACGATCAAAAGTACCGGCCATCAACATCGAGCGAGGAGGATTAACATGGCGGACCGAATGCCTGCGATTTTCTTCGGGCACGGCAACCCGATGAACGCGGTACAGACTAATGCATGGACCACAGGTTGGGCCGCGATTGGTAACAGTATTCCAAAGCCGAAGGCGATTGTCTGCGTATCGGCGCACTGGTATCTGCCGGCAACGTTGGTAACCGCGCAGGACCAGCCGCGTACCATTCACGATTTTGGCGGCTTTCCGCGCGAGCTGTACGAGATCAAGTACCCGGCGCCTGGCGATCCGGAGCTTGCGGGTCGCGTGAGAGATTTGCTTGCGCCAATCACCGCCGAATTGGACACGCGGTGGGGAGTGGACCACGGGACCTGGTCGGTGCTCTGCCACGTCTTTCCGCAAGCGGACATCCCCGTCATACAGCTGAGCATCGACGAGACGCAACCCGCGAGCTTCCACTACGACGCTGCAAAGCGACTCTCCAGTTTGCGCGACGAGGGAGTGCTGATCGTCGGGAGCGGCAATCTCGTCCACAACCTCCACGCTTACGCCTGGGGTCGTCAGCAGGTTGCGCCACTCGATTGGGCGGTGAGATTTGAAGAACGAGCACGCGAATTGTTACTCGCGGGCGATCACGAGCCACTCATTGCCTACGAAACGTTAGGACGAGACGCGATCCTGTCGGTGCCCACACCCGATCACTATTTGCCGCTGCTGTACGTGATCGCTCAAATGAGCGAAGGCGAGCCGATCAGGTTTCCGGTCGAAGGCTTCGACGGCGGTTCCGTTTCCATGCTCTCAATTCAAATCGGGTGAAGCTATGCGTCGGAGTTCAACGGCCGCGCTACCAGAACCGGACAGGGCGCCTGCCTCAGTACGCGGTCAGTAGTTGTTCCAAAGAGCGATCCGATTTTGAATCCCTGGCCATGTGCGCCTAAACAGATCAGATCCACGTCCTGTCCTACTGCATACGCGACGATTTCGCGGTGAGCTTTACCTTCGCGTACGGCGTGCGTCACGTTGGACCAGAGATGGACCTCCGCCGGAATCGATTCATGAAGTCGTCTCGCCGCTGCGTGATATGGGCCTTCGTTCTCTTGCGACGTCCAGGCGATCTCAGCTTCAGTACTCCGCGAGCCGCTCATGACGTGAACCACATGCAGCTCCGACTGGTATTCCTGGGCTAGTGACAGTCCGTATTGAAGAGCGAGCTCCGAGTGGACGGAGAAATCGGTCGCCACCAGCAGTTTCTTCAATTCGAGACTACCGCTGGTTCTTTCCGCTCCGCGGCCCGCAGTCAAACGCGTTACAAGCACTGAGCAGGGCGCCGTTCGACAGACGGCTTCCGCGGTCGATCCCATTACCACCACCCCGGCGTCTGCGCGTCGGCGCGAACCCATGACGATCAATTCCGCATTACGGTAAGTAGCCTCGCGATTAATTGCGTCTTCCGGTCGATTACTTTTCACGACCGTGAAGTCGCAATCGATAACCGGGGCATCGTCCGATCGCGGAGACGAAAGGAACGAATGTTCAATAGCTCGCTTTATGCCGGTGCGCATCGTATCGACTGTTTCGTCATCAGCCACCGTTTCGTCCGTGCATGTTAAGACCGAGAGCTTAGCGCCATAAGAGCGCGCGATTAATATTGCGTACCGCAGACCTTCGTCAGATTCGTGAGACTCAGCCACGGGGCAGAGAATTCGTTCAAAGTTCAAAATCTTGTTCATTTGTTTCAAGCGTTTCAGCGATTCACAGAGTTTACAACGATTGCCGCGGATGAAGTGTACGTTCTCAACTCCGCTCGTGACAGCGTGTTTCCACTTGCTGTTTGAGCGTGGTTACCTCGGGTCTCCTTCCCTGGGACAGAAAAGCGCCGGTGAGTGCGGGATTTTGACGTGAAAACACCTGCAATAAGCGCGTGATAACACGGTTTTGAGAGCGCGGATTTCAGCTTACTCTGTTAATGCTCTCGGAGATCAAGTTTTAAGGAGAGGATTTATTAATGATTGCTTATCGCGCTCCGGTATTGATTGCAGAACCCGAACTACGTTGGCCGATTCTACTGTTAGCGGCAGCTATTACGGCCCTGCTCGCGTTGATGACGGCAGGTTTGTACTACGTCGCGATGACCAGCCCGGTGAATTTTGATAACGAACCGCGGGTGGAAAGCGTGTCGCGATCCGGGTCGTTCCTGATTGGAGATATTAGATGAAAGTTTTAGTTGCGGTAGATTCGCTTACC
This sequence comes from Pyrinomonadaceae bacterium, assembly GCA_036266055.1. Classification (GTDB taxonomy): domain Bacteria; phylum Acidobacteriota; class Blastocatellia; order Pyrinomonadales; family Pyrinomonadaceae; genus PSRF01. The sequence goes on along the minus strand of DATANW010000385.1, from coordinate 16,525 downwards.
ACTCTGGATGTTTTGCTGAATGAAATGGCTGGTCGTTCATGGCCGGCGGGAACGGAAGCGCAGGTGCTTTCGGTTGTTGACGACGGTGACGTTCCGATGAAGGTCTGGCGCGAAGAAGGTTACCGACCTTCCGCGGTGCGGCTAGAGATGGAGAAACGTGGCGAAGAAATCTCTGCTCTGGCAGTCGAACGGCTGCGCGAGATTGGCATTCCCGCGGGCGTAGTGATCATGCGCGGAGATCCGGCATACCTCATCTCATTCGCGGCGCGGAAGTGGGCGGCTGACTTGATCTTGATCCGCGCGCACAATCGCAAAGACTTTCGCAGACGGCTGCTCGGAAGTGTAGCGAAGTCGGTTGTCGAGAGTGCGCCTTGTTCCGTCGAGGTGGTTCGCACAGCGGATGTAACTTCAGAAACGGGTGAGTTCAGAGTATTGCTCGCGACCGATGGCTCCGCTGCTTCGATAGCTGCATCGCGGGCGATCGCGGAAATGAATTGGCCTGAGAATAGTGAGGTGAGAGTCGTGAGTGCCGTCAACCCGATTGTCTATTCGCTCGAGGAGCTTGGGCTGACTCGCGACACACGCACGGAACGTGCACATCGCGCGATCGGCAATGCTGTTCATGCGTTGAGCCGCGCGCCAGTCAGGATTTCGGCGGAAGTCATTGCTGGCCGAGCCGCCGGGCGAATCGTTGAACGAGCGAAGCACTGGCAAGCTCATCTCATCGTTCTCGGTACGAACGAACGACGAGGTTTGAGTCGTTTGCTGTTCGGCAGTACGTCTGCCGCCGTTGCAAACCGCGCGCACTGTTCGGTCAGGGTTGTTCGTGGCAGCGACGTGCCGCAGCTGCACGAGTCGCTTCAACGAACTAAGGGATTGCAGGAATCGAAGAAAGCTGCGTAAAGCGCGAATTAGGAGTGACAACAATGAAACGAAGATCAAAGAAGGCAACCAGCATCTACATAACAGAGCTCGACTATAACCGTCTTAGTGGATTGATCGATCGCACGCGCGAGCGCAATGGCGTCGACAAAGAATACTTGAACAAGTTGGAAGCGGAGCTTGAACGCGCAGAGGTTGTCGAGCCGAAAGACATCCCGGGCGACGTTATTACAATGCGCTCGAAAGTACGCTTGAAGGACCTGGTCAGCGGTGAAAGCAATACTTACTCACTGGTGTTTCCGACAGAGGCGGACTTTGCGGAAGGGAAGATTTCTGTTCTGGCGCCGATTGGCACGGCGATTCTGGGTTATCGACGAGGTGACACGATCGAGTGGCAGGTACCGTCAGGCTTGCGCAGGTTAAAAGTCGAGGAGATCCTCTACCAGCCTGAGTCGGCCGGCGATCCTGAGTTGTAGAGTCATGACAGAACAGGGCGCAAACATTCTTAAGATACCTATGCTCTTTTCGTGGCTTTTGCGGCGTAGAAGGGTGGCATGAAAGCTCATATTAAGCTCGGCCGCATTTTCGGCGTCGCAATTGGCCTCCATTATAGTTGGGTCATAATCGCGCTGTTGGTAACGCTCTCCCTCCGCAGCCAGTTCGCGATCGTTCATCCGAACTGGGAGGCGTCGACAACATGGATCGTAGCGATCATCACCGGACTCTTGTTCTTCGTATCGATTCTGTTGCATGAACTCTCGCATGCGGCCGTTGCCAAAATGCGAGGGATTCCCGTGCGTGGCATCACGCTTTTCGCATTAGGTGGCGTGGCGCAGATCGAGAAAGACGCTGCGGATGCGAAGTCTGAGTTTTGGATGGGGATTGTTGGTCCAATCACCAGTGTCGTGATTGGGATAGTGTGTCTCGGCCTCGCATTGTTGCTGGGCTGGAACTTCGCCGACGAACCGAACTCACCTCCGGCCGCGATGTTCATGTGGCTGGGTTACATCAACATTGCGCTCGGTATCTTCAACATGATTCCGGGATTTCCGCTTGACGGTGGACGCGTTCTACGTGCCGTAGTGTGGTGGGTCACCGGGGACGCGAACCGTTCTACGCGCGTGGCTTCGAAAGTGGGCCAACTGGTTGCTCTCGCTTTTATTTTCCTCGGCATCTTGCGTTTCTTTAGCGGCGCGGGTTTTGGCGGTTTGTGGATCGCTTTTATCGGCTGGTTCCTGCTGGATGCGGCGCGAGCCAGCGGCGCGCAGGTTGAGATTACTGAACGTCTGACGGGCGTAAGAGTTGGCGACGTGATGGCGCAGCAATTCGAAACCGTCGATACAAACTCGAATCTCCAGACGTTTGTGCAGGAACACCTGCTGCCGACGGGTCATCGTTGCTTCGTCGCGGTCCAACAGGGAACGCCGGTTGGCATTATTACTCCGCACGAAGTGAAGACGGTCGATCGCTCGCGGTGGCCTTACACAACGGTGGGTGACGTCATGCGTCCGCTGGAGAGCTTACGGACAGTAAGCGCCGAACGGCCGCTTACGGAGGCGTTGGAGATGATGGGACGAGAGGACATAAATCAGATGCCGGTGGTCCAACAGGGCAGGCTGACCGGCATGATATCCCGCGCGCACATCCTGCGCGTGCTACAAACCCGCGCTGAGCTCGACGTTTGAGATTTTGTGACTTGGTTTGCTTCACTGAATCGCGTACAACGATCCATCCGTACTCCCAAAATAGACCGCTCCTTTATCGACGACCGGCGACGACCAGATTGCGCCAACAGAGAACACTCGATAGAACGCGAGCACCATGTCCTGATAGTCGCCAAAATAACGTGCATAGATTGCTTCGTTGTTCAGTCCTCCATCCGGCTTCAACATCTTCAACGGATCCCGCTTCGAGCCTTCTGTCTGAAAGTCCCACATCAGCTTTCCCGTTTTCGCATCAGCCGCTAACAGCCGGCCATTCGATACGCCGAAGTAAACGACGTCGCCGGCGAGCGCAGGGGAAGAGAACACGGCGCCCTTGGCGTCCAGTGTGAATTTCAACCTTCCGGTTTTAGCGTCAAGAGCAAAGAACCTGTAGCCGTCCGATGTTCCGGCGTAGACCACGCCGCCACGTATCGCCGGCGTGCTATTGACCCAACCTTTATTCGTTGGATAGTCCCAGCGTTTACGACCCGTCAGGGCATCGACCGCATAGAGATGTCCATCTCGACAGCCAACATAAATAGTTCCATCCGCGATTGCCGGTGAGGATTGAAAGCCCTGTTGATTGCGGATGTAGGTATCTTCGCCGGTTTTGAAGCGCCATTTCTCCTGGCCCGTTTCTGCGTCAAGCGCGTAGAGATAGCTGTCCCAGCTACCGATGTAAACCGTATTATTCGCAATTGCGGGCGAGGCATGGACGATGTCACCAGTGGCAAACTTCCATTGTAGAATTCCAGTCAGCGCATCGACGCAGTAAACATTTCCGTCGCCGCTGCCGACATAAATTCTGCCGTTGTAGAGCGCCGGCGAAGACGTGTAGATGTCCCATGAATCAGGAATCGTTTGGAAGCCGGATGGATAGCCATGCAGGCGCTTGCCTTCGAAGCGTCGTTCATACTCGGCGACAAAGGTCCATTTCACCGTGCCCGTTTGCGCATCGACGGCGTAAAGAATTCCATCGAAGCCGCCAAAATAAACCAGGCCATTGGCGATCGTTGGTGACGAAGTAACCTGTCGGGAAGCGAATGTTTTGAATTTCCACTTTTGCTTTCCGGTCTCCTGATCTACTGCGTACAAATTGCCGTCGGTGCTGCCGATGTAGACCACGCCGCCGGCGATTGCGGGAGAGCCGATGATTGGCCCATCAGTCTTGAAGGTCCACTTCGTTCCGTTCAGTTGCAGTGGCCCGGCTGCTGGATAAACTCCGGTGCGAGCTGCATCGCCGTGAAAGGTAGCCTGGGCCATCGCGGTGGGAACAGTAAGTAGCAACAGAACAAATGTTCGGATCATTGTGACGGTCCTCGTAGTCTCTTCAATAAAATGTTGGATAATTCAGAAACGCGGACCAGCTTGTTGGTGGTCTGCCGTAGTCAAGAATAGTACGGCAGCATTGTGAGATGGTTTCATCAAACTATCGCACACTGTGCTTCAATGTGAGGTGCGAATCGTGAAGTTCAAAACAATCTTCTCGAAAGGAAATCTATGATCGGAAAAATCATAATGATTGTCGGGATCCTCGGCGTTCTGCTCGGAGGCGCGGTACTTTCCATCTCGATATTGTTGCCGGTGGTGACTGAAGGCCGCACGAGTTGGGATGAGGCGTTGATCGGGATTATTCCCGGAGCGATCGTGCTGACAATCTCTTTCATCATCTTCGTTGCCGGACTGATCGTTGTCTTAATGCGAAGGAAGAAGAAGCAGCAGGCGCCGCTGAGTCAGGTGGCTTCTCAATAGTGAGGGTTGAAGGCTCTCGTTAATTGAGCGCACAGGATAACGGTAGTTTGGAACTTCAGATAAGTGTTGCTGGAACGGATAGCTGTTCGGATTAGAGTGGCTGCCAGAGCTCGATTTTGTTGCCGTCGAGATCGTAAATCCAGGCGAAACGGCCGTAGCTTTCGTCCTGGCGCTTAGGGTCGATGCGGACGCCTTCTTTCGCGAGGCGTTCAAGCAGTGCGTCGAGGTCGTCGACGATGTAGTTAACCATGAACGAGGCGGAGCTGGGTTCGAAGTATGTCGTGTTGCCCGAGAAGATGCTCCAGATTGTCATCTGCTCCTTTTCCGGATTGTCTTTTTCCCGCCACGGCAGTATGACGCCATAGCCGCCGTCGGCGAGGCCGAGATGTTTTGCGTACCACTCCTTCATTTGTTCCTGATTGGCGGACTTGAAAAAGATACCACCGATGCCGAGTATTCGGCCTTGCTCGCTCATGGTTGTTTTCCTTTCTTGTGGTTGCACCGGGCAATGCCCGCGTGCGTAGTATCTCGTAGGACGCTCATTAATCCAAAGTGCTTGCGAATGCAGTCCTCACAGTGACAGTTATCGTATCTGGCTCAACATCTGTCGAATTGTGTCGATCACCAGTTTTGGCTGTTGCGCCTGTATGAAGTGCCCCGTCTTTTCGACAACAATGTGCTTCGCACCTGGCACCGTCGCGATCCATTCTTTGTGTTTTTCGATCCAGAGTCTCCGGGCATCGGCGGGCATGGTTTCATCTTCGGTAGAGCTGAGAAGAGTCACGAGAATTCCCGGCGGCAACTTTGCTGCGCGCGCCTCCTCATATGACGCATCAGTAGCAACGTCTTCAGCCCGGACACCTTCCGGCGCCTTCGCAATTTGAGCTTGCGCATCCTTAAGACGAGCAGGCTGATTCTTCTTCAGCCAATCGTTGAAACTTTCCTGCGAAGGATCGAGCAGCACCATCCCTACTACTTCTTTTGGATACATCTCCGCAAACACGCGAGCATATATTCCGCCGAAGGAGTGTCCTACCAGCACGTAGGGTGGTTTGACTCCCGCTTTCTCCAAAGCCGTGTGCAATTCAGTTGCTATCTGTTTCGCCGAGCGCGGCTTCGGGCCTAACTCAGATTGTCCGATTCCGGCTCGATCATAGGAAACTGTTCTCGCAAACGTTGCGACTTCTTTTTGCACAGTGGACCATGATGCGATCCCCACACCGAATCCACCTTCGAACACAACCGCCGGCGATCCCTGGCCGCCGACGAGCAAATTCAGGCTGTGACCACCAACGTCCACCTTCTGCAACGTCAAACTGCTTTCCGAATCGTTTCCGCCGACACGTTTGAAGGTGAGCGGTAACTTCTGTCCCTGTTGACGAAATTCACCGTCGACTTGCGAGCCATCGCTGCTGAACACGCCCTCGTAATCCGCGCCCAATGACTTCATTTCGAAGCGTAGAGACTTGCCGTTAACAGTAATCGACTCAACGGCCAGACCCGTTGCTCCCTGATCCGGACTATCGAGAGTGGCAGTCAACGTGCCGTCTTTTCTGACGATGTGAAGTATCAAGGCGAGCTTGGCCGCTCCAGCATCGAGCGTCGCTCGCCAATCTCCCTCGGGTTTAATTGGTGCAGTTTGTTCTTGCGTTGCCGCGAAAGCTGCTACCAGACCCAACGTCAATAAAACCGCAACTGCCCAGGTCTTTGCGAATGCCATAGATCGCTTCATACGATTTCCTCCTGCAACAGGGACAGATTACCGCAGATCGGAACAGCTATAGAGCCTGATTCTGACCATTGTGATCGTCGTTCAACGGGAGCGTGCGTAAAGTTCCACACGTACAGTGTCAAAACTCGCAGGCCCGCATGCGGATCCTCCTGGAACGCGCAGAAGTTATATCAAAGCTCCGAAATTAACCCATTACAGACTGGAACGATGATTGCGCGTCTTCGGCGGTGAACGGTTTAGGCCGGCTCGTGCGCAACGAGAGTTACGGTTGCGCAGTCGGACAAGCAATAACTGTCATCGTGGACTGATCTCCGGAAGGCTTTTAACCGTCATCGCCCAGGTCTCCGTCTGGTCAGCTATTGATTAACCCATATCTAATTTCGGAGGCCTTATGTTCAACTTAAAGAAATCCCTATTCGCACTTATTGCCGTGCTCGCGTTCTATGGCGTTGAGGCTCGCGCCGAGTCTTTCGCGATCCCTGAGGTGCAAGGATCGGCATACGTGGTTACTTATGAGGCACTTGGTCCACCCATTCTATTAAACCGGCTGTCCTTCGGCCTAACTGGACCAGGACTAAGCATCGGGAGTTCCCTCCCACCTAACGGCGGTGGCGATTATGGCCACGTCGAGTCGCGTGATGCATGTATAATTTCGGCCTGCAGACCAGGCATGGTTATCGGAACCGACAGCAGTTATTACGGCATCATTGCCCCGCCGGAGGGCGGACACGCGAGGGTGAACGGTGTGTACTATTTCGCCGTGCGACTTACGGGCTCACTTACTTTTTATAGCGCGCCGATCGTGTTCGAGGATACTGGAATTTGGTTCAAGCCGACCATCCCGTTTATCTTCTCAGGACAGCTCACCGGTAATGCGGTTGGACCAGACATAGTAAACCCGATCTTTACTGCGAATTTGGGCGGCCACGGATACGTGACCTTCCATTACCTGGACGTTGCTTTGGGGACGACCGAGCTTCCGATGTACAAGCTCCATTTCGCGGAGTACCATTTCGGGCCCTTTCCGATCTCGATCGACGTCAAGCCCGCCACGTCGCCAAACATCATCAACCCGAAGAGTAAAGGGAAGATCCCGCTAGCCGTTCTGACCACTCGTGACTTCGATGCTACCGAAGTTGATCCAACGACTGTGCTCTTTGGCGCTACCGGCAATGAGGTTGGCCCGGTGCAGTTCGCCTTGGAAGATGTAGATGGAGACGGGGACCTCGATTTGGTCCTGCACTTCGTCACGCAAGAAACCGGCATAACCTGCGGCGATGTCTCTGCCTCTTTGACCGGAGCGACATTTAATGGGCTGACGATCAAAGGTTCGGATACGATCGAAGCAGCGCCATGTAACTGAGAGACCCTTATCTGGATCTCAAACTGCTTCGTCGAAACAGGTATAGCAGACGCGCTTAATGGCCTCATAGCCGAGGAACTCTATTTGCGGCGTTAGATAGTGACTCAGCGTCAGTTCGTTGCGAAACAAGTCTGTACTCAAATATTTCTTGTTGTCATCGGGAAACACGGTAGTCACTACTGCGTTGCTGCCCAGATCGTTTTGCGCCATTAACGTGCCAATGAAGTTGGCGCCGGACGAAATACCCACGCCAAGTCCAAGAGACGATGCCAACTTCCGAGCCATCAGTATTGCATCGCCGTCATGAACGCTGACCACTGCGTCGAGCTGACCAAGCTGTAGGATCGAAGGAATGAATTCATCTGAGATTCCCTGAATGCGGTGAGAGCCAACCTTGTGTCCAGTCGAGAGCGTTGGCGACTCTGCCGGCTGTAATGGATGCAGCTTGATCTGCGGATTGCGTTCGCGCAGATATTTTCCTACTCCCATTATCGTGCCGCCCGTTCCGACTCCTGCAACAAAGGCATCCGGCGTCAACGAATGGAAGAATAGCTGCCACCAGATCTCAGGACCAGTAGTCTTTTCGTGCGCTTCCACATTCGCCTCATTCGCAAATTGAGCGGGAAGGAAAACATGCGAGTCGCGTTTGGCGAATTCCTCCGTCAGGCTAATGCTGCCAACAAACCCACCTTCATTGCGACCCACAGAAATAATTTGCGCGCCGAAACTCTCGATCAAAGCAATTCGCTCCCGACTCATCCAATCAGGCATGAAGATGACGACCGGATGTCCCAGCGCTCGCCCAATTGCCGCGAAAGAAATCCCGGTGTTGCCACTCGTTGCCTCAGCAATGGTATCGCCGGGCTGTAAACGTTCTTCCTGATACGCCTTCTTCAGAATGTGAAACGCCATTCGGTCTTTAATGCTGCCAGTAAGATTTAGGTTTTCGGCTTTGGCGTAAATGGTTCGCTCTTCACCTCTAAACATGAAGCGAATCGCCAGTAGAGGCGTGTTGCCGATCATATGCTTTAGCTGGCGACACCGAATCGGAGTCTTTGTCGGCTGGTAAGAGACTTGCGGCAAGGAACTAGACCTGAGTCTTATGTGTTTGTCAGACATGGTGTTATTTGGCGCCTGTTCTCATCATCAGGAGCAACGAACATGCCGACGCAAAGATCTCCAAATGTCGCCAAAAAGGAGTTGCATGATCGAGTTGATGGGGAAAGTTCCGCAGCAATTGCGTGGAAAATCGCGGAAAGATCGGCAATGGTTTTTGGCGAAGCGGCCGTTACTGGACTTGCCCTGAGGAACGAACGTTGCCCTTTCACCTCGGCAAGGAGTTGAAATGAAGATTAAACCAGTAGCAGCAGCGCTGATTGGTCTCACTGCGGTGGGCGCAGCTTACGTCATTGTAAAAAAAAGAAGAGAGGCTGCGGCAATTGGCGCGAGCCAACCAATCGACATTCATGGATTTGTGAGTCCGGGTTATGAAGCCGTGCGCGACGCCTTCGCCGAGAATTTTTTAGGGCGACGTGAGATCGGCGCAGCTTGTTGCGTGTGTCACAAAGGCAAAAAGGTAGTCGACCTGTGGGGTGGGGTGAAGAACAAAGCGACCTGCGAACCCTGGGAAGAAAACACGATGGCTCTTGTCTACTCGGCCACTAAAGGCGTGGCGGCGATGACTCTAGCCGTTGCCCATGCTCGCGGTTGGCTCGATTACGATGAACTCGTCTGCACGTATTGGCCGGAGTTTGCTCAGAATGGAAAAGAGAACATTACAGTTCGCCAACTCCTGGCCCATCAGGCTGCGCTGTTCGCTCTCGATGTGCCACTTGATAGAAGTCTGGTAGGCGACTTCGATCGCCTGGCAGACGTCTTGGCGCGTCAGAAACCAGCGTGGCAACCAGGAACGAGACAGGCTTATCACGCCGTCACGATTGGATTTTATGAAGGCGAGTTGTTGCGCCGGATCGATCCGCAGCACCGAAGTTTGGGGCAGTTTTTTCAAGATGAAATTGCGACCCCATTGGGACTCGACTTTTACATCCGTCTGCCTGAATCCATACCCGATTCCCGACTAGCGACCCTCGTGGATCCCAATTTCTTCGAAATGCTGTTCGGTTTTCCCTTGCGGATGACACCGGCGGTCTGGAATCCGCGGTCCAAGATCCGCAGGGCGCTTCTCGGGTCTGAGTTGGCCCATGACAAGGAGTGTATTTATCCTCGCAATCTCGAAATCCCGGCCGGAGGCGGTGTGGGCACAGCGCGAGCCCTCGCACACGCTTACAGTGTGTTTGCCACTGGCGGGAAAGAACTCGGATTACGTCCCGAGACTTTGCAGCAACTGGCAGCTCCCGCAGTGCCACCAACCCACGGGTTTTACGACGAGTGTATCAAGGCGGAGGTGCAGTTTTCGCTCGGCTTCATGAAACCCAGTCGTGGCTTTCCATTTGGTGGCCCAGGCTCGTTCGGTGGGCCCGGCGCCGGAGGTTCGCTAGGCTTCGCCGACCCGGAAGCACAGATCGGATACGCTTACATTCCCAACCGAAAGAGCACCACGCTAGGAGGTGATCCGCGAGACGTCGCGCTGAGACGCGCGTTGTACTCAGCAACGCCGGCCGCGCAAGCCATCAACCGGGCACAAATGGTGCAACACGTTATGACGCAATCCAGCCCGTCTACCTGCGTTTGAGAGCGACGTAGTGCGGAGTCCACATCTTGCTGGTAACGGCGCGTTCCAGGGAATCAAGTCGCATGGACGCCAGTCCGGTTCGCACGGCTGTAGCACCCACCTCCAGCGCTACTCGATACGAAATCTCTCGCACGGCTTCCAACGGCGGGAACAGCGCACCTTCGGGATCGCGCAACGCCGGAGAGAACTCGCTCAATACACGAGCTGCGGCTGAGAACATCGCATCAGTGACTCGGCGCGCGCCCGACGCCATAACTCCCAAGCCTACACCTGGAAATATAAAAGCGTTGTTACACTGACCAATCTTAATCAGCCGTTCGTTATGATTGATCGCCGGAAATGGACTGCCCGTGGCAATCAACGCTCGTCCGTTGGTCCATCTGATAAGGTCGGCGGGCGTCGCTTCGCTCTTTGAAGTAGGATTTGACAGCGGAAAGATCACAGGGCGCTCGACGTGCTTCGCCATTTCGCAAACAACGTCCTCACTGAAAGCTCCTTGCTGACCAGACGTGCCGATCAAAATCGTAGGCTGAACGTTCTTTACAACGTCTAAAAAACTTAAACCGACATTCGCGATTGACGTCGCCGGACGAGCGTATTTCTTCTTTGAGCTTTCGAGATTACTACGACCCTCGTGAACCAGGCCCTTGCTGTCGACCAGCCAGAGTTGTTGTTTTGCCTCATGCTCCGTTTGTCCAGCGGCAACCACAGCAGCGACAATCTGATCACAAATCCCAATCGCGGATGAGCCCGCTCCCAGAATCACGATTCGTTGTTGGTCAAGTTCTGAATGCAAGACCTTCAACGCTGCTAAGAGGCCGGCGACAGTTACTGCGCCTGTTCCCTGAATGTCATCGTTGAAAGAGCACATGCGATCGCGGTATCGCTCGAGTAATCGCGCAGCATTGTGCTTTGAAAAATCCTCCCACTGCAGCAACACCCGCGGAAACTTCTGCTTTATTGCTTCGACAAACTCTTCAATAAAGTCGTCGTATTCCGGCCCTCGAAGCCGTGCATGTCGCCACCCTAAATACAATGGATCGGCTAAAAGTTCCGGGTTGTCCGTTCCTACATCGAGCATGACAGGAAGCGTTGTGGCCGGATGAATGCCTGCACAGACAGAGTAAAGTGAAAGCTTTCCGATCGGAATGCCCATCCCTCCGACTCCGAGATCTCCGAGTCCGAGTATTCGCTCCCCATCGGTTACTACGATTACTTCAACTTCCTGGGAGGAAGCGTTGTCGAGGATCGCGCGAATCCGATCGCGCTGAGGATAAGCGATGTACAGACCACGAGGCCGTCGAAACACATGGCTGTACTGCCGGCAGCCTTCACCCACTGTCGGGGTATAAATGATGGGCATCATCTCACTGATGTGTTCCTGCAAGAGACGATAGAAGAGTGTCTCGTTGCGATCCTGCAAGGCAGTCAAAAACACATAACGCTCAAGATCGCTGTCTTTTCGACAATAGTTTTCGTATGTGCGAGCGAGTTGTTCCTCAATCGTCGAACAGTGCAGAGGAAGCAGTCCCTCGATGCCGAACTCGCGTCGCTCATCTGCGGGGAACGCACTGCCTTTGTTCAGCAGGGGATTGTCCAGTAGCAGTTGGCCCGTGATACTGGTTTCCATCAGAGTTTCGCTTCGACTCTCGACAACAGCACTCATGATCACCTCCTTGGATCGGCTCACCCGATAATTTCTGTGTCTATTCCAAAAGCCCTTGCCGTCGGCACAGATGTGTCCTTCCTTGCCGAAGTACAACCAATCACGGTGCGCAATGTACGTGCCGGGCAGTATTTCCCGAATGCACGCAGAAAATGAGGCTGGAACCGACGTGAGCGCGGAAAGTTCACCAACTAAAGCGCGAAAGCCCGCAGTTGACTCCTTAATTCCGGTTAACTACCTCGTGCCGGGCTTAACTCCACCAACAAACCGGCGGTTCCTGATTTGCTTACCGTAACTTTGCGTACCGCTGAAGCTATGACAACGAATGAAAAAATCGAGTTCTTCTGGAGCGTGCCTTTGGGTGAACTCTCTGAACGTCTTGATACGAATTTGGACGGGCTGACTTCAGCCGAAGCCGAACGCAGGGCTCGGGTCTATGGTCCAAATCGCCTAAGGAGGTCCAAAAGAACTGACTCCTTAACGCTGCTGATTGCGCAGTTCAAGAGTCCACTGATTTTGATTTTGTTGGTGGCGGTTGGTCTTTCATTCTTTTTCAATGAGTCAATCGATGCGTTGATAATTATCGCAATCGTTCTGTTGAGCAGTTTTTTAGGATTCTGGCAAGAAAAACGCGCGGCCGATGCGGTCAAGGCTCTGTTGTCGATCGTGAAAATAGATGCCACAGTTTTTCGCGATCGCCACCAGACCAACGTGCCGGTTGAGGAAATTGTCCCCGGAGACATCTGTGTGCTTAACGCCGGTGACATTATTCCCGGTGACGCTGCGATTCTCGAATCCAAAAACCTGTTTGTAGACGAGGCCGCTCTTACCGGCGAGAGTTATCCGGCGGAGAAGGCAACTGGCGTCATTGAAAAAGAGACTCCGCTAATGCGGCGCACGAACAGTTTGTTCATGGGCACACATGTAATCAGCGGCAATGCCCTCGCCCTGATAGTTAGTACCGGCGCCTTAACAGAATTTGGAAAAGTGTCAGAGGGTTTAAGGGTGGCGCCACCCGTAACGGAGTTCGAACGCGGTGTGCGTGGCTTTGGTTACTTGCTCACGAAAATAACTTTGGTTCTGGTAACGGTGATCTTTGGAATTACCGTTTTTCTGAATCGTCCGATTATCGACTCGTTTCTTTTTGGGCTGGCAATAGCCGTCGGCATTATCCCGGAACTGCTACCGGCGATCATCAGCATCAACCTGGCGGTCGGCGCAGTCCACATGTCACAAATGAAAGTGATTGTTAAGCAGCTTGCCGCCATCGAGAACCTGGGCAGCATGAACATTCTTTGTGTTGATAAAACCGGAACTCTCACCGAAGGCACGATGCGATTTCGGGGCGCGCTCGATTCAGAGGGGAATAGCAGCGACAAGGCGCTCTTGTATTGCCACCTGAATTCGTCTTACCAAACCGGCTTTACTAATCCGATTGATGAGGCTGTTCGCGCCAGTCAGCAGTTTGATCTTGGCCTGTGGGAAAAGCTCGACGAAGTACCTTACGACTTTGTACGGAAGCGGTTGAGCGTTCTCGTCGCGAAAAACGGCGAGCAGATCATGATTACTAAAGGTGCTGTTGGCAATGTGCTGGATGTTTGTTCAGCTGCCGAACTAGCGGGTGAAACTCTCGATATTGCCGTCGTGCGTCAAGCGATAGAACAACAGTTTGCGTCACTCGGCGCCGACGGTTTTAGAACGTTGGGACTGGCTTACAAGTACGTCAGGAGCGATAGCATTACAAACAGCGATGAAACTCAGATGACGTTTCTTGGTCTCCTGGTGTTTTACGATCCGCCGAAGGAAGGTGTTACTCAGGTCATTCGTGAACTCAACAATCTCGGCATCACTGTAAAAGTGATTACCGGAGACAACAGCGCTGTTGCGAGTAGTGTTGGCCGAAGCGTCCTCGGCTTTGAGCCGCGGCTTCTAACCGGAAAAGAATTGCACTCAATGAACGATGAGGCACTTTGCTCTCGCGCAAACATGATTGACGTCTTCGCGGAAATCGAGCCCAGCCAAAAAGAACGCATCATCATTGCACTAAGACAATCGGGAAATGCAGTTGGCTTTCTCGGCGACGGGATAAACGATGCTCCAGCTCTTCACGCGTCAGACGTCGGTATATCTGTAAACAGTGCCGTGGCCGTTGCGAAGGAGGCGGCTTCAGTTGTGCTGCTTGAGAAGGATTTGGGCGTGCTATCTGCCGGCGTTCGCGAGGGCCGCAGAACATTTGCAAACACCCTCAAGTACATATTCATCACGACGAGCGCCAATTTCGGAAACATGTTCAGCATGGCCGGAGCAGCATTATTTCTTCCGTTCCTGCCGTTATTGCCAAAGCAGATTCTGCTGAACAATTTTCTGACAGACTTTCCGGCGATGGCGATCTCGACGGATAGTATCGATCCGGATCAACTAACGAAGCCGCAGCTCTGGGATATCAAGTTCATTCGCAACTTCATGATCATCTTCGGCATTGTTAGCTCGTTCTTCGATTTTCTAACGTTTGCTGTACTGATGTTTGTGCTTAAAGCCGGACCTGACGAGTTTCGGACCGGATGGTTTGTCGAATCGGTAATGACCGAAGTGCTCATTATTGTGGTAATGCGTACGTGGCAACCATTCTATAGAAGCAGGTTGAGCCGGCCGTTATTGATCTCGATGGTCCTTGTGCTGGTGATTACGGTTCTTCTGCCCTATAGCCCGGTAAGTGAACTGCTCGGCTTCAAACCCATCGCACTTTCCTCCCTGGTCCTGCTTGGTTTCATTACTCTTCTCTACTTTGCAGTCTCTGAAGTCGCCAAACGTATCTTTTATCTCAAAATGATCAGGCAAGACCCGGCCACGGTGAATCAACTTCACGTGACTACGAGCGGAATTCAGAGTGCGAACACCCTCTGATGATGTGAAGCCGGCGCCGCTTTGATTTGAGGCCTGACGTTTGCACTACCAGCTTCCGAGCCTTTTTGTGGAGCATTCTCCGCAAGATTGCGCAGACTTCTGCGGAATATTCCGCAAAGACAACGGAGGCTGAGATGATGAAGATAAGATCGAGTACCAACTTCACAATATTTCTACTCTTCTTTGGTGTCGCCACCCTCGAAGCTTTCCAAACGGCAAACTGGATCAAAGCCGCCTTTTGGGTGGCGATTGGTTGCGCCTTTCTTTTCCTGGATAAGTCTTATCAATCCCGGCGCTCATAGTCTTGTGCGACTTTCAAAATAGTGTTCCCGGCCGCTCAATGGATCCCGAAACGAAATCGATTTTGCGAGCAGCTTCAGTGGCTGGGAAAAATCAGCGTCATCCGACGGAATCAACGCGGGATAGAGTTTGTCATTGACGACCGGAATTCCTAACGCCGCAAGATGGACACGAAGTTGGTGTTTCCTGCCCGTGTGCGGAAGCAACTGATATAGACTGAGGTTCTCGAGATTGCTGATGACGCTGATGTGTGTCTCGGAGTTTGCCTCGCCCGGAACTTCTTTCATGCGAAAGAACGGTTCTGCCTGAACCACGCGACTGCGGCGAGTAATTGGGAAGCTCGACTCTTCCAAACTTGGCGCCAGAGCCTCATATACCTTTCGCACCTTGCGATTTCGAAACAGCGAAGTGTAGTGGCCCCTTGTTTTCCGGTTGAGGGAAAACAACACTACTCCGGCGGTTTCCCGATCGAGACGATGGATAGGCGCCAGGTCTTCCGTCATGCATTGTTTTCGCAGTCTGACCAGAAGCGTTTCATGGAGAAATTTCCCCGAGGGAATCACCGGCAGGAAGTGTGGTTTATCTGCAACCAGGATATGTTCATCCTGATAGAGCACCTGCTCCTTAAAGGGTATGGTTTTTTCATTCTCCAGCTCGCGGTAATAGAAAATACAAGCGCCAACTCGAAAAGCAGTCTCTGCATCTACGCGCCGTCCGGTTTCATCCATCACTTGACCCTTCGCCATTCGTGCCCGCCAAGTCGCAGCGTCCACCTGCGGATATTGTTCTTTGAAAAAGTCGATGACAGTTTTCCATGGACCTGCCGGAAGCCATTGGCAGCTTGGACCAACTCCTTCGACGAAGGGAAGCGGTGGGTTCAATTCAACCTCGTTAATTTGTTATGTTCCGACCAGAGCCGGCAGGTATTATGAAAGTAGTAATTGCCGATCACAACTATTAAGGGGAACCGCGCCATGATAACTGTTGCCAATCGCATCTACGTAACGCAGGAATATTTCGAAGCCTTCGAGCAAAGGTTCCGAGAGCGAGCAGGGCTCGTGGACCACATGCCTGGTTTTATTTCGAATCAAGTGCTCCGCCCGGTTAACGAAGGAGACCCTTATGTGGTTTTTACCATCTGGAACAGCCGCCAGGACTTTCTCAACTGGGTGCGCTCTGATGAGTTTGTGAAGGGACACGCACAGTCCGGCTCGCTTCCGAAGGAAGCGTTCTCACAGTCGAACGTGTTGGAGATGCATGAGGTGGTCCAGGATTCCAGCCGCCCTGATTTAGACCCGGAGCCGCACGGTGGCCCGTTCAAGATGCATTAGATCCTTGCAAAGCATCAAGAGAATCAAATTTCAATGGGAAGCAGCGTATTCGTGCGCGCTTAATACCGAGCGAAAACTCCTCTCATAACTCCTTCACACGATTTCATAGGGAATTCACGCCGGTTTCAAGACTTTCCGTTTCCACTCGCTGTATCTTGCGCGCCTCGAAACCCCGCGGATTACGCCGCGTCCGAAATTCC
>DATANW010000384.1:0-21758 GCA_036266055.1 Pyrinomonadaceae bacterium | reverse complement strand
CGTTGCTGTTCATCATCTTGTTTCTTTTCGTCGGGGCCGCGAGTGCTCACGAGGGTCCTCCCTTCCCGCTGTTCGTAGATCAAAAAGTCGATCGTTATGTCGTTTCTGTCTGGACCGATCCGGATGTTGGCACTGCGCTGTTCTTTGTGATTGTCAGGACGCGGGACTCCGCGAACTTGCCGGCGGATTTACGAGTGCAGATCGGAGCGCAACCCGTTAGCGGTCGCTTACAAGAAACGTTCTACACGGCGGAGCGTGAGAACTTGCAGCAACAGGTTCAATACAAGGCACAGGTGAACTTCGATACCCAGGAGCTTTGGCGAGTGCGCGTACGATTAGAGAGTGCGCAAGGAACTGCTGAGACCGTGGCGACAGTTGAGGCCACGCCGCCGGGTTACGGACGATGGGACCTGTTGGTGTACTTATTGCCATTCGTGGCTGTCGGTCTTCTATGGTCCATCGCGATGATCCGCAGAACCCGACGACATTCTGAAGCGAAGTAATTCTTTGGTTTGCTTTTTTACATGAGACTCCCGCCACGAATCGGTTTATTGAATGAGAAACCGCTCCACGCATCACTGAAACAGTGGTATGCGCGGCCCGGCGATCGATTTGAAGTCCCTGTTGATGGGTTCGTCGTGGATATCGTTCGAGAGGATCTGTTGATCGAGATCCAAACGCGCAACTTCGCGTCGATCAACTCAAAGCTCTGCAAACTAACGCAGTCATACGAAGTGCGACTGGTTTACCCGGTCGTCCAGGAAAAATGGATTGTTCGAGTGGAGAGCAATAGTCGTGGGATAGAGGTCCGTCGTAAATCACCGAAGAGAGGACGATTGGAGGATCTCTTCCAGGAACTCGTTAGTATCCCGCAGCTCCTGTCGAATCCTAACTTTTCCCTCGAAGTGTTGATGATCAGAGAGGAAGAGGTGCGGCGGTACGACAAGAAGCGAAAATGGCGCCGCAAAGGATGGGTTGTTGACGGACGCCGGCTGGTGAAGGTGTTGGATCGGCGTTTGTTTTGCCGATCGGCGGACTGGTTGGCTTTTGTTCCGGACGGACTCCAGTCATTCACGACAAAAGATCTTGCCACTGTGTCCGACACCCGCCGAGAGTTGGCCCAGAAGATGGCGTATTGCTTACGACACGCGAGAATGATCGAGTTGATCGGCAGACAGGGTCGAGCGAACCTGTATCGACGTTGCTAATTCCGAAATCCGCGAAAGCTCGCGAGCGGTTTGATACCGATGCGAATTCAGATGAACAAGCGGAGACGTTGAGACGCCTCCGCCCGCGATCTGCATTCGATCTAATTCGCGTTACTGCAACGACACGTCGTCAACTCTGAATGTCGTTGGCAACGTGACGTCGTTGGTGCCGCGGAATTGAATCCGCACCGTCTGTCCGGCAAACGAACTGAGATTGAATGGCCCTCTCAGCACATACACGCCCGCCGTGCCGCTATTCTGATTACTAAATGTCGCCAGCGTTGCGAGCAACGTCCCTGTCGTGCTTCGTACTTCAATGAAGAGACGATCGAAGACTGCTGCGCCCGCGGCCTCGTTGGTTGTGATGTTTAGCCAGAACTGTAGATTCGAACAGCCGTTACTCGGAACCGTTACCGTTTGGAACAGAGTTCCGGTGGAACTATTCACTCCGTTAAGGATCATGTAGGCAGTGCCGCTGTGTGGGAACGATCCCGTACTGCGGGTGACCTGGCCACTGATTGTCCACGGCGTCGTGCCGGTTTCAAATCCCGGGTTAACGATCGTGTTTGTACACGCGCCTCCAGTGCCGGCCTGCGACACGCTATGCGTCAAGCCGGCAACCGTCAAGGAACCACTTCTTGAAGTGGAGACAGTGTTTGCGGCAACAGAGTAGTTCACTGTTCCGCTACCGGAACCACTGGCGCCTGACGTGATCGTGATGAACGAGTTGTTGCTGACGGCGGTCCAATTGCAACCCGGTGTCGTCGTCACCGTCACGCTTGCTGATCCGCCGGCGGCTGCAAAGCTCGCGCTCGTCGGATTGATCGAAAAGGAACAAGTGCCTCCGCAATCCGCGGGTACGTCGGTTGCGGCAACGTGAGTGGTGCCATCGTTACCAACCGCGGACACACCCATGCCATGACGGGCAAACACTGTCCAGATTGCGCAGCGATTTGCGCCGCCATTCAGGTTTTGATCGGCCTGAAGGATGCCGTCGCGTGCATTCAGGAATGATGGACGAGTGGGTGTGAACTTCATCCCGTTGAGCACGAGAAGGTTTGTTGTTGTGGCGCCAAGCTGCGTCCGTAGATCCCAAAGAGTTGCAGCCCACACTTCGCCGTCATTGTGCACCGAGGTACTGCTCAGGTCCGCGTAAGAATCGTGCACGGCTGCGGCGGGAACTGAATACGCAGCACGACGAATGCCGGCCGGATTATTCGTGACGTATTCGCCTACAGCTCCGTCGTTGTTGATGGTGATGGCCCAGTAGTCGGACCAGCCTTCACCCATTGCGCCTGACTGTGTACCACTCAAGGCGGTACTACCGTTACCTATCAGCCGGTTTGAAATGCCGTGTCCGTACTCGTGAAACACGACGTCGCCATCGACCGAGCTATCGCGATCGGGATTGGGCGACGTGAACAGAAACTGTTGCATGCGCGGACGCGAACCGTCTGGCGGCGTCGCGAAGTTTGCGTTGTTTGTTCCCGAGCCGTCCTGGGCTTCTGCTCGAACTGAGTCGTTTCCGGTACCGCCGCGGCCGAAGTTGTTTACCTGGAAGTTGCGCGCTGTCTCGGTGAAACCAAGGTTGTACGAGAAGTCGTGCATGATGTTGTTGTAGTAAAAGAGATTCGTCACCACAGCGGCCTGCTGCGTCCTTGGATCGACGGTCGTGGAGAAAGGAAAGGTGAAATCCTGGTTTGCTGCTGATGCGTGACCAACCGAGAGACCGGCGCCGTTGTTGTTGTCCGGTGCGTTGTTGGCATCCGAATCAAGATACGCCTCGACATTGTTGCCGGTGGTTACGGTCGAGGTTCCCATCCAGCCCGCCGCCGTGTTGATGACGGTGTCTCCGACAAACGACACGAGTTGTCGTGCGCCTTTGTCAGGCGCTTCGGTGTAAACCGTGCCTTGCGCTTCAAACACGTAAAGGTTGTGACGAAGAAGAAGCTCGCCGGTGTAAGCGTCGAGCAGGATTTCATACCACTCTTCAGGACCGACTTCCGCGTAGATGTGCCACGCCAAACGACTCTCGCCGCCGACTCTCACTACATTCTGTTCTGAGAGCACTTCCTCGAGGTTCACATCCAGCGGATTGGCGAAGCGAGACATCTCCGTCGTTGACGCTCGAGCATAATTTTGCACGAACGACGGGAAGACAGTTCTGCCGGCATGTTCAAACGCCTTCGCGATCGCTTTGGCTTCCGTCATCTCGCCTTTGCGTTTCAGTGGTGGGCCATCGACGAGAAACCCTTCGCGGACATTGAGCACTTCGCCGTTCTTGTTAACGACGACCTGCACCTGTCCTTCGAAGACCTTTAGACCATCGACGGTCTGCGTGTAGTTGAGGAAAGCGGTTCCCTGGTCGTCGTCTTCGTTTTCCAGCTTCAACTCGCCGGAGTGCGCGAAGAGTGAGCTATGTCGCTGGAGAAAGCGGCGGGCGATGTTATCAGCGGTGTCTGACTGTGGTTCGGAAAGCGTAGCGCCGTCGATGAAGAAGTTCTTCATTGCGCCTGCTTCGTTGAGTACTGCGCGAAGATTAGCCGCCTTCTCACTTGCGTGAGACGAACGGAATTCATCAACTGCGAGAACTCTTGAGCGAGTGCGAGCGTTCTGCATCGCAGCTTGCTTGCCGCCAGTTGAACTGAGGTCCATGTCATTGAACTCACCTCGTCCAGCGAGGCGAATGTCAAAGGCCGGCAGGGCGCGGCCGGCAGATCCGTTCGGGGATCCGATGGACGTTCGTTGTTGAGCAGCATCTGACTTCCATAACGGTAAGACTGTGGCAACCGCAGCGGCGGCAGCGAGAACTGTGAAGATCAAAATTTTACGAATCATCTGTGCCTCCTATGGCTTGGTTGAGGTAAGGCAGCACTCGCCCTTTAACTGTCCGAGGATTCACCTCGTCGATTTCATCAGGTGAGAAGTGCCCTAGCTTGTTCTTAACTGTTCACGTCGACGTTATGAGACATGCACGGGCTGGTGAAACTTCGTCGGGAGAATTGTAGGAGTTGTCTGGAGCGGACGCTCAGACTAGCAGATAGGCGTGGGACTGTAAATGGTGAGAAAAGCGCGGTAGTGGCTTAATTTGAACAGCGTTTCTCCCAATTTGAAATTACACCGACATTCCAGTCCTCTTTCTAACCTTGGGGCTGTGGTTGATTAGCCCGCCACAGAGCGTAGCCCCAATACACCGCATAGACGCGATAAAGCAGGTAAGGAATCATCGCCAGAGCGGCAGTTCGATCCAAACGCGCCAACAAGACGAAGAGTGCAATATCCGTGATGGGTGCTATAGCGCCAATGATAAAACTGAGATAAAGATCGCGGGCGCGAAAGATCACGTAATTGGTTAGGCCATTCGCGATCATCATGAACAGGATAAGTGCCAAAGCGACGTACCACCGAGCGGGGTGTGTACTGAGCCGGAGTAGGCGGAACAAAAGGAAGAAGAAGATCAAGTAGTAACAGCCACCGATGATCATCCAAAGCCAGAGCGGCGCGGCATAGCGCGGGAACCGCAAAGTAGCGAAGAATGGTTTTACGTTTTTGCCGGCACACGCCCCTTCTAACCCAGCGGCGAAAGCACAAACTAAAAGTGAGATTAGCGTCGCAGCAATTACGCTCATCGGACAATCAGCGTACCCTTATGAGCGATTCAAGGTTTCAGATTTGGACATTATCGAGCCGGCGTTCACACTCGTTACTCCCCGAACTCGAGACGCCCGATCGCGCCGTTCGCGCCCGCTCCCCAGCCTATCGACTTACGAGGAACGAAACTGAATGTGTCGAAGCCGGGACCCTCGATCGGTTTCCATGTTCGTCCATCATCCGTCGAGTAATCACCACCGGATGGACCAACGGCAACGAGCGTCTTCGAGTTGGGAACGTACGCCACCACGGATCGAAAACCCGACAAGCCTTTTGCGAGCGTCCAGGTGATTCCGCCATCGTTTGTAAGCGCGAGATTATCGACCGCTTCCTGTTCCTTCCGATAATCACCACCGGCGATCACCCCGTGCTTTGCATCGCGAAAGGCGATTGAAAAGATGCCGGAAGAAGATCCGGAAGCCAAAGGCGTGTTCGCCACTTGCCAGGTGCGTCCACGATCCGAGGTGTGCAAGACGCGAGCTTTCGAGGCGGCGCCGGTGCCGATCCATGCGTGTGATTTTCCAAACACGGCGATGTTCGTACCGCTGGCGGCAAACGCGCCTTCGTTCTCGAGAGCAGCTGGCAGGTTCGTGGTTTTGACGCGCGACCAAACGCGTCCTTCATCGTTCGTCGTCAATATATATAGCTGACCATCGACTGAATCGCCGAAGACGATGCCGTTGTTCGCGTCCCAGAACGACATCGCGTCAAAGAACGCTTTTGGATCTTCGTTTTTGAACTGGAGTGTCCAGGTTTTTCCGGCGTCGGTAGTTTTGTAAATACGCGAGGCTGGACCGTTGCCGATTGAAAGGACGTACGCTGTTTGCGCATCGACAGCGTCGATGTCACGGAAATCCAGCGCATCACTGGTCACCGTAGACTTCTGCCACGTCGCGCCGCCATCAACCGTGCGCAACACCGTCGACCCTGCTCCACTGGCCCACGCCACGCTCTCGCTCACTGCGCTTACACCACGCAGCCGCACCTTGACGCCACTCGTCTGCACGGTCCAATGCGGCGCCACAAACAGCGTCAACCCGATTAAGATCGCAAGGCCTTTTATCATACTCAATGGACCAGGTTTGGTGAGGGCTCTTTGCTCAGGACAGCCCATGCTCGGGCGGTATCGGAGACGCCGCGCCTTTCGGCTGAACCAACAGTGTTTCCAATGGCACACCGTTCCGGTACTGCGCCAGCAACGCATCGGGATCGATTTCCACACCGATGGGATTTGCCGCGAAAGCTTCGCTATGCATAAAGTCGTGGGCCTCATCTGCATTCGCGCAACAGTCAACCTGAAACTCCATTCGGTTCCCGTCCGGGTCCTGGTAATAGACGGACAGCGTCAGACCGTGATGTACACGCCAGTAAGGCGTAATACCGAGTTGCTTGAGCCGGTCGTAAGTCTCGAGGAGCTGCCCGAGATTCGCATAGGTGTAACCGACATGATTGACGCCTTTACCCGCCGACGTATCGACCTCAACCGCATCGGGAGTAATGACTGACATGTTGGCGAAGGCGAACCGGTGATGCTCGTCATCATAGGTGAGAAACGCGAGCGCGGGATTTTGATACTGCACCTTCGCTTCGAAAACGTTTTTGTACCAGGAGATCATTTCATCGAAGCGTCTGGTCATATAGACCACGTGGGCCAACTTCGTGGGAGATGCCATTGTCGCAATTCCTTTCGGGGTCAAGTTACGCGGATCAACAGGAGAAATATATCTCAGGTTGGGACGCTACTTACAACGCTTGAGAATTTCTCCCTGATGAAATCACAGCATAACGACCCCGATGCCCGCCCAATCACGCGACGATTTTTCAAGCGTGCGATGACTCTCCGAAAGCTCCCGCCATAGACGCGAGACACAACACTGTGCGGCGGCGTGCCAGTCAGAGTCGACAATATCATGCAGCCCGACGATTCCGGGTTTCAGCGACTGCGCCAGTCGGAAGTCGCTCGCGCTGCCTTTGTAACTGTGATCGCCGTCGATGAATACTGCGTCGTACTGATCCGCGAGTTGCGCGCGCGTGGACTCGGCGGTTGAGTCGCCGACTACAAGACGAAGAGTTTGGCCAAAGCGCTGTTCGGCGTCGCGGAACGTTTGCCGCAGCTCGGGATGCGGATCCTTTTCGATCGCCGTGATCTCCAATTTCCGGTTCTGCTCGAAAAACTCCCTCGCAAGATGCCACTCGACGCCGCCTTCGCGTGAGCCGATTGTCAGGACACGCGATACACGTTCCTTTAGCAGCAACTCAACCCACCATCCAAACTCTTCCGGAACTTGCTCCATTCGAGGCACGGTATAACCCTTGTAGGGGAGCGGCTTCACGAGGTCGGCCGGAGGCGCCGCCCATTTGCGCGTGCCTTCCCGCCGTCGCAACTCAGGCTGCACGAAGTTGCGCCAGAAGTCCGCGGAGTATGGATGTTGTCGTACGTTATCAACCAACAGGCAGCCTGTTTCCTCGCGACGAAAAAGCCGGCCGGGCCATGTTTCAACGCCACCGTAAAACTGAGGAACGTCCGCATAATTCTTACTGAAGACTTGAGCGTTACGCATCCAGAAGAAAGTTCCGCTGTAGTGCCAATCGGCCATCTTCCGATGGGCGCTGAATTGGCCGTATCTTTTGAAGCAGCCGGTCATCGCAAATCGTTCGAGGTGTTCGCGCACACTTAACCAATCATCCAAGGCAGCTTGATACTGCGCTTCGGCCCAACGCATTACCGCCAGCGAAATATTCGGCTCATACTTGACGCCTTTTGCATGTCCATAGAAAGTGATCTCGTTGTTATCGGACGACGTCAGTCTGTCCATCATCTTCGGAAAAGTAACAACTTCGCCGCGTTCATCGTTCTGCTCTATAACAAATTCAAAACCGTGTCCCGCAACAAACTCCTGCACCTCTTCAGGAGACACAGACCGATCGTCGTGCACGATCCCCATAATGCGGCGTCCGTTGAATATCTCGAGACGTCGCTTCAGCTGGTCCAGGTTCCACTGCCACATCGCGCCGCGCACGGGCCAGACGTGATAGATCAGATTTCTGCGCGGCATTGCCGTGAAACGCCCGACACTTCCGGACACCGGAAGCGAGACGTTTTCGAGTCGCGGTTCTATTCGAGACTGCGGGAGATCGATTAACTGGATGTTCCGAAGCCTGGCGTTACCCCCTTTGACTCCAAGGAAACAATAACCGCTTCGCAGTTGCTGGTCGGAGATGCGGGTGGCAACGACACCATCAACGGTCACTTCTACAACGTCACCATGCCGTCGCAGACCAATCCGCTGCCACCTGCCACGCGCGATTGATTGATGACCGAGCACGTGATGATGTTTCGCGAGGTAACTTGTCTTCGGGTTCGCAACCAGGTGATACGAGTTAGTCATTTGATCGAGCTGATCGGCTTGCAGAATCTTCGCGATGAACCAGGTGTCTGCCTCAAGCAGAAGATCAAACGACAGTTCGACTGCTTCGTAAGCGCGCTCGCTCGCCAGACCTGTTTCCGAACCCGGTTCCTCGGAATACAAGGTCGAGAGGATGACGGTGCCGTCTGAGATCATGCGCCCACCATTACCGACGTTAAGCCAACCTGCCAGCTTCGTCACGGGCCGTTCCTCTTTTAATCCTCGCCTCGTCGTCGTCGAAGAAGTGGTTACTTGCGCCGTGGTACTCATTGTTTTGTCCTCCTCCAACTTCCGTCCGAAATCGAGCCCTAAACAGATCCGTAACACTGTCGCGAGTCGATCTGTGTACGAGTGTCCGGTTAATCTCGCGCGACTCTTCGCCAACGCACCGTTGTAGAGAGTGTGGTCCGCCAGCAGTTGTTTGAGGGTGCTGGACATCTCAGCAGGATCGGCAAACGTCGGAAGGTCGGGCAGCATTTCGCCAAGCTCGGGTCTTTTTTCCGAAACGACCAGAGCACCGCAGGCCAGCGCTTCATAAATCCTCGGATTCAAGGAATGGGCCGGCACGCGGTTGTGATTGAAGTGATGCACTTCGCGAAAGACGTTCACGATTACCTGCGTCTGTTGATAAAGCTTCGTCACCTGTTCGGGCGAAAACTTTTTTCCCAGGCTGAGTTGCTGAAGCAGCGGAGAACGCCATGGTCCACCGACGACGTACGACAAGAGTCCTGACTCTGCTATTTCGTTTAGGTGTTGCTCGCGGGTGTTGTTGGAGCCGCCAATGAACCCCACCTTGTAGGGACGCGGCAGTCCTTCATCGCAATGTACGCGTGAGTCGAAACAAACGGGCAGGTAGTGGGCATTCGAATGCAGCGGCAACGTATTTGGATCGTTGACGAACACGGTGCCGAACAGCCTGGACCAGCGGACTGTATCGTCAACTTCGTAAGGTTCGTCTACCAGCCAGACCGCGGTTTGGTAGCGGTTGAACCTTGTCTTCCATTTCTGGGCGAAGCGGCGGCCGTGCACTACGAAGATCAAGTTGGGTTGAAAGCGATCGATTTTGTTTGCGAGTTGCGGATCGTCCCACAGAGCGCCTTCATGAGTGACTCCGAGTTCTTCAGCGGCGCGGCGCAGTCCCGTGCCGAACACCTGGCCGCAAGTCAGAAAATCGTAATCGACTACAAACACTCTCGGTCGCGGATCAGCGGGAGTGTTTGTTACGCGCGTTTCAGCGGGTGTGTTTGTTTCGGTGCTGGCAGTGAATTGTTCCACGGTTGATTTCGGGAAAGCAGTCAGCCGGCTCTTCGAGCTCAAGTTATAAATTTCGACGCCGCGGTTTCTGATCGCTTCGTAGAGACGTTTGTACTGCGCATCGATCATCGAGAGGTGCGGCGAAAGCGAATGCTTGCCGGTCGGCGCGAAGAAATGGTGATCGGTGAAATCGACGCCGATGACGCCGATACGTTTCGCTCCCATCAGCACCGCCAGACACAGGGCAACGTAAGGAGAGTTTTGCGTGTGATTTAAGACGTGTGGGTTGGAGAAGTCTGTGCCGCCATATTTGCCAAGCTGGAACTTGACGATGTTCTGTCGCGACAGGCCGAGATTTAGTTGAGTAAAGATGTATTCTGCCTGAGAGTTTTCAACGTGACGAAAACGGTCGCGTGTGAATTGATTGCGTGGATTGACTACGACGAGATAGTTGGGAGTGAAGCGCCGGCCAACGTCGTTGACGCCGATGGTGATGAAGCGTTCAGGCTGCGCGAGTTCATTCAACGACTCGCCACAACCACAGACGATGATCGATCCACCCTGGTGCGCGTTGAGGAACGATGAGAGTTCTCTTGGCGGGTTGCTCATGGCTTTGTATCTAGCGGCGTGAGCGTCTGCGTCTAATCCAATCAACCACTGCGAGGACAATCAATAACAAACCGAACCAAGCGAGACCGGGAATTAAGTACGCCTGAATCCAATGCGGCACGGGCCGGTTGCGGCCGAAGTACCAACCCACAG
This sequence comes from Pyrinomonadaceae bacterium, assembly GCA_036266055.1. Classification (GTDB taxonomy): domain Bacteria; phylum Acidobacteriota; class Blastocatellia; order Pyrinomonadales; family Pyrinomonadaceae; genus PSRF01. The sequence goes on along the minus strand of DATANW010000384.1, from coordinate 11,476 downwards.
CGGCGATTGTTGCTGTGATGACGATGGCAATCGAATAGCGAAGCCACGCAGGTTGAGCGTTCAGATTTATTTTTTCGTCTGCCATGATCCAATCGCTATTGCTCGCTGCTAAGTTAACCACTAACGATTCCGGAAAACACTTCCCGCTCAGTCAAGAAATGCAGGTTCGGTCCTATTCTTTCGTCAATGAGTCGCAAGTGATCAATCTGTTCGTCATTAAGGTCGCAAAACATGATGGAGGCTTCGTAGGGGACAGCGATCATTAGGACGTGTTCCTGCTGGAAAAAGTAGAGTTCGTCAGCCGGGTAACGTTCGTCGTAACTCTTCCATTCCGTGTTGTGCACAGTTACAAGTCGCTTATGCAGTTCCTTCGAGTACTCAAACAAGGCAAAGTGATCTACCTTTGTAACTAGCTTTGATTGTTCATTTCGCCAACTAATTCTCACAAATGCTGGGCCGACGTATTGTGGCTGCCAATCTGAAAAAATTTCGATCCGGGATACTTCCTCGCTATGTTTGATTCCGCTGAAGCCAATGCCCGAGCAGTACTCAAGGACGAATCGGTCCAGTAACGCCATCCAGAGATCCTGCGGCAGGAAATCCCAACTGTCTTCTTCTGCACGTCTGATTTGTAGGACCGCTATTGACATCGCTCAGTTTTGCTCCCTGCCTTTATTCGATATCGATATGACCATTGCTGATCGTCTGCCACCTGTTCGTAACTGTTGGTTGTCCGTGCTGATAAACCGGTTCGCCGGCGACCTGCATCTGCGTTTCAAAATTGGCTTGCACACCCGTTCCACTTCTCCAATTCTGCGGCTTAGCTTGAGGCGGTCGATAAACTCTCCTATACGTATTACCGTCCTGGCCGACAAAGGTTCTCGAGACATGAATGCCTTCATCGCTTATGACGTGACCATCACCGACAAATCGTTTGCCGAGAAAATCAGCCTCAGTGCGGTTCACACTAGCCAAGCTTGTGCCACGCCCGCGGACACTGTAGTTTCCACGCGTCGCGTATGATCGAGCACTTCGCATTTGACGACCAATGCTTTGTAACTCCTGATACCTACGAGAGCCCCTCCCCGGAAGTGTCCCAAGAATGTGGCAGATATCAGGTTGTTTTGAGAAGCGACACCACGTGCCTGTCCGGCTATTGCGCCTCCACGTGTGACCGTTCGGAAGCGTAACTTCAGCGTCGTACTCTCCTCGAACCGTCCGCCGTGGAGGTGTGTTTCTAACGACATCCAGCTCGGCGTCCACTTCGTGCTGAGTCAGATTTCTGCCGCTCTTCCTCCCAGTATTACGCAACGTGTCGCCATGCGGCCCAATGGCAGAACGGTTTGGTCGCCCACCCCGGCGGAATCGTTCGCGCACGGAGCTGATCCGCTGCCTGATGCGTTTAGGCACTGAGGTAATCGCCTCGCGCGCGCCTCGAATGCGTTGCCTAACGCCCTGCCCGATGCGGCCCGGTAACCTCCGCAGTGACCTTCCAATACGTCCCGGCGCTGTACCCAGTCGCAGGCGCGCCAAATTGCGGGCGCCGCCGACACGGCGCGATAGACTAACTGTGCGCGCGACGCGACTGTTCAATCTTCCAATCCCAGCCTGCGCCCCTTTCGCGCCAACAATGCTCATCGCCGCTGCGAAACCGCCGTTGATGTCTGACTGAATCTCACCAGCTTCGCGCTGTAGGTCCGACGCCGTTTGCGCCGTGGCGGCGTCGATCAAATTCTTGATCAGAGAGAGTGCCTGTAAGACCAAAGCGATCTTTCCGACCACAATGGTCCATCCGCCCACGGTCGTGATGATGGTGGTGCAGACCGAGATCACGGGGATCGCGATCGGCGCTGCGAAACCGAACGTGACTAAGATCAACGCGCCCATAACGGCGGCGACAAGTCCGGCCAAAGCGGTGATGCTGCCCAGGATAATTGCCAGACCGGTCGCAATGTCTGCGCTCGATTTCAAGAGATTACCGAGCGGATCCCGACGCCAACGCTCAGCGCTCAATAGGCTGGAACCGGCGTTCAGAATCATGTTCAATCCGCCAGTCGCGCCCGTCAGCATCGAACGTGGATCAAGCAGCGTCCGCGCCAAGCCGCCCCAGCCCGGCCAACGAATGTTGGACACCATGCCGAAGTAGCGACCGCCAACCAACCGCATTGCTATTCCCAAACGCTCGCCCGCACCCAATTGAGAGATTGGCCGTCCGCGCGCCATTCGATTGATGGCAGCGATCTCTTCGCGACGTTGATTTTGCTGTTCGTCAGCTGCTTGATCGTGATTCTGCTGCGATTCGGGATTGATGCCCGTCAACCACGGAGGTAACTGGCGGTTCACATCGACTCGTTCGGGCTCGACCGGTTCCAATTCGGCCAATTCGGGCAAGCCTTGCTCCGCAGCGCCGGCCTCTCCGGCTTCCGGAATCGCCGGCGCGGCAGCCTGTTCGCCAGAAGAGGCTGCTGGCTGTGCCGCTCTTTCCTCCGTCGCTTGTTCTTCCGTCTCGGGAGCTGCTTCGGATTCAGTTGTTGGTTCTGATTCCGTGCCGGGCTGCGACGCCGGTGTGCTCGTGACTGACGACGTCACCGAAGCCGCGGGTGCTGTTGTTACCGGCGTTGGTGTGGTTGTGACTGACGGCGCAGGTGGCACTGTGGACTCAGTGACGCCGGACGTGGGTGGAATCCTCACTGGCGAAACAGGACCAACTTCTTCACCCGGTGCTGCCGTGTGTGAGGGATTCTCGTCACTCGGCGTTAGCTGGATTGCGCCTGCAGCACTCGACTCTTCCTCGGGCACCTCGCCTTCCCACGGTTCGATAGCGGGCACGGAAGCCGTTCCGGCTGCGTAGTTACTTTGAACGTCGTGGAGACGACCTTCGATCTCAAACGACGAAGCGATCAAGTCCTGGCCCTGCTGTTCGAGCTGATTGGACCGCGTGCGAAGGTCGTCAGGTTGCGAGGCCATGCTTTGAACCTGCGCGCGTGCCTGGGAGGCCTGTGCGGAATGTTGCGTGAGGCGTTCATCAAGTTGATCCAGTTGCTGGGTGCTCGAGTCGATGGTGCCCCTGGTTTGCGTGTTCATTTCAGCGGCCTGTGCTGCGTCGGCTCCCAGCGAAGTCGCGCGCGCACGAGTTTGCGCGATGGCGCCGTCCATGGTTGCAGCGTCGCCGCTCACCTGGTTCATCTTCTCCCCTTGTTCGCGGGAGTCTTCGGCAGCGTCTTCATCTTCCGGCGTGTTAGCAGTATTTTCTGCCACGAGAGCGTTAGCTTCTCCTGACATTGGACCACTATCTTCCCTGCCCTCGTCTGCTTTGGCCTGATAGTCCGGCGCTTCGGCTGCGACCGTCGCCGCCTTCTGTTCGGAAACGCCCAGCGCTTGTTGGGCCTGGCCGACTACCTCACGACGGTATGTTGTATGCGTCTGGGCGGTCGTGATTCCTTCTTCGGCCTTGGTGACTTCACTCGTCACTCTGGCGAGATTACCGCGCGTGACTTCGGCGTTGCTGCGTCCCTCGGCTGCTTGCGCGCGCATCAAGGTGCCCTGCTCGCGCAGGTATTGGGCGCGATCTGCAAGATTAGCCAGCGCTCCTTCAGCTTCAGGATCTGCTGCCAGGGGCTCACCTGCCGAATCGACCGGCATCACCGGTTCGGGCGACTGCACCTCGACCTCGCCTGGAGGTTCAGGCTGTGCGCCGGCAGCGGCAAAAGCCTGTTGGGCCAAGGCAGCAGCCTGCTCTGCCGCGCCCATTGCCTCTCCGCGGCGTTCCTCTTTCGCCGGTTCCGCCACTGCCTGAGGTTCTACAACTGGCTCGGGAGGAGTTTCAGTCTCCCGCTCAACGGCTGCAGCCCTCTGTTCGACGCGTGGTTGTTCCTGCGCCGGCCGATCAACGTCAGGCCTTGTTTCGCCGCGGAGCTCAGATGATTTCCGTCGCTTTTCTGCGGGGTCGACCTCTCTATGCTCCTCGGCTTCGTCCGCATCCTCGACTTCCTCAAAACGCTCGTTCAATCGTCCTCTGACAGCGCCTCCGTCCTCAGGATGTTGGTAATCTGAAGGCTTGCGCTGAATTGTTTGCAGAGAACTACCACCGGCGTTCTGCTGGACCACGTGGGTTGCCTCGTGAGCCATCAGGCTCAAATCATGAGGCGACTCACCTGCACCAAGCCAAATATCGTTTCCATGTGTGAATGCACGCGCGTTAAGGCTTCGGTTGGCGTTCTGAGAGGTGTTGTCGCGATGTATGCGGACGCCGCTCATGTCGAATCCAGTCTGCGACTCGATGGCATGTTGCACATCGGGACGGAATGATTCGCCGGAGCCCTGTTGGTGAATTGCCTGCTTCACAGCGTCTTTGCCTGTGCTTCCAGGTCCATTCCCGTGAGCGCTCCTCTGCACTACTCCGCACGAACATGAACCTTTGCAGCCACACGGTTGCACAATGCTGGTCTCGGGCTGCGTCTCCTTCGGATCTTCTTCGGGACTTTCACCGGCTGGTTCACGTTGAATCAGTAGCGGCTGGGCCAGTTCTTCTTCCTGTTCGTTATCGTTCTCGGCGCTTTCACCGGTGGGTTCGCGTTGGATGAGGAGTGGCTGAGCCAGTTCTTCTTCTTTTTCGTTATCGGTCTCGGCGCTCTCACCGGTGGGTTCGCGTTGGATCAGGAGTGGCTGAGCTAATTCTTCTTCCTGTTCGTTATCGTTCTCTCGTTCCTCGTCACCCGGTTCGACTTGCCGCTGCACTATTCGTTGTAGACCGTTGGGAGGCACCGCCGAGATCGAGGTCACCGGTTGATTGTTGGTGATTCGCTGCGCGACGCTGTCGGCCTCCCGTTCGTAAGGATCATCCGGATGGCCGATCGTAAGTTTGGTCTGGATCGGAGATCCCAGCGCGTACGCCGGCATCATTTGCGCTTGAACAGAATTGATCGCACCACTGTAAGCCGCCTCAGACGACGACTCGCCCGCGCCGGCAGGCTTTCCATTCTTCGGGGCTTTGGTGGAAGACTCATGCATCGACAACTCGCAGAGACAGACGACTCGCTGTCGCTCTATTCTCGCTCTCTATAAAAGGACTCAAGCCTCCTTCTCTTCATCCTCGGTAGCACCAGTATCGGCAGCACTCCGTTTCCCACCATTCGGCGGCGGCGGCTCTTCACAATCAAGGTCCACCTCAAAGCTGAACGGATCGAGCGCATCGCTGCGTGCCTGCGCCGCTGTTTGTCGAGTGCTCTGCTCGCCGTCGTGCATACTCTGCATGGCGCCGTCTAAAGCGTCGCGACAGACTGTCAGATCGAATGCCTGCCGCGTCGTTCCGCTGTACGTTCGAAAGGCCCTTACATGCCTTTGTTCGTGAGGCGCGAGTACGTTCGTAATGGCGTTCTGTACGCGCTGGCGCTGGCACGGCGTCAGATTGGGAAAGTCGTTGACACTCGGGAGAGTGACCGTCGTGGTTACGGTGTAGGTCGAGACAAGAATGCCGCGTGCGCGAACGCAGTCACTCGCATCGCACCCTTCGCAGCCTGTAGCCGGCCTTGTCCTGACATTCTCGGTACGGAATGAGCTCCGATAGTCGGCGTCGGTTCGACCTTGAAGTGTTACTGAATGACCGGTGGAGTGAAGCTGCTCACCGGTTCCCGATATGTCAGGTTTTTGTGTGCCCTCTGGTGCGTTGCTGGTTTGAGTTGTCTCTTCTTCCGGGAGTGCTGAAGCGACAGCGGGGGTTGGGGTTCGCGCCGGCGCTCCATCGTGTAACGGCACGCCGATAACCGTTCCCTGCCCGCTCGCGTAGGCAGGCATTTGTTTCGCTTGGGCCGGCGTTACCGTCTCACTTGAAACAGAACCAGATTGTGGGGGCGCCTCTTCGTTTGCTTTCCCCTTTCGACGAAGCCCGGATCGCGCAAGCGGCATAACTCAACTTACCTCCGCCAAAAACTTTTCCAGCGCGCTGTCGTGCCCGTTACTGACAGTGGCTTGATACTTGAGTGGATAGGAGGCACCCGCCTTGCGATATTCACGTTGGACCGCCGTCTCCAGATCCGCATCGTTAACTTCGCGACCAGCATCCACCGCGAGCAAAGCGGCATAGAGCGAAGCGTTTCGAATCTGACCTCCCGTCAGACAACACTGGTGCGCAATGTGCTGCAAAGTCTCCAGGCTGACTCGGTGTCCCGGTGCTAAGTGATGCTGCCAGATGTGCAGTCGTTCAAGAGCGTCGGGCGGCTGAAAGTCGATAATCACGTCGAACCGCCGCTGAAACGCCGCATCGATACGATTGCCTGCGTTGGTGGTGACGATGACGATGCCCTGGTAAGTTTCGAGCCGCTGCAGGAGATAGTTGGTTTCAAGGTTGGCGTAGCGATCGTTGGCAGACTTCACGTCCGTGCGGTTGGTCATCAACGCATCGCCTTCGTCGATCAGCAGAATTACATCCAGTTCTTCGGCACGCGCGAGCAACTGGCTGAGGTTCTTCTCCGTTTCGCCGATGTACTTATTGACGATAGAAGCGAGATCCACTCGATAGACATCTGTTTGCAGAACAGCGGCCAGAATCTTCGCGGCGAGGGTTTTTCCCGTACCGCTCGGCCCATTGAAAAGAGCACGCACGCCGCAATTCATTGCACTGTGAAAGGCAGGCCCGAGATTGGCTAATAACTTCTCTCGCTGGCGGCAACGACACTCGAGCTCGAGCAGTTCCTGCGTGGTCGTCTCGTTCAGCACAACGTCATTCCAACCGCCACTCGTTGTCAGGCGATGGGCCAACGTATCGAGCTTCTGGCGATTCAGCGACCGGCAGGCCTGCTGAACGTCCGCCGAGGTAACTGCGTCGCGACGTTCCAACAGCGCGTAGGTCGTTGCAATGCGCGCAGCACGATGGACATTCCCAAGCGGCAGGATGAAGCGATCGACAATCGCTTCCAGCTCCGGTCCAGTGTGTTCGCCGAGCGTGGATTGCCAAATGCTCTCACGATGATCGGGCGAGGGCGATGGCAACGTCAGAGTCAGAGCTTGCTCGAGGTTTTCCCCTTTCACTCCACCTTCACGTCGCATAACGACGCCAACCGGCCCGCGATAACATTTGAGCGGTGGTAATTCAATCGTCTCGCCAGGCGCAGGATCGATCGCAATCGCGGGCAAAGCACCTGTCAGGGTCGCGAGTGGCCCCATCATTTGCCACGTTTCATCAGTGGCATCGACAACACCGCGACATTCGTAGAACAGGAGATCGCGGCGCAACGAACGTGCGAGCGACCCCATCACGGTGCGCCGTCCGCTGTCCGCCATTCCGCGAACGATTATCGCGTCAACTTGAGTGCTGATCATCGCTCGCGGAACTCGAGCGACTCGTTGCAGTAGTTCCGCATCAAGCACCAGCCTTTTTAACGGCGGAAACTCCCGGCGTGAAATGATCCTGCAGCCGGGATTGATGTCGGCGGTTACGCGGCCGCGGATGACGTCCCAAAGCACATGAGGCACGCGCAGCACCCACTCGGCGCGCGGCGCTGTCTGGTTCTCAGCGACAACCAGACCACACTGGACCAGTCGCTGCACTGCCGACCACGAATCTCTGAGTTCATCCTGGGGATCTTCGATCGACGAGAGCGCAGCGATGAGTCCCAGACATGGGCGGCGTGCTGCCAATGGTTCTTGCAGTGCGGCAAAAAGTGAACCGAAGCGAATGTCTTCCTCGACCACGCCGGCGAGCATCAAGGCAGTCAACTCCGAGCGCGTTAACTGTAGACCTTGCGCCAGCGTACGCAACGGCAGCCTGGCAGTTGTTTCCTGTTCCCAGTTTTCCATCTGTTCGCGCCACCATGGCGTCGCATCACTCAAGTCGATCTCATCAGGAATACAGGCGCGCAGCTCTCGCTCGTAGCCGGTCAAAAACGGAAGCAGGCCCGACCGGTGAATCGGTGATTGGCCCACCACTTCTTGCAGGTGGCGCAGGTAGTTGGTGATGCACAGCACTGCTGAATAGAAGTGCAGGCGAAAATCGCCAACTGCATTTCGAGGCAGATCTGCAAAGGGCCTCACATTTGGCGACATTCCTATCGACTCCTATTCAAAGTGAAACGACACGACGCGCATCAGATCGGGTAGCCAACCAGGATTGGCATCGAGGCCCGCCTGGCGCACCGGCAGAGCAATCTGGTCCATACGCATCACCAGGTCGACGTGCGTGGCGGTGCAATAAAGCGTTCCGGCTTTTTGCAGTAAGACTGTTTCAAGATCTTCGGGCGTGGCGACCTCTTCACCGAGCGCTCGCAGCAAAACGTGATGAAGAAACGGAAACGCCCAGCACATCCAGCGTTGCATCGAGGGCGACAAATCTGACCACCCGATCATTTCCTGCATCCGGTTGGTGAAGGCAGTACGTGATTGATCGACTAACGATTCGCGGTCGATGAATTTGAGCCATCTTTCCGGCAGGCGAAACTCAGCTACGTCCGGAAGCGACGCGCCCGGAGCTTCTCTCTCACTTCTGCCGTCCAGACGCTGCAATGTCTGCCAAAGTGGATCGTCGCCGAACGTTTTAGACGTTGGTCCAAGCAAGGCCTTGCCGAGCAGCTCCAGCAATCCCCAACCACTGACATGCGCGGACAGATCAAGCTGCTCGTCGAAACATTCGGGCAGTCGCATCCGTTGCAGGAGGTTGAGAAGAAAAAGCACGCCGCCAATCTTTGTCTCGCAGCCGGGAAGATCCGCCCAAAAAGGCAACGGCGCTATTTCGCTTTCGCGAGGCGCTTCGTCGTTTCTTACTGCTGATGACGTTTCGGGCGTGGCGAAGGAATGCGGCGCCTCGACCTGTTCAGCGCCCTGTTCCCGAGCGCTGCTCAGTGGCAGTGAACGATCGTCAGGTGCCGCTGCGTTGTCACTCACCGGTGTTGCATCTACGCGGCGACCGGCCTGGGGCAACACGCGAACCGGTGCGACAGGGAGCGAAGCGGTACTGCGTGATGCTTCAGTCCGTGTCGCGTGACGCGCATTTGTTGCTAGCCATTGATTGACTTCTCTGGCGAAGTTTGCAGAGCGTGCCATTGCCGGCGCATGAAACAGTGCGGCTGCACTGGCCAGCAAACGTTGGGTCTCAACCGGCAATGCTGCGCACAATTTTTCCGACAGCGATACCCACGCCTGCCACAGCGGGTTCATTCCGCTCTCGACGACACCTTCATTGTGATTTCGGGCAATTTCGGCAGTAGCTTGACCGTGTGTGCGCGGCAATTGAGAAGAGGCCGACCTTTGCGGATACTCGGCAGGACCGAATGCGGGTCTTGCAGGTAAATCCAGTTGCGGCAGTTGCCACTCGCCGGCGAGCGCGTGGAAGATCGTGTTTGCTTCGCGTGGAGAAAAAAGTTTAAGAACGTCACCGAGCCGTTCGCACTGGACCAAACGAACAAACGCCGCCGGCACAAACCGTGGCTCGCTGACGCACGCAGCAACAAGAGTGCTCGGCGACGAAACGGCATGACCTCGCAGACAAGTCCGCCAGTACCAGGCGGCCTCAACGTGACGATCAACGATCGCGACACCCAGGCACGCCAGCCACTCAGCGACATCGGTAAACAACACGGCGTCAGCAGACGCCGGAATTCTACCGGCGACAGGTCTGACAGCCTTTCGATAGAGGCGCGTTAACGCGTCGCGAATCTCACTCTCACAGTTTGAGTCGAGACGAAAAGAAAGAGGGATGGGCCGTGCAACTGCGAGGTGACGCACGATCAGGATTGCATGCGGAGGAAAACCGGGCGGCGAATAGTCGCCGCCCTGTAACAGATGCGAGATCCGCAAACGGGTTCGTAGCGCGTCCATTCGTGGCGGGCAATGCGCGACGAGCTTGCCGATCGATGTTTCACTCGCGAACATAACTCACACTTTCAGAAACGAAAGCGCACGCCCGCCTGCACGTTCGAAAATCTGGCGTCCACTCCCGAGAAGAAAATGTTGTGATAGTTGTAAGAACCCTCGACCGCGATGTTCGGCTTGATGTCAAACTGCACGCCGCCGCCGAAATTTAACCCGCCACGCACCGTCGCGCCCGGCTGGAACCAGTAGGCGCCGAAGCCAAGATTGACGAACGGTCGCACCGGAGATGTGCTGCCGTAAGCCCTGCCGTCAATGGATAGTTGATGCACGTTTAAGTCGTCGACGGTGAATAGACCACCAAACGTCTCGCCCGGAAAGTGGTGAAAGCCGTAGATTAGCTCGGCCGAGAATTTTTTGTTGAAACGGTATTCCAGATCTACTGCGAAGTTAGGTCCGGGTTTGAAGCTGTTGTCGAGATCGTCGTGCGGAAAACTGACGCCGCCGTGAAAACTCAGTCCCCAGCGTTTGAAGTCACCGCCATTCACCGGAACTGACGACACCACCGTGTTACCCGCATTCAACGGGGATGGCAGCTTGTCAGGTGTTACGTCGTCAAACAGCCGCACAAGATCGTCGATGAAGTGGAAACTAATCGGCGAAGGCACGCCACTACTGACATCGATGCTCGCGGTATATGTTCCATTACCGTTGTCGACCGGCTTAACCGGCTTCATTCCAGGCGCGGTGAACCAAAAGTAATTAGCGGAGCCCGGTCCCATGCGATTGCCCGCTGTGGTTCTCGGCGTCATTTGAATAAACAGCGTGCCGCGAGCGATCGTCGAACTGAACTGTGTTGTGTCCGCGGCTGGCGCGGCACGCACAAAAACTGTCTGCCGGTGTTGTCTGGAAAAGCGTCCCAACCGGCTCGTTCCTTCCAGTCCGAAGATGAAGTTGTAGTGACCTACGAGTTGCGCCGGAAACACGGCGCTATAGATGCCATCACCCGCGACGTCGTCTCCGTTCGCTGGATTACCGTTATCAAGCAACGTTAGCGGCGCCGCAATCGGATTCAGTGCGTTGGGATTGTTTGCGAGAATCGCTTCCAACCTGAGAGCCGCAGCGCTCTGCGTGTCTTGCGGCGAGGGTTGGGTGGGATTGAGGGTACTGTCCGACAGTAAGTCGCCAACACTGGCGCCGGGCCGAATCATTTGGACCAGCATTTTTGCTCCCGGCTGTGAATTCAGTCCTACGACTGCCTCCCCCAGTTCTCTAACGCTGGCGCGAAGTCGAATTGTGTCGCCTGAATGGTAATCCGCGCCGACGACAGTCATATTGCTGTTCATCGCCGAATCGTCACCCATCACAACCAGATGAAAGGGAACAGGCCGGTCGCCGGTGACTGGTTCGATTTGAAGTTGCCAGTCGCCGGCCGAACTGACCGCCGGACTAATCGGCAGCATTTCGTTAACTATCAAGGTGCCTGATTGATCGACTTTTATAATTGGTGACGCTCCGCCCGGGGGAGTAATGGTGGCCTTCAACGGGCCGCTGCGTGTATCCCACAACACGGTGAAGGTGATGCTTTGGGTGGTGCTGGTCACCGGAATGGTGGTGCGAAAAGGCGACCCGCCGATCGGCGTTCTGCTGGATGCCAGCCGAAATGCTTCGATGGTCG
>DATANW010000383.1:0-15783 GCA_036266055.1 Pyrinomonadaceae bacterium | reverse complement strand
GTTGACGAGACTGAAGATAGCCGTGTTGGCGCCGATCCCGAGCGCCAGTGCAACCAGCGCGATGACAGTGAAAGCCGGTCGCTTCAACAAACCCCGGAATCCATAGCGTATGTCTCGAAATGTGGTCTCCATCTTGGCCTTCCTTTCACTCGTAACGCAGTGCGGTGAGTGGATCGACACGCGACGCGCGGCGCGCGGGAATGTAACCCGCGAGCAGTGCGACGACGGTCAGGACGATCGCCGCGGCGATCAGGGTCAACGGATCTGTCGGGCTCATTCCGAATAGTTGGGTCACGATCAAACGGGCCGACAAGAGTGCCGCCGGTATGCCCAACGCCAGTCCGGCAACAACCAGCACGAGCGTTTCGCGCAACACCATCCACGCGATGCTTCCACCCTTCGCGCCGAGCGCCATGCGGATCCCGATCTCGTTGGTGCGACGTGCTACGCCATGGGCCATCACGCCATACAAACCGATGCACGCGAGAATCAGTGCCAGCGCGCCAAAGAAACTCACCAACCGCGCGATCAGTCGATCCTGGTTCAAACGTTCCGCCATCTGTTGGTGCATCGTTGTGACGTCGTAGATCGGGAGCTTGTCGTCGATCTGATTGAGCATCTGACGCACGGGCCCGGCGACAGCGCCGGCGTCGCCGTTCGTGCGAACCTGAATGTTGACGGTGTAGGCCGCCTGGTCCGGGACTTGAACAATCGGTCGATATACTGCCGGGATGACGGGCTCGCGATTGTCCTGCGTCTTGACGTCGCCAATCACGCCGACGATCTCGATAAACGAGTTCTTGTCGGTGTCATCATCAAAGGTGAAGGTGCGACCGATCGGATTTTGTCCGTTCAGATAACGCTCGACGAACATCTCGTTGACGAGAGCGACAAGTGGGCCGGACGCCGTATCGCGTGCCTCAATATCGCGCCCCTGGATCAGAGGAATACCGAGCGTCTGCGCGTACTTTGGACCAGTCAGCATATCTTCGACTAACGGGTCCTGCCCCGGTTCGGGAGTAAAACCAGGAACTTTGACACTGCTCGTTCGCTGATGGCCGCTGAACGGCGAATAGGTAGCGACCGTTACCCCTTGCACGTTCGCAACCGTGCCCACGCGCTCGATTACCTGTTGATAAAGCCCGCCGAGTTCGGCCGGTTTGTATCCGGCGAGACGCGGATCGATGCTGACAAGCAGCATGTTCGTGCGATCGAACCCGACGTCCTCGCTCCGTAACTTCGCGAGACTGCGCGCAAACAATCCCGCGCCGGTCAACAGGACCATCGACAATCCCACCTGCAGCACGACCAGCGCGGCGGAAAGACTGACGCGCCATAACCGGTGCGCCGTTCGAGTCTTTTCTTTCATCGCCGATGCGAGGTCGGTCTTGCTCGCCTGAATCGCCGGCACAAGACCAAACAAAAGGCCGGCGACGATCGCAACGCCCGCGGTGAACGCGAGCACTCCAACGTCAGGCCGGGTGTCGAGCGGCGCCTCGCGCGCAACCATATTGACGAGCACAGTCACGCCCCATTGGGCCAACAGCACGCCGCAAACGCCGCCGATCAGCGCGAGCAACATGCTCTCGGTGAGCAGTTGACGAATGATCCGCCAACGGGTTGCGCCCAGCGCCATGCGCAAGGAGATCTCCGCTTTTCGCGAAGCGGCGCGCGACAACAACAGACTTCCGACGTTCGCGCACGCAATCAACAGCACCATGCCGACGATCGCCATCAGCATGTGCAATGGTTTCGAATAAAGCACTCGTAGTCCGGAAATCCCGCCGCTGCCGTCGACTAGCTCGACGTAAGTGTTTTGAATTCCGCGCTGTCGCTCTTCCGTGATCTGACTGCCGGCTTGCTGAGTCAGGAACTGGCGCAAGTTCAGATTGACGCTCGCCTGTGCCTGCTCGATCGTCACACCCGGCTTGAGCCGGCCCAGCGGCATCAGAAAGTAGGCCTGAGGATCTTCGAGAAACGACTTGCGCAATTCGATCTGCGGATGGAACGAGAGCGGCAGCCAGAAGTCGGGCGGACGTCTGATGCGTTCGCCGAAGAACTCCGGCGGCATGATGCCGACGATGGTGAAGTTTGTCCCGTTGATGATGAAGCGTCTTCCGACCACCGACGGGTCGCTATTCAATTCTTTTTGCCAGTAACGATTGCTCACCACGGCGGCTGGTTCAGCGCCGGCTTTGTCGTCTTCCGGCGTGAGCACGCGGCCGAACATCGCGCGCACACCGAGCAGCGAAAAGTAGTTACCGGAAACAAGCTGTCCCGACGAACGCGCCGCTGCATTCGCTTGCGACTCAGTTTGCCGGACGCTCAGACGGCTGGGGCCGCTGCGCAAGGCGGCGACGTCCTGGAATGAATCGCTGTGATCGCGAAGGTATTTGTAAGACTCGTATGAGAAACGCGTCCACTTGCCAACGCGTGGGCTGTCTTCAATCGAGGTGCCTTCACCGGTCATGTCGCTGAACAGGACCAGCTCGTGAGGATTCTGGACCGGAAGCGTCTTCAACATGACGGCGTTGACGAGCGTGAAGATCGCGGTGTTCGCGCCGATGCCAAGCGCGAGTGTCATCACGGCGATGGCGGCAAACGCCTTTCGCTTCAACAGCCCGCGAAATCCGTAACGTAAGTCTTTGAAGAGATTCTCCATGTCCTTGTTCTTTCGTCTTTTCGGACTTTGGTTTTAGGTCTTGGGTCTTGGTGTTTTATCCGAAGATCAAAAAACCAAAGACCAAAAGCTCAAGACCAAAGCCCCGTTCACTCATACCTCAGTGCGACCAGCGGGTCGACCTTTGTCGCGCGTCGCGCCGGGAGGTAACACGCGATGAATCCGACGATTGCCAACAACATCGACACCAGTACGAACGTCAATGGATCGGTCGTGCCTACCTCAAACAACAGGCTGCGAATCGTTCGCGTCACCGCGTACGCGCCTGCCACACCTAAAACAACTCCGATCAGCACGAGCGACATTCCCTGCCTGATCACCATCAACAAAACGTCGCGCGTACGCGCTCCTAGCGCCATGTGAATCCCGATCTCGCGCGTGCGTTGCGACACGGCAAACGCCAGTACCCCGTACAAACCGATCGCCGCGAGCAGCAGCGCGAGTGCACCGAAGATTCCCAGCAGGACCACCGCGAAGCGTCGCGTCTCGAGCGTGAGCGCGATCCGTTCGTCCATCGTCTTCACGTCAAAGACTGGTTGACTGGGATCGACTGCAAGGACCTGATCGCGTATCGCGCCTGCCAACGCCCGCGGATCGCCGGAAGTGCGAACGACCAGTGTCGAGATCCCGACGTAAGCAGGCAGGTAGAACGTACCTTTCGACGGTTCGGTGAGGTCTTTGATCTGCGCGGTCGCGACGATGCCGACGACCTCGGCCCATGGACCATCCGCGCTCCAGCTGATGCCGCCGCCCAGCGCGTCGCCGTTGGGCCAGAAACGTCGCGCGAGCTCTTCGTCGATAACGGCAACGGAGTTCGGCGCGAAGTAATTTCCTGCGCGCATATCGGACGGTTGGAAGCCACGGCCTTTAACGATGCGCTGACCGATGGTGGCGAAATAATCGGCGGAAACGAATGCGTAGTCGGCGTGCGGCGGCGGGTCGCCGGGCGCAGCTTGCCGTCCGCGAATGTTGAAGATTGAGTTGTCGGCGCCAGGCGTAAACGGAGTCTGGTACGCGGCACCCGCATGCTCCACTCCCGGCAACGCCGACACGCGCGCGATCACTTGATCGTAGAACGCCGAAACCTTCGCTGCTTTGTCATACTGCGTGCCCGGAAGAGACAGGCGCAGCGTGATCACGTTGTGCGGATCGAACCCGGGTCGCACGTCGAGCAACTTGCCGAAACTTCGCACCAGGAGACCCGCCGAGATCAGCAACACCAAAGCCAGCGCCACTTCCGCGACGACGAATGTCCGGCGCAACCACTGACGCGTGCCCGAATCAGTGCGCTCCGATTCTTTAAGCGAGCTGACGAGATCCGTTTTCGACGCGGTCAACGCCGGAACCAACCCGAAGATCACGCCGCAAACCAGCGACGCTCCGATACTGATCAAGAGAATCCGGAGGTCGACCTGGACCGCCGTTAGTCGCGGCAAATTCGAAGGCGCGAGCGCGAGTAAAGCTTTCGTGCCCCACACGGCCAGCACGACTCCGAACACGCCGCCGATCAGCGCGATCAGCAGACTCTCGGTCAGCAGTTGGCGCACGATTCGAGCGCGGCCCGCGCCGAGAGCAGCGCGCACGGCGATCTCGTGACCGCGCACCGTCGCCCGCGCGAGCAGCAAGTTGGCGACGTTCGCGCACGAGATCAACAGTACCGCGATCACCGCGCAGAGCAGCACGAACAGCGGACGCCGCACGTCGCTCACGTACTCATCCGTAAGCGAACGGACTTCGATGTTGAAGATGTCCGGATCCTTCGCGCCGCTGCTGCGCGCGAGGTTGGTCATGATGTCCTGCGCGTGCTGGAGCGTCGTTCCCTGTTTCAACCGCGCTACCATCGTGAATGACAAACTGCCGCGTCGCTCTTCCGAAAGCTCGCGCGGCGTGAACGCCATCGGCACCCACAGGTCGACGTTCGGATACATCTCTTCGATCGCCGCGGGCGCAACTCCGATCACCTGGTAATGATCGGCGTTCAGTTGAATCGAGCTGTTGAGCGCGCTGTTGCTGCCACTGAAAAGTCGTTTCCATAGCGCAGTGCTCAGCACGACGACGCGTTCATTGCCGAGACGATCCTCTTCATCCGTGAAGAAACGTCCGGCGACCGGGTTTATTCCGAGCGTCGGAAAGAACGTCGCGGTCACGCGTCCGGCCTGCAAACGTTCCGGCACGCCGGCGCCGGACAGATTGAAGTTCCGCGTGATGAAAGCCGCGGTTGATTCGAAAGCGTCAGTCTGGCGGCTATAGTCGAGGTAATGCGGCGCCGAAACCGCAGAGCGCGGCAGGTTGATCTTCGGCAACTGATTGTGGACCACGACGACGCGATCCGGATCCATCACCGGCAGTTTGCGCAGCAACACTGCATCGACAACGGTAAACGTCGCCGTCGTCGCGGCAATGCCGAGCGCGAGCGTCAGCACGGCGACGATCGTGAAACCAGGTTTGCGGATCAACATCCGCGCACCGTACCGAATGTCACGCCAAACCGAACTCAACACCAAACCTCCTATTCGTATCTCAACGCCACCAACGGATCGACTTTTGTCGCGCGACGCGCGGGCAGGTAGCACGCGAGTAATGCCGCAATTAACAAACACGCCGACACGACGCCGAACGTCAAAAAGTCAGTCGGTTGCACGCCGATGAGGATGCCCTTCATAAACCTTGTGAGTCCCCAGGCTCCAGCCAGTCCGATAACCATCCCCAACAGCGCGAGCTTCATTCCGTGCCTGACTACGAGCTTCAAAACGTCGGGAGTGCTGGCGCCTAGCGCGATGCGAATACCGATCTCCTGTGTTCGTTGCGTGACCGCGAAAGCCATCACGCCGTAAATTCCGAGCGACGCGAGTAACAACGCGATCACCGCAAAAAATCCCAGCGTCACGGACGAGAACGAATACATCGAAGCCGCCAACGACCAGACTTCGTTCATCGATTGGACCTCGTAGACCGGCTGGTCTTTGTCCATGGCCCAAACCTGTTGTCGCAGCGCTGCGGAGAGCGACGTCGGATCGACATTCGTCCGCGCCACCAGCACCATCGATCTCCAGGAGTCTTGCGCGTGTGGCAGGTAGTATTCAGGAGTGACGGGCAGGTTCAGTTCGTGCGTGACGTCTGCGACGACACCGACGATCTCCAGCCAGGGATTTTTTTCCAGTGGGCCATCGATACGAAAGCGTTTGCCGATCGGGTCTTTGCCGGCCCAGTGCCGGTGCGCCATCGTTTCATTCACGATCGCGACCCGGGTCGCGCCGGCTTTGTCCTGCTCAGTGAATGAACGTCCGGTGAGGATCGGAATGCGCATCGTTTCGAAATAACCAGGAGTGGCGACGCGATAACGTCCTTCGTTCTCCTGGCCGTGCTGCGGTACGGGTTCGCCTTCGACGAGATAAGAGTCTGATGAATTCGAGCCGCCCAGCGGGAGGTAATTGACGAAGGCCGCCGATTCAACTCCGGGCGTCGACTTCACGCTTCGAAGCAGATCGTTGTAGAACGCTGCAACTGGCGGCCTCTCCTTGTACTTGCCCCACGGCAACATGAGCCGCATCGTCATCACGTTGTCGGGATCGAAACCGGGGCTCGTCTTCACCAGCGAAAGAAAACTGCGCACCGACAGACCGGCGCCCACCAACAAAACGAGCGACAGCGCAACTTCAAACACCACCAGCGAACTGCGCAAACGATGCGAGCTTCCTGAAACCTGTCGCGCCCCATCCTTCAGCGCGTCGTTGAGGTTCGGTTTTGAAACCTGCAACGCCGGAGCGAGACCAAATACCAACCCGCAGAACACTGAAATTCCAAGAGTGAAAAGCAAAACGGGAACGTTGATGCCGAGTTGATACCAACCCGCGGCAAACTTTGCCGCATCACCGGGGTTGGACCAACGCAGCGTGTCGATCCCCCAGAATCCAAGCAGCACTCCAAACCCACCGCCAATCAAGGCAACGATGAGACTCTCGGTGAGCAACTGCCGCACGATGCGCCAGCGACTCGCGCCCAAGGCCGCACGTAACGCGATCTCCCGGTGACGTCCACTCGCCCGCGCGAGCATGAGGTTGGCGATGTTTGCGCAGGCAATCAGCAACACGAACCCGACAAAGGCCATCGTGATCCAGATTGGCTTGTCGTAAGCGCGCACCATGTCGTCAACCAGCGTAAAGACAGTTGCGCCCAAACCGGTGTTCGTCTCCGGGTATTGTTTTTCGAGTCGTCCGTTGACGTTGTCGATTTCCGCCTGCGCGCTGGCGATCGAGACGCCGGGTTTGAGCCGTCCGATGACGTAGTACTGGTGAGTGAGACGATTGCTCGCGACTTCCGGCGTCAACTCGAGTGGCGCATAAATTTCGCCGGCCTTGGGAAAGTTGAAGTGTTGCGGCATGACGCCGACGATCACGAACGGGAAATTGTTAATGGTGATCGTCTGGTTGAGAATGTTGGGATCGCCGCCGTAACGTCGTTGCCAGAGGCTATAGCTGATGATCGCCGAGACGTCTTTGCCTGGTTGGTTCTCTTCTTCCCTGAAGTTGCGGCCCAGGATGGGTTTTACGCCCGTGACGTCGAGGAAATTTGCGGTAACAGCGAAACCCTGAACGCGTTCCGGCTTGTCGCCGCCGGTCAGGTTGGCGTTGAACCAGCTATACAGCGCGAGGTTTTCGAACGACTGAGTCTGCGCCCGCCAATCGAGATAATTGGCCATCGCGACTTCGTTATGGACCGAGCCACGGCTCGGATTCTTGTCCCAGATCGCCACCACCCGATCGAGTTCCGGAAATGTCAGCGGCTTTAGGAGAAGCGCATAGATGGAACTGAAGATGGCGGTGTTTGCGCCGATGCCGACGCCGAGAGTGATGACGGCGATGAGAGTGAAGGCGGGTCGCTTGATCAGGTTGCGAATCGCGTAACGGATGTCGTTCAGGAAGGCGTCCATAACTTCTCCATTACCAACAAAGGGGTTGTCCAAGCACACGGGTGACGTCAACGATCGAGCAGACGATCGCCCCTTGGTCAATGGATTGCGGTTATGAGCAACTGCAGGTTAGACGATCACTGGCCGTTAACTATCCAGCCATCTTCGAGCCGCACGATGCGATTGCCGTAAGCGGCATTAGTCTCAGAGTGGGTGACCTGGACAATGGTCGTGCCTTCGTCGTTGAGGCGTTTGAACATGTCCATGATCTCTTTGCCCTGGGCTGAATGAAGATTTCCAGTCGGTTCGTCTGCCAGAATTATTCGCGGATTCGCAACGACAGCGCGTGCAATCCCGACGAGCTGCTGTTGTCCGCCTGAAAGTTGTGTCGGAAACAGGTCCTTCTTGCCCACCATCTGAAAACGATCGAGTGTGTCGCAAACGATCGACTGCCGGTCTTTCTTGCTGACGTCGCGATAAGAAAGCGGCAGCTCGAGGTTTTCAAACACCGTCTGATCGTCGAGGAGGTGATAACTCTGGAATACAAAACCGATGTTCTGATTGCGCAGCGTCGCGCGTTTCTTTCCATCGAGCGTGTGGACCGGAACGTCTTCAAAGTAGTACTCGCCGGTCCACGACTGGTCGTGCATTCCCAGGATGTGCAACAGCGTTGACTTCCCGGCCCCTGATGGACCCATGATCGAAACGAACTCGCCCGCCTTGATGTCGAGATCGATCCGGCGCAGCACGTAAGTCTTCGTCGGACCGTGGGGAAAAGCCTTTTCGACCCCGCGCAACCTGATCATGAAATAGCTCCGAAACCACTCTCCGCCAGCTCGCGCTTGGCTTCCCGAATCTCGCGTCGATCGGCGCCCGCCTCTTCCTCAACGATCAAACCGTCGAAGAGATGGACAATGCGGTCGGCGTGTTGGGCGTAACGCGGATCGTGCGTGACCATGCAGATCGTGGCGCCGCCGCGATGCAGTTCGCGCATGAGTTCCATCACCGCTTCGCCGTTAGTCGAGTCGAGGTTACCTGTCGGCTCGTCCGCGAGCAGGATGCTTGGCTGACCACCTACCGCGCGGGCTACCGCGACGCGCTGCTGTTGACCGCCGGATAGCTGGCTGGGCAAGTGCTTCGCGCGATGCGCCATGCCGACGCGTTCGAGTGCTTCGGTGGCGCGTTTCTTTCGTTCGGCCGAGCTCATGCCGCGATAAGTCAACGGCAACTCGACGTTCTCGTAAACCGTGAGATCGCCGATCAGGTTGAAGCTCTGGAAGATGAAACCCACTTCCCGGTTTCTGATGCGCGCGCGTTCGGACAGCGACAGGTTCTCAACCGGATGACTGTTGAGGGTGTACTGCCCGTCGGTCGGCGTATCGAGCAAACCGAGAATGGACAAAAGGGTGGACTTGCCGCAGCCCGAAGGTCCGGCAATGGAAACGTACTCGCCCTGTTTGATGTCGAGATGGATGCCGGAAAGTGCATGCGTCTCGACTTCATCCGTGTAGAAGACTTTCTTCACGTCAGCGAGGTGGATTAGGGGCTCGGATGAACTCATCATTCACTCCTTGACTGTTTTGTGTGTACTTAGACCTTTTAAAGTGAACACCGCAGAGCCGACTTACATGACAGGCGGCGCCGTTTATCCGTTTTTTACCTGATACGAACCAGATCGTAGCTATCGTACTGCGACGTGTCGGAGATAATCACCCGTTCGCCTTCCCGGAGGCCCTCGAGTATCTGGATCGTGCTGACCGAGTTGGCCCCGAGTTTGACCGTTCGGTGCTGCGCTTCCGTGCCGTCCGGAGTCAGGACAAACATCTTGACCGTTTGGAAAGCCTGGCCAAACGCGGGTCTGCCAACCTTCAAAACGTCGGGCAATCGTTCGAGTTCGATGGTGCCGTCGACGCTCAGATCGGGACGGGCGCTAGGCGGCAAAGGTCCCTTGAGCGAAGCGTCGATCTCGAACGTGCCTTCACGCGCGGCCGGATCGATTCGTGAAACTGTGCCTTGAATGATGCCGTTGCGGGTGTCGACCAGAACGGACTGACCGACGCGTACGCCCGAGATCTGCGTCTCAGCAACTCTTAAAACCGCTTTCAGCGAGGTCGGATCGGCGACGCGCGCGATGTTGGCGCCGGGATCGAGCTGCTGACCTACCTGCACCAGTACCTGTTGCAGCACGCCAGCGGTACCGGCGCGCACTTTCAAGTTCTCGACTTCCTGTTGTCGCAGGACCGCCAACGCTCTCAACTGTTGCAGTCGCGAGGCGGCGGCGTTGAGCTGCGCGCGGGTTGATTTGGCGCCAACGGCCAGTCGATCCTGTTCAACTTTCAGCCGGTTGGCGAGATCCTGCACGGCGACGCGAGAGATCTTGATCTGGAGCTCGGCAATCAGTTTCTGCTTGTAAAGGATTTCGTCGGCGTCGAGTTGTAGTTTTGCTGAGCTGTACTGGGAGTTGATCGTGGCGATATTGGACTTCTGCGTCATCGTGTCCGACTCGAGCCGCACACGCAGGTTCTCTTCATCGGCCTCGGCAGCTTTCACCTGAAAGTTGGCGTCGAGGGCCTGCTGCTCCATCTGCGGGTTCGAGAGCTCGACGAGCACCGTCGAAGCATCGACCTCGACACCGGCCTGGAGATTTACTTTTTCAACACGCCCTTGCGCAGGCGCCGGAACCCAGCGAATGACTTCGGGCACCAGTGTGCCGTTGCCACGGACATCACGAATCATCTCGCCGCGTTTGACTGTTTCGATCACCGCGGTGGACTTGTCGATCGTCGGCGCAGCCGGTTTGAGTTTCGCGAGACCATAGGTGATGCCACCCAAAGCCGCGAGTCCGACCACGATCAAGATCGCGGTCTTGATCTTTTTCTTTATCTTCGATTTAGGGGGTCTCTTGATGTCCATGGCGCAAATCCAGGCACTTCTCAAAAATTTAGTGGAGAGCTGTAATGCCTGTTTGAGAGAGCGGCGATGCGCGCGCGAAGCTGATTCGGAATCTAGCTAGATACAAACTTCACACGCAGAATTACAGTTCTCCGCATCGGCACAAGTCAAAGCCCGTGCCAGCGCGTCAAGTTACAACGAAATGGGCGTTTTTACTAGGATTGCAGGTAAGGCCGAACGCCGATTGAAAAAACTCGCGGCGGATCGTTTCGCTTGCGGGACTCTGCAAATCCCACTTTCGAAACCGGATTTACGCCTATTCAAGCGCGTGTTCGAGATTTTGGACGATCTTCTTTACTTCCACAGATCGATCAAGACCCAACCGTCTTTCGTGTTTATCTGTTTCACAAATACCGTGGTCACACCATACACGGGCTCGGAAATCTCATAGTTAACGAGACGCGTGCCGGCGCCAGATGGCGCGGTGATCTCTCCTAACACCTTGCGATCAGACAACCGGTAAAACTTTAGCTTTGCCTGCACAGGTCGGGGTGGTTCGGCGCCAGGACCGGAACATTTTTT
Source organism: Pyrinomonadaceae bacterium (assembly GCA_036266055.1). Lineage (GTDB taxonomy): Bacteria > Acidobacteriota > Blastocatellia > Pyrinomonadales > Pyrinomonadaceae > PSRF01. The sequence continues at coordinate 4,720 of DATANW010000383.1, read as the reverse complement.
CGTCGGCATCACGTCGACCAACTCTACCGCGAACTTGTCATTGGCGACTGATTCGCCTTTTCTAATGACAAGCTCACCGATCGAAAGGATTCCGTTTTCGATCCGGGCTTGCTGCCACCCACGAACCTCACTCGGCAGTTCCGGCTGAGAGTGTTCCGTGACACAACACCCCGAGGCTATGCTGCACAAAAAAGTCAGGACAAGGATTTTGTTTCGCATCCGTGTCTACCTGGAGTGAAAAGCGAGTGTCACACTTGAGGTTTTCGGCTGCGCCACTTGTCGACAAGCCACCAGCCGCCGAAGATCAAGGCGGTGTAGTAAGGGACGTTCAGAGTGATGCCGACGAAGAAAAACTGGGCACCCTGGCCCAATTGAAACAGGGCAACGTCGTCGGCGGGTAATGGCTCCGTGGCTTTGAGGTATTCGCAGTAAAGATAACCGGGCAGAAAGAGAAATTTGCCGAGAAACGAGGGAAGATGTGCCTGGAAATTAGAAACAGCATCGAAGAGCGCCGCGCCCGCGAATATGAACGCCGCAAAGAATGAAACCAGCAACCGTACTACGTTCGAAACACCGCGTCGTCGAGTTTGCGGACCGCCGGCGTTTTCTAGCGGCGCTATCTCGGCGTCGACGTTTCGCTGCCCTTTGAAACTGTGCACCAGCGAAAGAACGCAGTAGGTCAGTCCGGTGTAAAACGCCGTGTTCACCACGAGCGCGGAGCTCGTTCGCCAGGCGAAGATGAATTCGTCCGAAACCATCATCAGCGCCCCGTGAACCACGAGACCGCCGATCACACCGGGCATTAACAACATCCGACCGCCAACCTCAGCCAGCACATACGCGACCGCCGTGATTACAATCGCGATCGATAACGAATAACTGAGTCGTTTCCAGTTCATGGCAAGGTTATCTAACCGGTGTTAAGACCAATGAAAGATTTCAAAGGAGCGCCGGTGCTTGTTGGATGAATGGACGTACTCACGGCTTAGAAGAGTTCTCCAGCAACTGAATGGACTTTCTAATCTCCCCATCATAATGAGCCGCGCTCTTCGGTCTAATCGACAGATAATGACGATACGCGGCAATCGCATCCATCGAACGACCTAGACGCGCGAGGGAATCACCCAATCCCGCCCACGCTGAAGCGTTCATTCCCTTGCTGAGTTCGATCGCTTTTCGGAAATCCGATTCAGCGGCTCGCGGGTTTCCTTGGACCCAGAAGCAATAACTTCCCCTGGCAACGTAAAACGATGGATTGGCAGGCTCAAAAGAGATCGCCCGATTGAGCAGCTCGAAGGCTCGCTCTTTTTGTTCGTTCTTGATCAGTCCGGCTAGGGCAACCAAAGCTTCTCCAGATTGTGGGTACAGTTCAGCCGTTCTTTCAGCATAAGGAACCGCATCATCCGTCGAGCGGAATTGGTCCACAAGTTTCGTAAGTTCAAGCATCTCGTCGACAGACATCGACTGCCGATTTTCGTAGCGTGATTTCAGTTGAGCACCCCGAATCAAACGCTTCAGGTATTGCTGTTGGCTTGAGGACTCTTTCGTCTTTGTTTGCTCGAGAAACTTGCGCCACGCAGCGGCGGACTCTTGAAACCTCAGAGCATAGGCCAGATAGGTACTAAACGCTTCCCAAGCTTCTGGATACACACCACGTCGAGCCGCAATGGCCCGCTTATACTCTTCTTCAGCGAGCGGATCTCTCGCCGCGCTATATGATCTTGCGCGCGCCAAGTGTTCCTCCGCGTCTGACGCATTTGACTGCGCTGTCACCGTTACTGAATGCAGATAGAACCCGACGAGTAAGACACCTGCTTGCAGAATGGGTAATGTTCGTCTAGTTAGCATTCGGTCTCGTTTCTGTGTTAGTTCACTTTCTTCGTTTCAACCTGATCGCCAACATTCTGTTTTTTATCTCCCGGGGTCCTCTTTAGAACCTCATTTGCGGCATCTACTGCCTTTTGCACATTGCCTCCAGTAGCCATATACGTTTTTACAAAAGCATTCGCCGCACCATCAAGCGCATCGAAAGAGGTTACCCCGTCCCAATTGCTGTTCATCGTAACCATTACCTGATTCTCACCGGTGAAGCTGAAATAGGCCCCTCCGTTGCGGTTTGCGTTACAAGACAGGTTAACAACAACTGACGCTTGAGTCTCGGGTTTAGCGCCAGTCGCCGAGACGATGGTTCCTTCAGGGAGAACTGCCGTCTGAAGCGCACCCGCGGTTCCATTTGGCGTGTACATAGTTCCCCCGACTTGTATCGACTCCTGTACAAAGGGCGAGTTTGCGGGATTACCGCGACCGTGTCCCACGTAGATCACAACATCAGAGTTCTTCAGAGCGTTATTGAATGCTGCGTCCGTAACGGGGTTTGGAAGTCCTTTTTCTCCCGTAACGTTGGGGTATCCAAAAGTCTCTACTCGGTAGCCTTCGGGTGCGCCCGCCGCCGTTGCCTTCCAATTGCTAGGCTCATTCGGAACGTCTTTCGTGACCGTCTTGCCAACCGTTGTGACTTTGCGCCCCAAATCTCTCACCGAAAAATCAAGAAAAACACTAATAACTTTGTCTCCCCCTTTACCCTGTCCATCCGCACCATTTGGATCAACGGCACCTAAAGGATTGTTGTTTACGTAGATATAGAGGTTCCAACGTTGCGGATTGAGAAAGCTCTCCTTAGTTACCGGTATTGGGTCTGTACTACAGAACCTGCCCTGAACGCTTCCATAATACCTCGCGCCAAAGTAATCCAACCCGGTTTCAACATCCCGTTCCTTTTGGGTGAACTGCTGGCGGACGCCGTCGCCGCCGGAGTAGCCCATCGCGGCGGTGCGACCGCCCGCCGGTGCGAAGAGTTCTTCGCCGAACGGCAGATAATCGTGCCGCTCCACGTTTGTTAGATCGCCCGTCTGGTCAAAGATCATCCGCGGCGTGCCGAGCTGATCCGATACGAGCCATTTGATGCGGTTGCCGGAACCGGTGTCGGCTGGTCCATAGGCTTCGACCTCAGTGAGCCGACTATAGCCGTCAATCGAAGAGTTGGTTACAACGCGAATCAAGCTCGTGCTGATCGGTGCGAACGTGAACTTCCGCCAGATCTTGTTATTGCCGGTCACACTTGCGCCCGGTATTTGGATCCAGCTAGAGCCACTCCAGTATTCCACCGTATAAGCCGTCAATCCCCACTGCGTGAAGGTCATTGACTCGGTCGGTTCAGAGGAACCGGCGTAGTTGTCCTGCAACGTGAAAACGTCTACTTCGTTGATTGTCTTGTTCGTACCAAAGTCGACCTGCAACCAATCCGGAAATGTGTTGGCCGGGCCGGCATCAACCCAACCTCCATCAGTTCCTGCATTCAAGCTCTTGCGATCGCCGTTGACACAGCTACTCGGCGGCCAACCAGTCCAGTTCGATGATGCTGTCGCCGTAGCGCCAAGTGCCAGGTTGTAGCGCGGCGCTGGTGATGGACCAGTCCAGGCTTCGACCTCCGTCAACCGGCTGTAATTGTCCGGTGATGCGCTGCTCAAGACACGAATCTTGGTCGTTGTGATAGCCGTAAAACTGAATTTCTTCCAGACCTTGTTGTTGCTGCTGATACTGCCGTTGGGAATCGTGGCCCATGTCGATCCGGTCCAATATTGCACTTGATAAGCCGTGAGACCACCAACTGTGAACGTTGTGGATTCAGTGGGTTCGATGGGCGCGTTGTAGTTGTCTTGTAAGGTAACAACGTCAATCTCGGTGATGGTCTTACTGCCATTGAACTGCACTTCCAGCCAGGCTGGAAAACCCGCACCGGCGGTAGACCAGTATCCATCCTGCCAGCCGAACAAGCCTTTGCGATCGCCGTTGATCGCTCCCGAGGCGGCAAACCCGGAATACGACGATGAAGCAGTCGCCGTCGCGCCGCTGCTCGCCAGTGCAACATTCACAGGCGGTGTACTCGACGGTTCAGCAGTTATGAGTAACACACCATCGCGATAGCCATACTCCTTCTGTGGGCTTGAAGCTGAAACATTGGCCGCGTATTCCGCCAGCAGTTCGCCGCCGAGACCATAGACCTGCCACGTGTCAACGCCGTCGACGGTGCGCTTGATGCGCTGGCCAGATACGTCGTACGCGTAGAGTTGCGCCTGGTTGTTGCCGCCCCACGCGGAGGTGATCTTGCTTTCGCCGTCGTAGGTGCGATTGCCTGCCCCCGTGTATGTGTCGTTGGTGAGATTGCCCGCCGCGTCATACTGCATCACGCCCGACTGGCCCGCCGGTACAGCCAAACGGTTGTTGCTGGTATTTACGTTGAAGGCTTTGTTATTGATACCGGTGCCGTAGGTTACGCCCGTGTTGATGGTCCGATTGCCCCAGCGATCGTAAGTAAACGCTTGTTTCCACTGTTCCGCGCCGCCGTCGAGCACTTCACGCACCGAGCTCAACCGGTTCAGGCTGTCGTAGTCGTACTCCTGATAACGCATCGTCTGACTAGGAATGTGGATCTGCTGCTTTCGCAGGTTGCCGTTGTTGTCCGCCATGCTAGAGCCGGAACATATACCGGTGCAGCTAACGCTGTAGTCGTTGACGATAGCGCCCCGATCCGCGGACTCGGTTGAACTAGTATCGCTAGTGCTGGAGCGGATCTCGGCCGGTTGCCCACGGCTGTTGTAGAACAGCTTGTTATAGATCGCCGGCGCGGTGCCGAACTGTTCCTTCACCAGACCACCTATGG
>DATANW010000382.1:0-10865 GCA_036266055.1 Pyrinomonadaceae bacterium | reverse complement strand
GCCATGACTTCTATCGCCTCTTCCTTCGCCATATCCTCTCTGGTTGATATCTCTGCCGCTGCCGACAAACTGCGAATAATAGCATCGGCCCCGGGATTTTTCCAAATCCGCGCGGTGAGCTTTACTCAACCAGCGAGTTTTTCCGGTTTCAGAGGAAACGCGGATCAAGCTGAAACAGCCTGCGGGGTGCCCTTTGAGACCAAAGTCAGCACCTCCGGCCCGTCCTCCGTGATCGCAATGGTGTGCTCCGCGTGCGCGCTCGGCAGCCCGTCCATCGTCACAACCGTCCAACCGTCCGACAGGACCTTCGTGTAATGCGAACCCAGGTTCACCATCGGCTCGACCGCAAAAACGTAACCGGCCTTGATCTTTTGCCCCAGCCCCGGACGCCCGTAGTTCGGAATCTGCGGGTCCTCATGCATCCGGCGTCCAATCCCATGCCCGACATAGTCACGTACAACCGAGTATCCATTCGCCTCGGCGTGCTGCTGGACCGCCCAACCGATGTCGCCCAGGTGGTTCCCCGGCCGGCACTGCTGTATCGCCCGCTCGAGACACTCATCTGTGACCCGGATCAACTTGAGCCAGTCGTCGCTCACCTGGCCGACGGGAACCGTCGTCGCCGTGTCGCCAACGAAGCCTTCCAGCGTCGCGCCGCAGTCGATCGAAAAGATATCGCCGTCCTTCAACTTGTAATCCGACGGAAACCCGTGGACGATCTGTTCGTTCACGGAGGCACAGATTGAATACGGAAACCCGTTGTAGCCCTTGAATGTCGGCAGCGCACCCGCGTCGCGAATCATCTTCTCAGCCGCGCGATCGATATCCATCGTGGTAATGCCCGGCTCCACCATCTCGCGCAGACTCTGAAGCACCTGGCCCACGAGCTGTCCCGCCGCGCGCATCTTCTCGAGCTCTCGTTTTGACTTACCGATAATCATGTAACACCCGCTAAAACTACTTTCACTCGCCCTTCACGATTCGTTCGATATCGCGATAGATACTTTCACGGTCCCGATTGCCGTCCACTTCGCGAAGCAAATTCTTCGACGCGTAGTAATCGAGCAACGGACGAGTTTGTTCTTCATACGTCGCAAGCCGCTTCCGCACCGTCTCCGGATTGTCATCGGCGCGATGAACGAGTTGCGCTTCCGGATGAAAGTCGCAAACGTTGTCGTGGCGCGGCGGCTTGAAATAGACGTTGTAAATCTCGTTGCACACCGGACAGTTTCGCCTGCCCGTCATCCGCTTTTCAAGTAGATCGTACGGCACTTCGATCTGAATCGGCACGATCTGTTTGCCTTGGCCGGCCGCGAGTTTTTCAAGGCTATCCGCCTGCGCGGGCGTACGCGGAAAGCCATCGAGAACGTAACCGTCTTTGGCGTCGTCCCAGGCCGTGCGTTCTTTGACGAGTTCAGTCGTCACTTCGTCCGGAACGAGTTGTCCACGCTGCATGATTTCCCTGACTTCGCGCGCCAGCGGAGTGTCCGCATGCTTCAGTGCGCGAAAGATGTCGCCCGTTGAGATTTGCGGCAAATGCAAGCGCTCTTGAAGCAAGCGCGCCTGCGTGCCTTTTCCGGCACCAGGCGCACCCATCAGCACGATGATTTTCGACATAACGGGAAGTTCTTCTCGTCTTCAGAAACTTTCCCGCAAAGGCGCCAAGGCGCAAAGAAACGTGCACATTCTCCTTTGCGTCTTTGGACCTTTCCGTCTTTGCGTCTTTGCGCCTTTGCGGGAAACTCTTGATTGCGTCAGAAAACTTCACGAGCGACGGCCACGCAACCTTCCACCGCCGCCGAGGAAGCCCTCGTAGTTGCGCATCACGAGCTGGGCTTCGATCTGGGCCACAGTGTCCATTGCGACGCCGACAAGGATCAGTAGCGAAGTACCACCGAAGTAGAACTGGTAGCCCATGCCTTCGGGTATCCAGCCAAGGCCGGGAGTCGTGGTAACGAAAGCATCCATCCAGCCGCCGATAAACGGCAGGCGTCCGACTTTGAATCCGCTCAGCATGAACTGCGGAATAAACGCGACCAGGGCGAGGTAAACAGCGCCGACGACCGTCAACCGCGTCAGGATCGTGTTGAGATACTCGGCCGTCGCGCGTCCGGGACGAATACCCGGCATGAACCCACCGTGCTTACGCAGGTTGTCGGCGACCTCTTCGACGTTGAATACTATGGACACGTAGAAGAACGTGAAGAAGACGATCAGCGACAGGAAGATGAACTCGTAATACGGATCGCTGGCGTGGAACGTCTGGAAGAACGTCCAGATCGTGGCCCACCAGCCTTTGTCGCCCACTTGAGGCGGAAACGCAGCGAATAAACTCTGCGGCATCGACAGCACGGACGAGGCGAAGATGACCGGGATCACGCCGCCCATGTTGATCTTCAGCGGCATCGTGGTCTGCTGACCGCCGACGAGTTGCCGTCCCACGTGGCGCTTCGCGTAACTCACTGGAATCTTGCGGCGCGCTGATTCGACGAAGACGATGAAAGCGATGATCAGCACCATCGCGACCAGCATCGCGAACACTCCGATCGTCGCCATCGTGTCGCCAGCGGCGAGACGGCCAACGACTTGTCTGACACCGTTCGGCAGACCGATCACGATACCGGCGAAGATCAGCAGCGAGATACCGTTGCCGACGCCGCGTTCAGTGATCTGCTCGCCGAGCCACATGACGAAGATCGTTCCGGTGGTCAACGTGAGCACGGTCGTCAAACGAAATCCCCAACCCGGTGCGCCGACGCCGTTGACTTGCAGCCAGTGGGCCACGAACGATGTTTGAATGCCGGCCAGGACGACGGTCAGATAGCGCGTCCACTGGTTGATCTTCTGCCGTCCCATCTCGCCTTCTTCCTGCAGCTTCTTGAGCTGAGGAGAGACGACGGTCATCAGTTGCAGGATGATCGAGGCGGTGATGTACGGGGTCACGCCGAGTGCGAATACGGAGATGGTGCGGAAGTTACCGCCGGAGAAGAGGTCGAGCACGCCAAGCAGAGTTCCGGCAACGTCGCGCCAAACTTCCTGGAGACGAGCGTGGTTGATACCGGGGGCGGTGACGTGGGCGCCGAAGCGATAGACGGCGAGAAGTCCCAGCGTAAAGAAAATGCGCCGGCGTAGATCCGGCACATTGAACATATTGCGAACGGCGGCTAAAAACTTGTCCATTGCGCTCTCCGATGATTTCCTAACACGGATTCAAGAACCAGATTATCCGCCAATCTGAACTGCCGCGCCACCGGCTTTCTCGATCTTTTCGCGGGCGCTCTTCGTGAAGCGGTGCGCTGAGACGCGCAGCGGCTTCGAAACTTCACCGTTGCCGAGCACGACGACGTCGTATTTCGCCTTCTTGATCAAACCGCGATCGTGCAGCACTTCCGGAGTGATCTCCGCGTCAGCTTCGAAATGCAGTTCCAGCGAGGCGAGACTGACCTCCAGCCAGCGCTTTTTGAAGATGTTAGTGAAACCGCGCTTCGGCAGACGTCGATGAAGCGGCATCTGGCCGCCTTCGAAACCGATCTTGCGCGAATAACCCGAGCGGGATTTCTGTCCCTTTTCACCGCGACCTGCGGTCTTTCCCAAACCGGAGCCTGGTCCACGGCCGACTCGCTTCTTCTTGTGCGTCGATCCTTTTGCCGGCTTTAGTGTGTTTAGACTGATTGCCATTTTGGTCTTTTCTTTCTTGTGCCTTTTCGCGTCTGCCTGTGTGCCTTTCGCGATACCTACTCAACTATCCGCAGCAGGTGCGGAATTTTCGCGACGGCGCCACGCATGGCTTCGGTGTCCGGACGCTCGACAACCTGGTTCAGCTTTCGCAGACCCAAACTCCGCACGATCGTCTTGTGCGTCTTCGGCGCAGCGATAAAGCTGCGATAGTACTGAATGCGAATCTTTCCAGCCTGTTCTTGATTGTTTGTGGTTCTACGCGGCATCGTTTACATCTCCTCGACTTGCTTACCACGCAACCGCGCCAGCTCCATCGGATCTTTCATCCGCAGCAGGGCATCGAAGGTAGCGCGCACGACGTTGTGCGGATTGGTCGAACCCAGCACTTTCGTGCGCACGTCTCTCACGCCGACGGCCTGCATCACTGCGCGCACCGCGCCTCCCGCGATCACGCCCGTGCCTTCCGAAGCCGGCTTCACGAGCACACGGCCTGCGCCGTACTCGCCGATCAACTGGTGCGGCAACGTGTTGTTGATGAGCGGGACGCGAATCAGGTTCTTCTTCGCCGACTCGATGCCTTTCTTGATCGCGAGCGGCACTTCGCGCGCCTTGCCGGTGCCGAAGCCCACGTGTCCACCCTCGTCGCCTACCACAACGAGCGCGGCGAACGAAAGGTTTTTGCCGCCCTTAACCACTTTGGTGACGCGATTGATGGAGATCACCTGGTCTTTCAGGTCGAGTCCCTGCGCCGGAATGCGTTGCTTGGGTTGTCTCATAGTCTATTCTTTTTTCTTCTTCGACTTCTTTTCTTTGGGCTCTTCGACGGGTGCGGCTTCCGGTTCTCCGTCGGCTTCGGCAGCAACCGCTTCGTTCTTGTTAAGACCAGCCGCGCGGGCTGCGTCAGTCAAAGCCTTCACCCGGCCGTGATACAGATACCCGCCGCGATCGAACACTACCTGCTCGATGCCCTTCGCGATTGCGCGCTCGGCGATGGTGGTGCCGATACGACGGGCCGCGTCGAGATTGCCGCCGCTCGCGCCGCGCAGATCTTTCTCTGTCGTCGAGGCGGAGACGAGTGTCTTGCCGTTACGATCGTCAATCACCTGGGCGTAAATGTGATTCAGGCTGCGATAGATCGCCAACCGTGGTCGTTCCGTGTCGCCTTTAACTTTCCGTCGAATGCGCGAGTGAATCGCGTTTCGCACTTCTGCTCTATTCGTGTTTGCCATCTCAGTTCATTTCCAATTTCCGATTGGCAATTGCCAATTTTTAAGAACCACCTACGAGCCTCTTCAAATCGGCAATCGGCAATCGCCAGTCGCCAATTACTTCCCTGTCTTGCCAGGCTTCAACTTGATCGGCACGTCGGCGTAACGCACGCCCTTGCCTTTGTAAGCGTCCGGCTTGCGCAGCTTGTGCATCTCGGCTGCCACCTGTCCGAGCTTCTGCTTGTCGATACTCGTCAAGGTCAGCGTCGTCTGGTACTGCTGGATGCTGCCTTTGGTCGTCATACGTTCCGCCTTCGCCTCGACTTCGGGCGGCAGCGGAAACTCGATCGGATGCGAGTAGCCGAGCGAGAAGACGATCTTCTTGCCCTGCACGTCGGCCTTGTAACCGACACCGACGACGTCCATCTGCTTAGTGAACCCGGTGGTCACGCCCAGGATGGCGTTGTTAGCCAGCGCGCGGGCCAAACCATGCAGCGCGGCGTGCTCGTCGGAAGTACGCTCGGCGCGCAGCTCTTCGCCTTCGAGTTTGAAACTAATCCCCGCGGGAATGGGCGTCTTCAGCGTGCCTTTCGGTCCTTTGACTTCGAGCTCCTGCTCGTTGACCGTGACCGTCACGCCCTTGGGCACCGCAATAACTTTCTTTCCAATTCGCGACATAACCTTGGTCCTATCAGTAGATTTGCGCCAACAGCTCACCGCCGATGTTTTCGCGGCGCGCGGCCTTGCCGCTCATCAGACCTCTCGAGGTCGAGACGATATTGATACCGTAGCCGCCAAGCACTTTTGGAATGTCGCTTGACCCGACGTACACGCGCCGTCCGGGAGTCGAGACGCGCTGCAAGTGGGTGATCGACGACGTACCGCGCGCATCGTAGCGAAGAAAGATGCGGATGGTGCGCTTGAGACCTTCGCCTTTGACGACGAAATTGTTGATGTAGCCCTCCTCCTTGAGGATGCGGGCGATCTCCAGTTTGAGCTTGGAAGCCGGAACGTCGACGCGCGAGTGCTTCGCCGCGATGGCGTTGCGGATTCGCGTCAACATATCGGCAATGGGATCTGTCATGAAGTAACTCCGTCTTGTTATTGGCGATTGTCGATTGCCGCTTGCCGATTTAAGAAGGCTCTTTCAATTGGCAATTAACAATTAACAATCGGCAATGTTCCTACCAACTCGATTTCACTACGCCAGGAATCTGTCCCTGGAGCGCCAACTCGCGAAAACAGATGCGGCACAGATTGAACTTCCGCAAGTAACCTCGCGGCCGTCCACAGCGTTTGCAACGAGTGTAAGCCCGGACCGAAAACTTCGGTTTGCGTGCAGCTTTCGCAATCAGTGATTTCTTTGCCATACGTTCTTTCGTGATTCGTTTACGTTCGGAAGGGCATTCCGAGTCCCTTCAACAATGCCCGTGCGTGCTCATCGGTGCGCGCGGTCGTGACGATCGAGATGTTCATTCCCCGCAGCTTGTCCACCTTGTTGAAATCGATCTCCGGAAAGATCAGTTGTTCGCGAATGCCGATGGTGTAATTGCCCCGGCCGTCGAAAGCCTTCGGCGAAACGCCGCGGAAGTCTCTTACGCGCGGCAAGGCCACGGACACCAGCCGGTCGAAAAACTCGTACATGCGATCGCCACGAAGGGTGACGACGACGCCGATCGGCATGTTCTGTCGCAACTTGAACGAGGCGATCGACTTCTTCGCCTTCGTGATCACCGGCTTCTGACCCGTGATCGCCCGCAACTCGTCGGCAGCCGTGTCGAGAATCTTCGCGTTGGCGATGGCCTCACCCATCCCCATGTTGAGCACGATCTTCTCGAGCTTGGGAATGCCCATCGGGTTGGTGATGCCAAACTCGCGGGCAATCTGCGGCGCCACGTCCTTTTGATATCGCTCTTTTAACCTTGCAGCCATTTCAGTTCCTCATCCGTGTTTTCTTCGGCGGTAAAGAACACGGATTTCATTTTTCTATTGAGTGTCCGCTCTTTGACGCCATTCGAGTCTTACTGCCGTCGCTTTCGAAGTGATACTTCACGCGCGTCGGCTTGCCTGACTGCGGGTCGATGAGCTGAACGTTCGAAATGTCGATGAACGACTCCTTGTCGACGATGCCGCCGGCGCGATTGGCCTGCGGGTTCGCCTTCTGGTGGCGCTTGATCATCCCGATGCCTTCGACGCGAATCTTTCCCTTGGCGGGTAAAACTTCCAGCACGCGTCCACGTCGACCTTTGTCGCGCCCGGCGATGATCGCCACCTGATCGTTTTTCCGGATCTTCGAGCGCTTTATTCCTGCCATGATTGTTAAATTACCTCCGGCGCGAGCGAAACAATCTTCATGAAGTTCTTATCGCGCAGTTCGCGCGCGACCGGACCAAAGACGCGAGTTCCGATCGGCGTTCCATCTTCCTTGATCAGGACGGCAGCGTTCTGATCGAACCGCACGTAGGTGCCGTCGGCGCGGCGCACTTCCTTGCGTGTGCGCACGATCACGGCATCCTGGACCGTGCCCTTCTTGATGGTGCCGTCAGGAGAAGCCTCTTTGACCGTCACCTTAATCCGGTCGCCCAGGCTCGCAATTTTTCCCGTGGATCCGCCAATCGGCATGATCATCTCGACGCGGCGAGCTCCCGAATTGTCAGCAACCTCCAACGAGGTTTGCATCTGAATCACTGTCGTTACCTCCGACTCTTGGTCTTTGGTCTTTGGCCTTTGGTCTTCGTTCTTGAACTGTTTCTACCAAGACCAAAGACCCAAAACCAAAGACCTGAAGCGGCGCAGTTTACTTTGCCGCTTTCTGAACGATCTCAATCACGCGCCAGCGCTTGCGGGCGGACATCGGTCGTGTTTCCACGATGCGCACCTTGTCGCCAACCGTCGCTCCCAGCTCGTCATGCGCCATGAACTTCGACGTGCGTCGCACGTAACGGCGATACTTGCGATGGCGAACGAGTCGATCGACGCGGACGATGACCGTTTTGGTCATCTTGTCGGACGCGACTGTGCCGACCTTCTGCGAACGATTGGCCCGGCTTTCTTTTGCTTGCGGTGCTGCCTCGCCTGCGCTCGCGCTTTCGGTGATGTTGTCTTGATTGTCTGCCATATCTTCTCTTTAAGTCTTATGCAGTGGCCTTGGAGCGCTCTTTCGAGAGAGTCTCGATGCGGGCCAGCGATTTCTTTTCCTGGCGAATGCGCTTGACGGCATCAACCTCGCCCAACGCCAACTTGAAATTAAGACGAAACAGCGACTCACGCAGACGCGCAGCTTCCGCTCGCAATTCGTCGTCGCCCAGGTCGCGCAGCTTGTCGAGTTCTTCTCGCTTTTTCATCGTTAGATCGCGCCCCCTTCCTGATCGGCGCGGGTCACAAACTTGGTCTTGATCGGGAGCTTCTGAGCGGCGAGACGCATCGCGTCGCGCGCCGTCGTCTCGTCGACGCCTTCGATCTCGTAAAGAATCCTGCCCGGTTTGACTACGGCGACCCAGTACTCGGGCGCGCCTTTGCCTTTGCCCATACGCGTTTCGGCCGGCTTCTTGGTTACCGGCTTATCGGGAAACATGCGAATCCAGATCTTGCCGCCGCGTTTAATATGACGCGTCATGGCGATACGAGCAGCCTCGATCTGGCGATCGGTAATCCACGCCGGCTCCAAACACTTGAGCCCATACTCACCGAAGCTGATCTCGCTGCCACGAGTCGCGGTGCCGGTCATGCGTCCGCGCATCTGCTTCCGGTGCTTAACTTTCTTCGGCATCAACATAGCGTTTCACTCATTTCCGATTGTCGATTGCCAATTGCCAATTGAAGAAAAAAACCCTCTTTAAATCGGCAATCGGCAGTTGGAAATCGGCAATCCTCCTACTGGTTGTCACTCCGCGGTCTGCGACCATCCGGTCCACCTTCACGACCTTCACGTTCGCGACGCGTGCGCGGGCGTCGCTCACGTTCGCCGACGCGCGTCTCGTTGATCGGATCGGAGCCGGTGCCACGGGCCATCGCCGCTTTCGGATCCATGATCTCGCCGCGATAGATCCACACCTTGACGCCGATCTGTCCAAATGTCGTTTGTGCTTCCGCGAGACCGTAGTCGATGTCGGCACGCAACGTGTGCAACGGCAGCTGACCCTGAAGGTGCCACTCGCTGCGGGCGATCTCAGCGCCGTTCAAACGGCCACTGACTTTCACCTTGATGCCCTGCGCGCCGAAACGCAGCGACTCCTCGACCGCTTTTCTCATCGCGCGGCGAAAAGCGATGCGCTTCTCGAGCTGCGCGGCGATCTTCTCGGCCTGGAGCTGCGCGTTCAGTTCGGGCTTGTGAATCTCCTGGATTGACACGAGCACTTCGCGCCCGGTCTTCATCGAGAGATCGCTCTTCAGTTTGTCGATCTCAGCGCCCTTGCGGCCGATGATGATGCCCGGACGCGAGGTATAGATGATGATCTTCAAACGATTCGCGGCGCGCTCGATATCGACGTGGGAGACGCCGGCGCCGGCAAAGCGATGTTTCAGATCGCGCTTCAACCTCAGATCTTCAAGCAGAAACTCTCCAAACTGTTTTTTGGCGAACCAGTGAGAGTGCCAGTCTTTGTTGTAGCCGAGTCGAAAACCGTATGGATGAACTTTTTGACCCACAATCTTCTCCAGTTGTTCTAACTAAGCGAGTAACGGAATCCGTTCGTTAAATCCGTGTTTCAGGCGAGACTCGCGCTGGAACACGGATAGTTATTACTCTTACTCGTCGTCGCTCTTTGCTTTCTTCTTCGAAGCCTTCTTTGCGGCCGGCTTTTCAGCGGTTGCTTCCGGCTCGTCCTTCTTCGCTGCCGCGCGTTTCGCTCGCGGAGCGGCGGCGGCGCCACCACGTCTGCGGCCCTTGCTCTCCGCCAGTTTCGCCGGTTTTGCGGCCTCGGACTTCGGCGCCTTACCGTTGGCTTTCGGCTCCGGCCGTTCGTCGTTGCTTAACGAGATCGTGACGTGACAGAAGTGACGCTGTTCGCGATAGGCGCGTCCCTGCGGCGCCGGACGCACGCGACGCCGGTTCTTCGTTGGCCCACGATCGACGAACGCGGTGCGCACCCACAGATCGTCAGGATCGATCGAGATGTTCGCTTTCTCCGCGGCCTCGTTCGCGTTGGCGATTGCCGAACGCATGCACTTCTCAACGTGCGCCGCGGCGCGCTTGCGCGAAAAGCGCAGGATCGCCAGCGCCTGGTTCACGTCTTTGCCGCGGATCATGTCCACGACTAGACGCGCCTTCTGCGCCGAACCTCGCAAATACTTTGCACTCGCTGTTGCTTCCATCCTGTCCTCGTGAAACGTTTATCTAAACAGTTGACCGTGAATCACGGATTCTACTTCGGCCCGCCCGCGACCTTGCTCGACTTCTCGACCTTCGTGCCCGAGTGGCCTTTGAACGTCCGCGTCGGCGCAAACTCGCCGAGCTTGTGGCCCACCATGTTCTCCGTCACGTAGATCGGCAGGTGGCGTTTGCCGTTGTGGACGCCGAACGTCAGACCGACCATGTCCGGAGTGATGGTCGAACGACGAGACCACGTCTTGATGACCGGCGGCCTCTGGCTCCCCGCTCGCGCCTTCTCCACGGCCTTCACAATGCCCTTGTCGATGAATGGTCCCTTTTTAACTGAACGAGCCATGCGCTATCGCTCCATTTCCGATTGGCAATTGCCGATTGCCGATTTGAAAACCCTCAACTTCTGGTTGGTCCGTCCGACTAGCGCCAATTGGCAATTGGCAATCGCAAATCGGCAATTACTTCGTTCTCCGATCCTTCAGGATCATCTTCTGCGTGCGCTTGTTGCTGCGCGTCTTGTAACCGCGAGTAGGCTGGCCCCACGGCGTCACCGGGTTGCGGCCGCCGGAAGTCTTGCCTTCACCACCGCCGTGCGGGTGGTCCACCGGGTTCATCGCCACGCCGCGGACTTTCGGTCGCAAACCTTTCCAGCGCGA